>JAZUQF010000279.1:0-12699 GCA_045605545.1 Lysinibacillus sp.
GCGTATTCGCATGTTTTTTCAAACGCTGTCTTTACAGACTTCTGATCCCACAGCAATGTGTCGTCAAGATCAAAAATGATTGTTTTTACTGTCATCGGTTTCGCTCCTAAGTCTAGATATGTATACATTCATTTTAGCACAATAAAGTCATAAAATTCCGATGATTTATGAAGGATTTTTCATATAAAAAAAACCGCACACGCTCGGTTGGTGTCCGGCATGTACGGGCTGGCTTTTGCCGCTGTCATTTTTGTCTAAGCTGGTCCAGCAGATTTCTGACCCGGTCCTTGGCAGCCTGTGTTTCTTCTGCCAGCACCTCGATTTCGTAGCTTTCTCCATCATCCTTGATTCTTACGATGTCCCCTTCTTTTACAGGGACATGGATGTCATCGCGATGAATGAGCAATTGCTCGGTTTCATTGGGTCTTTTTAAAAAGATGGCGTAATCCGCCTCAAAACGATCAAGGGTATAGTTATTCACTTTCACTGACAACCTCTCCTTTTGTGTTCAGCAGTTTTGCATACTTCCCGGCATTCCCTGTCAATCAGGAAGGATACATTATCATATACCACCTTCCACCCAATCGAAGCCCCGTTAATAGTGGAGGCTTCCTTATCCGCGCTCAAGACGGTGATATCGGATGGGTGGCACTACCTAGTCGAGCCAATTGACTCCCCGCGTTTACATTCAGGCATACAATTCATTCAGAATGTCGATCTTTTTCTTGATGGCATCTTCGAAAGTCATGATGTAGGCGGCAGGATCCTTCGGGTTATGGAACTGCGTGATCTTCCCTGTTTCGGGATGCACGAATTTCGATGAAGCGCCGCAGCCGATTCCCAGAATCGTCTGCACTTCCTCCATGATGACGATATTGTAGATTGATTCTTCCCCCGGCTTGCAGTAGCCGACGTTTTCAAGGTTGCCCAAAATGTTCTTTTGACGGTACAGGTAGTAAGGCACATAGCCATTTTCCTTCGTCCAGTCGCTTGCCATCTGCATCATTTCCGCTACTGTCTCACGGTCGGCCACCTTATATTTATCCTTGTTGCGCGTCATTTCAGAAGCACGCTTGAAGCTCAATGTATGGACGGTCAGCGATTCAGGCTGCATCTTCGCCGATTCCTCCAGCGAATGCCGGAATTCCTCGATGCCTTCATTCGGCAGGCCGATGATCAGGTCCATATTGATATTATTCATGCCCATATTGCGCGACAGCCAGAATTTATCGATCGTCTCCTGCACGGTATGATGGCGTCCAATCGCCTTCAGCGTCTCCTGCGTATACGATTGCGGGTTGACGGAAATGCGGTCGATGCCCCACTTCTTCAGCACCTCGATTTTTTCCGGAGTAATCGTATCCGGACGGCCCGCCTCGACCGTGATTTCGCGGATAGATTCCCTATTCGGGAACGATTCGAACATCGTCTGGTAGAGGGCATCCATTTCCTCCGCCTCGATTGAAGTCGGCGTGCCGCCTCCCCAGTAGATGGACGTGATGCGCATGTTCTTCTCCGTCAGCCATTTGCCCATTTCACGGAGTTCAATATGCAGGCCGTCGATGAACTTCTCCACCCGACCCGCCTTCCGGTTGGATTGGATGGCATACGCTGGGAATGTGCAGTACGCGCACATTGTCGGACAGAACGGGACGCCGATGTAGATGGAAATTTCACGGCCGATTTCGTCCAGATCAGGGATGACCTGCAGCTGGCGGGCGACAATCTCCTTCATCAGGCTGATCTTCGCCTCGGACAAGCGGAAGTCCTTGCGCAGCACGGCGAAGATTTCCTCCTCCGGCAGGCCTGCCTTGCGGTATTTATGGTAGAGCTTAGTCGGACGCACACCTGTCAGGATGCCCCATTGCTGCGTCATGCCTGTGTATTGCTCCAATACATCGAGCATGACATGGGAAAGCGCACGCTTCATGCGGATGTTGCGTTCCTTTTCCGTACCTTCCGTCGCATAGCCGATCGAATAGTCGCTCGTATACTCCTGGCCGTCCACAATCAGCTTGGCCGCCGTCGTAATCGTAAAGTCTTCATCTATATCATGCTTGAAGGAAATCGACATATCCGACCCGTCCTTCGAGAACGAGATGATGGAGTCCTCGTAGAAAAGATTCGCAATATGGTTCAGCACACGGTTCCAGTCATCTTTAAATTGTTCTTCAATGTGTATGGTTTTCATCTATATTCTCTACTTTCCTTATATTCATCCATTTCGCCAATCTTCATTCAAAAACATCTCATCTATTGTAACAAAAATCAGCCTACACCATAGGAATGAATGATTCAAGAATTTAATTTTTTCAAGCTGTTGTATAAAACATCCCAGAACGGGCATGAAAAAAGGACCGTACAATATGTACGATCCTCATAGTTGCTTACAGCCCGTCGTATAATGACTGGATTGGTTTGACCAAAATACGGTTTACTTCTTCTAAAACAGCGCTCATCGCCATCTCCGCTTCAAGCATTGCTAAGATTTTCGGATTTTGCTGCGCAAGCTGTGCCGCCTTCTGCAAGTAGACGTATTCATCCTCCAGAAGCTCTTCCCCCGCTGCCTGCTTCTGCTGCAGCTTCATTTGAACATCACGGAAATTCGTGAATAGCACACGCGCCTCTTCGTCAGCACGGACTTCCTCCACTGATGCCTGCAGCGCTTTGAATTCCTCCGTGTTGCGGAAGGTAGCTTCCAGCTTATTGATATCTTCATAAATATTGACCATTTGTATGCCTACTCTCTTTTAGATTAGTTTGTAAAGAACACGATGAAGGCTTGCACAATACCGACCAGACCGCCGATGATTCCACCGAGCCATGTAATCAGTCGAAGCTCCTTGCTGATGATGCCCAGCACGAGCTCTTCCAATTTGGCTATCGGGAATGTATCGACCTGCTCGCGGACGACTTCCGACAGATTCAGACGCTTCAATACATCTTCTATTTTATTTTCCGCTTCTTTGAACACTTTATCAAGCAATTTCGGAAGCAGCTCGTTTTTCGCCCATTCATTCCCTTGTGGCCAGTAATGATGGATTGTTTTATTGAGACGTTCATCCAGCGCCAATTCACGTTTAGCATATGCCTGGATATTGCCTGCGATGCCATCGAAATCGATATCCTTCATGAAGTCCATTGCCGGACGCTCCTTGATTTTCTCCCATTCTGCTATGAAGATCCTGTTCAGGAGCGCGCTTGTCCCAGGTGCCTGCATGAACTTCACCAGCTCCCGTTGCACTTTTTCAACAAGCGAAGAGGAATCACCGACGAACATCTGGATCATGCCGCCGATCGATCCTTTTGACGATAAAAAGTCGTCCAGCATATTGCGGATTGCCATAGTCCCTTCAGGTGATAAAAAGTAGTCCTCGCCCTTTTGGAGAATCTGCCCAACTGCATCCTCCACCTTCCCATCGAGCACAGGCTCCAACCCATCCGGCAGGAGCTCCCGGATTTTCTTCGTCGATAGGACGTGCTTCATGTTGTCAAACTGATTATAGATGAGGACGTCCACCTTGCCCTCCACCGTGGCAGGCAGATGGCTAAAGCCCGCCAGATCAAGCCAGTCCTTCAACGTCTTGTCGTTCAGGAAGATTTCCTGCTCGACCTTGTTCTGCGCGAACTGCAGCACATTTTGGCGTACCTCAACCGATAAAAATTTCTTTTTAATGGTAGCGGGCGTCAGCAGATACTCCGATACCGTCTTCCCCAGCTGGATGGCCAGTACATCGCGGCGCTTCGGGATGAGTCCGGGTGTTAACGGCAGCCGCCATTTCATAAAATAGATGGGCTTGTATGGACGGAAAAGCATCTTGATTGCCAGATAGTTCGTTGCTGCTCCGACAATTGCACCGACACCTGCTAGAAACAAAATCAACACAAATAAATTATCCATTGAATCCTCTCATTTCTTTTTAGCTCTCCTTATTATACCACCGGAATAGAAATTATAGGCTGTTGGGCGATTGCATAGGGCCCCTTTATCAAGTACGATTGAAGAGGGAGGGAAGTTCCATGATCCAGCATTTTAGTTATAAGCCTCTATACGAAAACACGCAGCTTCCGGGCTGGGCGCTGACATTCTTCTATAAGCAGAAGCGCTATCAGGCGGAATACAAAAAAGACGGCGGCATCCGGTACATCGGCGAAGCCCCGGCATCCGAAGACCGGCCAAGCGTGGAAAAAATGATCCATGAGCTGATGTTGTTCCATGTGTATGATTGATGGAAGGCGGGCGGGCCTGCCGCTCGCCTGGCTTGAACATCCAGCTCAATGAGGTCGACAAAATCGACAAAATACACTATAATTGAACTATAACGTGACGGTTTGGGGTGATAATATGGGAACGAGAAATTAAAAATAGGTGAATTGGCTGCGCAGACGGGCGTAACAAAGCGAACAATCGATTATTATACGAACCTCGGCCTATTGCAGGTGGAACGTTCCGCATCAAATTATCGCTATTACGACCGCGCAATGGTAGAACGGATTCATTGGATTGAAGAGCAGAAATCCGAGGGCAAGTGCCTAGAGGAGATTCGGCGGCTTTTGAACGTCGAGGAGCCCGTCGCTGAAGAGGTCGATATTCAGGTGATTCGTCTCCAGATGAAAAAGCTTGAACATGATGTCGCAAAGCTGATGGAGCAGCTCGACGAAAACGAGAAGCAAAAGATACGGAAAAAAGTGTCGCCTGAAAGTGTGGCACTCATGCAGTCTCTATTACTACTTTTAAATAACTAGGAGGTGAACGTTCTACTTCGTGAGTAGAACGACTAATTGTCCACCGCAATTAACTTAACGATTTTTATCATTTTATTGGCATTAACCGCCTTTTTCGTGGCGACGGAATTCGCCATCGTAAAGGTGCGTCAATCTCGTATTGACCAGCTTGTAGCAGAAGGCAAGGCAGGATCGCTTGCAGCGAAGAACGTGACGACTCATCTCGATGAATATCTTTCGGCCTGCCAGCTGGGGATTACAGTAACGGCCCTTGGTATCGGTATGGTCGGGGAATCGACCTTCGAATTCATCCTGCATCCTTTGTTTGAATCGATTGGGATACCGACTGACTACATCCATTGGTTTACAATCGGTGCCGCCTTCGCCATCGCCACTTTCCTGCACGTAGTCGTGGGGGAACTGGCGCCGAAAACAGTCGCAATCCAGAAGGCGGAAGCGGTCACACTCGCTTTTGCCAAGCCGATTATGCTCTTCTATAAGATTCTTTATCCGTTCATCTGGTTCTTGAACGGTTCTGCCCGCCTTCTTGTCGGCCTGTTTGGCATGAAGCCGGCCAGTGAACACGAACTGTCGCATACAGAGGAAGAGCTTCGTCTATTATTATCGGAAAGCTACAAATCAGGCGAAATCAATATGAACGAATTGAAATACGTGAACAATGTATTTGAGTTTGATGATAAAATTGCACGTGAAATTATGGTGCCTCGTACAGATATCATAGGTTTCGAAGTCGATGCTACATTTGAGGAAGTATTGACGCAGATTTCGGAAGAACGCTATACACGCTACCCTATCTACGAAGGGGATCGCGACCACATTCTAGGATTCCTGAACATCAAGGACTTCCTGACGCTGGGGATGAAGAACCGCATCCGTCCGGAATCCTTCCAATTGACGGACTTCATCAACCCGGTCGTCCGGGCGATTGAAACGATGCCGATCCATGATTTGCTACAGAAAATGCAGAAGGAGCGTATCCATATTGCCATCCTGCTGGATGAATACGGCGGTACGAGCGGTATGGTGACGGTCGAGGACATTCTGGAGGAGCTTGTCGGTGAAATCCGTGACGAGTTCGATGATGATGAGATTCCTGAAGTACGCCGCATCGGCGAGGACCACTACATCATCCACTCGCAAGTGCTTCTTGATGATGTCGCCAAGCTTTTATACATCGATTTAGAGCATGACGACGTCGATACGATCGGCGGCTGGTATTTCACGAATGATGTGGACCTGGATATGGAAAAGTCTCTTTATCATGAAGGCTTCAAATTTTCCATCAAGGAAAAGGATGGACACCAGATCCAGTATCTCGAAGTGAAGAAGGAAGCTGCTCCTGTCTCTTTAGAAGAGGCCGTGGCCCAATAAATAGGAAAAGACGGCGGCAAGGATATCCATTGGATCATCACTTGCCGCCTTTTTTTGTCTATCCGGCCCTTTGAGCACAGGAAGAAAGGTGCGCCCGTTGCCTCTTTCCATACTGCATCAAATAGAACGCTGATTGAGCCAAGCCCCGTATTCCCTTCCAACGCACAAAAGGACTGCTTCTACACCGTAGTAGCAAGTCCTTTTGTTTTTTCCCTCTTTTTCACATAATGCTTTCCGAATATGAAGTAGAAGTAGATGGAGGCGATCAAATACAAGATTCCCGTGATGGAAAAGGCGTAAGCATAGCCCCAGTACACACCGTATTTGGTGACAAGCCATGCAGCGGGGATGCCCATTGTCGCCCATCCAATATTGAACACCATCTGGTTGACCGAATTGGCAAGCCCTTTATATTTGTCGTGCACTACATCCATCGCAATCGCGCTCTGGATCGGATTACCCGCATTCATCAGCGCCTGCCTCAGCAAAAAGCCGATGGACGCCAGGAACAGCAGGTTTGTATAGGCCGTCAAAAACAGGAACGGAATCGAGGCAATCTGGAAAATGACCAATGCCCGCACCTTCCCCACCCTTCTCACAAGACGGGGCCCGATCAGCATGGCAACCGCCGTCATTGCTGAACCGAGTGCCAGGATGAAGCCGATATACGAATTCGTCGCATCGAATCGATTGGCGAAATATAAATTGAGGTACGGAATGACAAGGCCGGAACCCGTACCGATCAACAAATTGGCAATGCTGAAGAGAATGATCACTTTTACATTCGTCTTGAAATCCGCCACCGTATGGACCTCTTCGTTCTGTCCCTTTTCTTCTTCCCCCGTCCTTGTGTCGACGGGCTTCAAAGAAAAGAGCGGCAGCAGGCCCGCCACAAAGCATAGCACACCTGTCAACAGGGAAATCTGGATGCTGGCCACATCCCCTGCCCCCAGCATCAGCGCAAAATCCGCAATCATGCCTCCAAGCAGGCTTCCTACTACGTTCGCCACGGTGACAAGCGCAAAGTGTATGCTGAATAGCTGCATACGCTCGGCGGGCCTTGAATTTTCAGCCAGAAAAGGCACCCCCGACACCTGCGCCAGGGCCCACACGACGCCTGTCGCAAATCCGAGTATGAGCATCGGCTGCTCGGCTGTCACGATGCTCCTCCCAAACAGCATGAGCGCCGTCAATGCCGTTCCCGTGATGAGGACCCGCTTGCGCCCGAGCCTATCACTCAGGATTCCCGACGGCACAAGCATGATGGCTGTCGCCAGGGAGGTCACGGAGATGACGCTTCCGTTCACCGCTTCCGGCAGCCCCAGCTCGCGGATATATAGATTGTACATGACACTGAAGACCCCCATCCCGATTTGGATGAGGATATTCGCCATCATAAACGTACGGACATTCTGATTATATGATTTCATTATTTGAAGCCATTTTTTCACGGAAATGCACTCCATCTCCTTTTTACTTCGTTTCCCTAAATAATACGACGTTCCTATAAACTTCGCAATACGAAATAAAAATTTTCCTGCACTTTATTCTTCCTACACTCAAAAAACAGGAAGGGAAAATGCAGCATTTCCCCTCCCTGTTTTTATTTGCTCCTTCTATATGCGCGATTCTTCATCCCGCCCAATCAGGCATGCAATGACTTGGCCTGTAGACGGTACATCGTTTCATAGCGGCCTCCCAGGGCAATTAGTTCGTCATGCGTACCGTGCTCCACAATCTCGCCACGGTCCAGCACCAGAATTTTATCTGCATTTTTAATCGTCGATAGGCGGTGGGCGATGATGAAGGTTGTACGTCCCTCCTTCAATACATCCATCGCATGCTGGATGATTTCCTCCGTCTCCGAATCGATGTTTGATGTGGCCTCATCCAGGATGAGGATCGCCGGGTCGAATGCGAGCGCCCGCGCAAATGAAATGAGTTGGCGCTGCCCCGAGGAAAGCGTGCTCCCCTTTTCGATGACCGGTTCATCCATTCCCTTCTCCAGATTCTTCAGTACACGCTCCCCGCCGACAGCAGCCAGCGCCTTTTCAACCGTCTCACGGGAAATCCGCTCGTCATTCAGGCTGACGTTCGATGCAATGGTGCCTGTAAATAGATACGGATCCTGCAGGACGATGCCCATATGGTCGCGTACAGCCTGACGTGAAAGGCTGGCCAAATCCTTGCCGTCAATAAGGATTCTTCCCTTTTGCGGGTCATAGAAGCGGAACAGCAGGTTCATGATGGAGCTTTTTCCGGAGCCGGTATGGCCGACCAGCGCCACCGTCTCCCCCTTTTTCGCCTCGAAATTCAGGTTCTTCAATACGTAGTCGTCCCCTTTATAGGCAAACGACACATCTTCGAATACGACATTCCCCTGATAGCGGGGCACGCGTTCCTTGCTTACATCCTCCCCGCTCTGTTCCAACAGCTCGAATACGCGCGAACTCGCCACCAGCGACCGTTCCAGCTGGGAAAACTGGCTGACGATATTGACGATTGGATTGAAGAGGCGGGTGATATAGTCGACGAATGCATAGAGCGTTCCCGCCGTCACCGCTTCGGGCAATGTCATCGATTGCGTACCGAAGTAGAAGATGAACGCGGCAAACATGACGAGCCGCAGGACATTCACCAAATTATGCGCAGTCGCTGAGTCCAAGACAAGCAGCTTGCGGTTGTATTCATAATGCTCGTCGTTCATTTCCGCAAACTCCTTCTTCATCTGATCTTCACGACGGAACGCCTGGATGATCGTCATCCCATTGATTGATTCATTGATCATCGCATTGATGTCCGCAATCTTCGTCCGGATGACGTGGTTATAGGCAGATGCGTATTTGCGGTATAGAATCATCCAGATATAGACGATTGGGATGAGGATCAATGTGAACGACGCCATCTTCCAATTCAGGATGAACAATGCGACGTACACACCGGCAATCGAAATGATGCTCGTCGCAAACTGTGAAAGCACCGTCACATATAGGTTGCGCACTGCTTCCGTATCATTCGTCACGCGGGCGACGACTTTCCCGGCCGGCAGATTATCAAAGTAATGGACCGGCAATGTCTGGATGTGCCCGAACACATCTTTCCTCATCTGCTGAACGATGCGGTTGGCCCCCTGCTGCAGGCTTAAAAACATGAAGTAGCGGAATACCGCGGTCAGCACGGCCAACAGGAAGAATAACGCCAATAGCCATGCAATCGGTTCTCCCTGCAGATTGCCCGGCTCCATATAATGGTCGATGATATACTTGGCGATGAACGGCCCTGCAATATCTGTCAGGACGGCCATCGTCAGTAAAAACAGACCGATCAAAATCGGTTTCTTGAACTTCAATGCATAGAGGTACAGCCTTTTCGATGTACTCATGCGTCCACCTCCTCTAACTGCTGGCGGTCGTACTGCTCTTTATACCAGCCGCCTAGAGCAAGCAGCTCCTCATGCGTCCCGCGTTCTGCAATGCACCCTTCATCCAATACGATGATTTCATCCGCATGCTGGATGCCCGAGAGGCGGTGCGTCGAGATGATCGTCGTCTTCCCTGCCCGCTCCGTCTGGATGTTCTCGATGATTTTCGATTCCGTCTTCGCATCCACTGCCGACAGGGAATCATCCAAGATTAATATTTCCGGATTCTTGATGAGCGCACGTGCAATGGATACACGCTGCTTTTGACCACCGGACAGCGATACGCCCTTCTCCCCGACCAGCGTCTCCAATCCCATCGGTAAATGAGCCAGATCCTTTTCGAAATAGGCCAGGCGGATTGCTTCTACGATTTCTTCTTCCGTGGCATCCTCTTTTCCGAAACGGATGTTGTCACGGATTGTGCGGGAAAACAGCACGTGGTCCTGCGGTACATAGCCGATCCAGTCAAGCACCTGCTCCTTGGACAGCTTCGATAGATCCACATCGCCAATGACAATCTGCCCTTCCCCGAGCGGATATTCCATCAGAAGCTGGCGGATGAACGTCGTCTTCCCTGCCCCGGTCTTTCCGACAATCCCTAGCGTCTGCCCCTTTTTCAAATCAAGGGAAATTCGCTGCAAGTTCTTCACCTGGGATAATGGATATTGGAATGTAAAGCTGTCAAAGCCGATTGCATGCGGTACATCGATTTGTTGCGGGGAAGCAGGGTTTTGCACGTCCGCTTCATAATCGAGCGCCTCCTGTACACGGTCCAGGGAAGCGCTCCCCTGTTGCATGACATTGATCAGCTCACCGATGGCAAACATCGGCCACACCGCAAGCCCCAGGTAGACGTTGAAGGATACAAGCTGGCCGACCGTCAGTTCCCCGTTGGAAACAAGGACTGCCCCATAGCCCAGTGCCACTACATAGCAAATTGCCGTTCCTACCTTCGTAATTGGCATGAACAAGCCGTTGATGAAGGCCACTTTCATATTTTTCTTGTACACATCCTCACTCATATCGGCAAAGCGCTGTTCATCCTTCTCCTCCTGTACATAGGCGCGGATGACGCGCACCCCCGCCACGGATTCCAGAACGCTGTCATTCAGCTCACCGAACGATTCCTGCGCCACCATGAAACGCTCATGCAGTATCTTCCCTAAATATTGAATAATGATGGCCATGATTGGAATCGGCAGCATGGCGAAAAACGTCAGCTTCCAGGAAATGAAGAACCCCATCGCACAGATGATGGCCCCCATATAGACGGTGGAGTCGATCAGCGTCATGACCCCGAATCCGGCTGTCAGCGACACGGCGTTCAAATCATTCGTCGCACGTGCCATCAGGTCCCCTGTCCGGTTCTTTTCATAAAATGTAGGCGTCATTTTTAAAAACTGATGCATGAGCCTTCTCCGTAATATGCGATCCAGCTTGATGGCACCGCCGAACAGCTGGTACTGCCAGACATAGCCCATCGCATAGCTGACGGCCACTACCAGTAGAATCGCGCCGACATACGTCCAGAGCAGCCCGGCAGTGAGCGTCCCTTCTGTCATATCGTCGATCGCCTCCCCCACCAGCCACGGCGGCAGCACTTCAATGACACTCGCCATGATCAGCAGGACGATTGCCACCGTATATTGCTTTTGATACTCTTTAAAAAACCACTTCAGTTTAAACAACACATCAAACATCGTTATCTTCCCCTTCTCCTCCGTCGATTCCACTACCCGCTATCAAGCGATTCCTTTGTAAAAAACGTTCTTGCAGCCTTGATGATGCCCATGTTTATTCCCCCTCCGTTTTTTCACACTGGCTAGGTACGCGCCGTTACCTGCAAATCCTCTGATATATCCGCGAACGGCACCGAGAAAAAGCCAATAAAAAAGGCACCTATCCTTTTTTAGGATAAGTGCCTAAAAAAAGTACAGGTACACCTCACCTGTACTCCTTCTTTATATGCGCGTTTTAAGCAAATAATGAAAAGAATGGCTGGCAGGATTGGAGGATGATGTGAAATTGCTGGCGAATTTTTTTGATGACGATCATTTTCCGCTCCTCCATTCTTTCAATTATTTAGTGTAAATTAACCTTAACATACATTTTTTTCCGGTGTCAATGTTAAAAATATATTATTTCATCTGGCAAGCCCACAAGTTAAATCAACACAATACGCTTGGCAACTGCTCGGCCTCCATATAAAAATTCTATTGTCGGATTGCACATTCTCTTACAGGCGGGCGATCCGGCTGTAGCGGAAATCAACTTCTATAAGATTCTACTAATATTAAAAGGTAAATCAACAAGCTTGGCAAAGGCATTTACTATACGGACGTTCCAGACAGGTGAAATCTTTTTGCAGAAGGCAGCGTTTGTTTTTTCCCGCGAAATATTTTATGATTATCTTATCTAACATTTTTTCTCATAGGAGGTGTATTCTTTGCTTGCCTCGCTCATTTGCGCCGTAAGCAAAGATGGTATTTGGACGTAGACATAGTTGAGCTAACCATTAAGCTCGGAGCATTCGCTCTATTAATTGCCGCTACGGCATTTTTCGTTGCAACAGAGTTTGCCATTGTAAAGGTAAGGACAACCCGGATCGACCAGCTTGTCGTGGAAGGCGATAAAAGGGCGATCAAGGCGAAGAAGGTCATCTCCAATCTGGATGAATACCTATCTGCATGCCAATTGGGCATCACGATTACAGCACTCGGTCTTGGTTGGCTGGGTGAACCGACATTCGATTTGATTCTGCATCCATTATTTGAGTTGTTCGGTTTGGAAACGAATGTCACTTCTATTCTGTCTTTTGCTCTTGCATTCGCAATTGTCACATTCTTGCACGTTGTTGTAGGGGAGTTAACACCAAAATCATTTGCTATTCAAAAATCTGAAGAACTGACGCTGCGCTTGGCAGGACCACTGATTTTATTCCATAACATCATGTACCCGTTCATCCGCGCCTTGAACGGTTCGGCACGTGCGCTCGGCCGCCTATTCGGGCTGCGGGTCGTATCCGAATCGGAAGTGGCACACTCGGAGGAGGAGCTTCGCATCATCCTGACGGACAGCTACAAAGGCGGTGAAATCAATTCTTCAGAGTATGAATATGTAAACAGCATTTTCGAATTCTCCGATCGTCTTGCAAAAGAGAT
>JAZUQF010000280.1:0-2099 GCA_045605545.1 Lysinibacillus sp.
CAAGGTAGCGGCGGAAATCAAGGATTTCGACATAGAGCAGTATGCCGACCGCAAGGAAGCGCGCAAGATGGACCGCTTTACGCAATATGCGCTGGCATCTGCCATGATGGCGCATCAGGATTCAGGGCTGGAAATCAACGAAGGCAATGCGCACCGGGTAGGTGTCTGGATCGGTTCTGGCATCGGCGGGATGGAGACGTACGAGCAGCAGTTCCTGACGTTCCAGGAGCGCGGGGCGAGACGCGTAAGCCCGTTCTTCATACCGATGCTGATTCCGGATATGGCATCTGGCCAAGTATCCATCTATTTGGGAGCGAAAGGACCTAACTCCTGCTCCGTGACGGCCTGTGCATCAGGGGCGAATTCCATCGGTGATGCCTTCAAGGTCATCGAGCGCGGCGATGCGGATGTGATGGTGACCGGCGGAGCCGAGGCACCGATCGTCAATATGGCATTGGCCGGCTTCTGCGCCAATACGGCATTGACGACAAATCCCGACCCTGCCACTGCTTCACGTCCGTTCGATAAAAACCGTGACGGCTTTGTCATTTCGGAAGGTGCCGGCGTGCTGATTTTGGAAGAATTGGAGCATGCCAAGGCACGTGGGGCAAAAATCTACGGTGAGGTGCTTGGCTACGGAGCTACAGGGGATGCTCATCATATTACGGCTCCTGCTCCGGACGGCGAGGGGGCGGCGCGTGCGATGGCGATGGCATTGTCGACAGCAGGTGTGGACCCTTCCCAGGTCGGCTACATCAATGCCCATGGTACAAGTACACCCTACAACGACCAGTTCGAAACACAGGCGGTAAAGACTGTGTTTGGGGAACATGCCTATCAGCTGGCGATGAGTTCAACAAAATCCATGACAGGCCACCTATTGGGCGCTGCAGGCGGTGTGGAGGCAATCTTCACGGTACTGGCACTGAAGGAAGGCATTTTGCCGCCGACGATCAATCTGCAGGAGGCAGATCCGGAGTGCGACCTGGATTATGTACCGAATGAGGCACGCCAGGCGGATATCGAGTACGCCCTAAGCAATTCATTGGGCTTTGGTGGACATAATGCAAGTCTTTTATTTAAAAGATATGAATAAGTTAGTACCAGTAGCTTAAGCTACTGGTTTTTCTTTTGCATTGTCCAACAAAAAGAGGGGGCAGCTAAAAAACCGGCGCTTTGACTAGGCGATACATACCTTATGGATACCATGTTGCCGAGGGAAGATGAATGGCAAGGGGCGGGCAGGAATGGAGCAGCTTTTCTTCATGAAAAAAGCCACCCCGAAAAGAGGTGACTTTTTTATGGAAAGGTTGATGACATGTTCCGATATGCACTTTTTCTTGTCAGCTACGGATTGTGCGTGACTTCCATCACGCAATGCATCCTGTATTTGAACTACCGTACACTCGGCTATTCATGGCATGCCGTATTCAATTACTTATTGCATACGACGGAGTTCTATCTGGCGATTGGGTCGCTCATTGTCTTGTTCAGCGTCGTTTACGACCTAGGCCCATCGCGTTCTCCATCTTCTTGAGCGTCTTGGAGGCGATGGCGTTCGCTTTTGCGGCACCTTCATCTAGAATGGTGTCAAGTTCCGGGGAGTCGATCAGGGCATAATAACGTTCCTGGATCGGTGTTAAATGCTCGATGACGGCAGCGGCGACGCCGGCCTTGAAATCGCCGTACCCCTTGCCTTCATATTTTTGCTCCAGCTGTGCGATGGACACGCCGGACAGGGCGGACTCAATCGTCAATAGGTTGGAGACGCCAGGCTTGTTCTCGACATCGTATTTGACGATGCCGTCTGAATCCGTAACGGCGGACTTGATCTTCTTCTCGATTTCCTTCGGCGTATCGAGCAGACGGATTGTCGCCTTCGTATTCGGGTCGGACTTGCTCATCTTCTTTGTCGGCTCCTGCAGCGATTTGATGCGTGCCCCCGCTTTCGGCAGGCGGATGTCGGGGATTGTGAGCACGTCGTTGTAGCGTTTATTGAAGCGCTCGGCAAGGTCGCGCGTCAGCTCGATATGCTGCTTCTGGTCATCTCCGACCGGTACGATATCCGTATTATATAGAAGGATGTCTGCGGCCATCAG
>JAZUQF010000281.1:0-5379 GCA_045605545.1 Lysinibacillus sp.
CCCGTACGATCAAGCGCAATTTTACGAGAAGGTGGGCCCGGATATACGGGAGACCATGTATCATTTTCTATCCCCCCAAGACATGGCCATCATCTTCCGTGAACTGGAGCTTGAAGACGACCGGTATCAGGACTATCTGAAAGAGATGGATACTTCCTACGGGGCGGCCATGCTGTCGGAGATGTATACCGATGACGCAGTAGACGTCTTGTATGAACTTGATAATAAAGAGCGTGAAAGCTATCTTGAAATGATGGACAGCGAGACGGCAGAGGAAATCAACGAACTGCTGGCATACGCCGAATACACGGCGGGAGCCATTATGACGACGGAGTATGTATCGATCCTCGAAAGCTCCACCGTCCGCTCCGCCATGGCGGTTATGCGCAGGGAGGCACCGACCGCCGAAACGATCTATTACATCTTCGTCGTCAATGACGGGCACCAGCTGACGGGCGTCCTGTCATTGCGCGATCTCATTATCGCGGATGAGGATACGCTTATAAGAGATATCATGAGCGACCGTGTCGTGTCGGTCGGCTTGGCGGACGACCAGGAGCAAGTGGCGCAGATTATGAAGGACTACAACTTTCTGGCTCTTCCCGTCGTCAATGAGAACCGGGAGCTGCAGGGCATCATCACCGTCGACGATATCATCGACGTCATCGAGGAAGAGGCGAGCGACGACTACTCCAAGCTTGCCGGGATATCGGATGTGGAGGATATCGATGCAGGGCCTTTCAAATCAGCGAAAAATCGGCTACCATGGCTCATCATCCTGCTGTTTTTAGGGATGCTGACGGCCAACCTGATGAGCCGCTTTGAAGAGACGTTGGACCAGGTGGCACTGCTGGCCCTGTTCATCCCGCTCATCTCGGGTACATCCGGTAACAGCGGAACACAGGCGCTCGCCGTGGCCGTTCGAGGAATCGCCACGGGAGAAGTGAGTGAGAAGAGCAAGATGAAGCTACTCGTGCGGGAGCTGCTGACGGGGCTGATGATGGGCATTGCCTGTGCAATCATTGTTGTGGGCATCATTTATTTCTGGAAGGGAAGCCTGATCATCGGCCTGCTTGTCGGCGGGGCCATCAGCTGCTCCATTTTGGTAGCGACGCTGGCCGGCTCGTTCATCCCGTTGTTGATTCATAAGATGGGCATCGATCCGGCCGTCGCATCGGGTCCGTTCATCACAACATTGAATGATGTCACGAGCTTGATGATCTACCTTGGGCTGGCAACCATGTTTTTAAGCCAAATTATGTAGCAATGGCGCGCCAAACGCATATCGTAATGAAAAAAAGGATGTGGACGGTTGGAGTATCCATTGCTGTACATTCATACCCCGCCCCCAGCGAGCCAAATCGAGGAAGAAAGCACGTCAATCTATGTGAAAAAGGAGGCAGTGCCATCGCTGATCCTGCATCAGCTTAGGTATTTTGCCCAGCCTGTGAATAGAGAAAGGAAGCTGTATTTCCAGCTGAAGAATGGGGAACATCTGAACGGCACAATCGACAAGGTGAAGGGTGAGGAAGTGCTGGTCAGCGCCCTTGGACAGAAAATCTGGCTGTCCGCTGAATCGATTGCCTATATAACGACAAAATAAAGAAGGCGGATGCATCATGCATCCGCCTTTTTTATATGGAATGATTTGTTCAGTTACAGATGTTGAGATCTACGTCGGCGACGCATTGGACGCCACAGAAGCAGCTTAGGTCAACCGTGATGCAGCTGTCGGATGGTGCGAAATAATTCACTTCGCTAAGCTCGGCAAGGTTCAATCCAGTACCGCCTGGAGCGAGCAAGTTTACAGCATCACCAGCGCGGTCAAATAACGGAATTAAAACCCGTAATGTAGCACAGCAATCATCCACCATGTCTTCTACACGGAAGTAGACAGATGTATTGTATTCGAAGAATTCAGAGGAATAGTGTGCCATGAATGGCATACCTGTGTTTGTTAGCAGTTTGAAGACGCGAGTATCTGCTGTCTGACGTCCAGGGTTTACGATGCCACCCATTGGCTCTAGGAAACAGTTTGTTGTACATGTTGGGCATTCTTCTTCTACAGCTTGATTCTGGATATCGAAAATTGCGCTTACCACTTCGCATACACAGCTGCCGCCGTCAAAGCCGCCTGCGCCATTTCTTCCACAACCCATATATTCACCTCCCTAAATGTGAACTCCTTCTACAATATGAAGGTGTGCAACGTGTATCAGGGCTATTGCTCTAGTTGAATAAAAATTACCGTCCAAGTCGATACTATGAACAAAAAGGAGGTGCAGGGAATTGAGAGGGATGCTACTCGCTTTGTGCTGCTGTCTATTGCTTGTCGGATGCAGCAGTCCAGATGAAAAAATAACGACCTTTTATGCTACATATGATGGCGAGAAAGAAAAGCAGATTGAAAAAACATTGGAAAAGCAAAAGGATATCGAACACGCCAATGTCATTTTCATAGATGATCAATTGCTTGTCGCCATGCAGGTGAAGCCGTGGAAAAAATATAAAAAGAAATCCATCGAGAAAAAGGTGGAGGAAGAGCTGAAGAAAGAATATCCGAACCTTCAATTGATTGTTTCCGCCGATTTCAAATTGCACTGGGAATCCGCGAAGCTGATTGAAAAAAATGAAACGAAGGGTCTGGATGAAAAACTGAAGGATCTGGGAGAATTAGCGAAGGAGGAAACATGATGAACGAACAGCGCTATCAAACGATAGAACAGCAAATCAGCCCGAAACCCCCAGTGGCCATGAATCTGTTGAAGGCCTTTTTAGTAGGAGGGGCAATCTGTGCAATTGGGCAGGCGATTTCATACTTTTATATAATTTTCTTCGATTTTACGGAGCAGACGGCTGGAAATCCTACCGCTGCCACAGTCATCTTCATCGCCATGTTGCTGACTGGATTCGGACTCTACCGGAAGCTGGGTCAATTCGCCGGTGCCGGCAGTGCAGTGCCGGTTTCAGGATTCGGTAATGCCGTCATCTCAGCAGCGATTGAACACAAGACGGAAGGGATGGTACTGGGGGTCGGCAGTAATATGTTCAAGCTTGCCGGGTCGGTCATTTTATTCGGTGTCGTCTCTGCCTTTTTTGTAACCCTTATTAAACTCATTCTTGTAACAATCGGGGTGGTATCATGGTAATCGTATTTGAAACGAAGCCGGCAATTCTGGCATGTGCGGCTGTAACCGGTCCTCTGGAAAAACGCAGTGTCTTCAAGTCCTATTTTGACGCCATCATGGATGACGAGCGCTTTCAGGAAAATACGAATGAAAAAGGGCAGATGATGCTCGTCCAGGAAGCGTGCCAGACCCTTTTGAAAAAAGCCGGTGTGAAAAATATGGACATCGATTACTTCCTGAGTGGCGACCTGGTCAACCAAATGACGCCGACCAGCTTTGCAGCGAGGGAACTGGCGGTTTCGTTCATCGGCCTGTTTGCAGCGTGTGCAACGGCAGTCTCTTCGGTCATCATCGCCGGCCTGCTGACGGAACTGGGGGCATCGAACTTTGCCAGTGCCGGGGCAAGCAGCCATCATAATGCAACGGAGCGCCAATTCCGCTATCCGGTCGACTACGGAGCGCAAAAGCCCGCTACCGCCCAATGGACGGTGACGGCAGCGGGATTCGCCCTTGTCGGCAAATATCATGAAGGCATGCCGTACATGGCTGCTGCCACTGTAGGAAAGGTAGTTGACTATGGTCAGGACAACCCTTTCCATATGGGAGGAGCGATGGCGCCGGCTGCTTATAGTACAATTACAACGCATTTAAAGAAGCGCAATCAAAAACTCAGCGACTACGATGTCATTTTTACGGGGGACCTAGGAAAGATCGGCCTCAAGCTTTTAAAGGCAATGTTTGCTGAAGACGGCATCAAAAGCGAAGAGCTCAATGTCCTCCGTGATGGAGGGGAAGAATACTTCGGCGAAGAGGAGCGTTTCCAGGCGGGAGCAAGCGGCGCCGGCTGCTCGGCCTCGGTATTTTTCAGCTATGTGGACCTTCAGATGCGGACGGGAAGATATAAAAAGGTACTTCTTGTGGCAACCGGTGCCCTATTATCGCCGCTTTCCTACCAGCAGGGGGAAACGATTCCCTGCATCGCACATGCAGTAGAGCTTACAGTATAGGAGGAAATGGCAATGATTTACTCATTTATTTTTGCCTTTGTAGTAGGAGGGCTGATCTGTGTCATCGGCCAGCTGTTGATGGATGTAGGCAAGCTGACTCCAGCGCATACACTGTCGACCCTCGTCGTCGTAGGCGCCATACTCGATGGATTGGGACTGTATGAGTACCTGATTGATTTTGCCGGTGCGGGCGCCACAGTACCCATCACCTCATTCGGCAACTCGCTGACTCACGGGGCGATGGCAGAGGCTGAAAAGCACGGGTGGATCGGCGTATTGACGGGAATGTTTGAGGTGACAAGCTCCGGAATCAGTGCAGCAATCGTCTTTGGATTTATCGGCGCTTTACTTTTTAAACCAAAAGGAACAATCGACTAGACGTATATCCTCCCCTCTTTGGCTAGTGTGGCATACATTAGCAATTAGAAGGGAGGTGTTTTTTTATGAGTGGCTATTATAACTATGGCTGGCAAGGCGGTAATGTCGGTGGCCAACAATGTTGTCCTTCCTACAGCTACGGTGGAAGTTATGGCGGCGGCTACGGCGGTGGCTACGGTGGCAGCTACGGCGGCTGTAATGTATTCGTATTGATCGTAGTGTTGTTCATTTTACTAATTATCGTAGGTAGTGCAATCATCTAAGGAGGGAAGCGTGTGGAACCGTTTTTCAGACAGGTCGAAAAAAAGACCGGTGTACAGTTTGAGGAAATATTAGCGCTTGCCAATGCGATTCAACACGCGGACTTTTCGAATGAAAAGCAAGTACGTAAAATTGTTCGCAAAGTAGGCAAAATGGCAAATCGCCCGGTAGACGCAGCATTGGAAGATAAAATCGTAAAGTCAATCATGCAAGATGGGCAATCCTTGGACATAAATCAAATCGAAAAAATGATGAGATAAAAGAAGGGCGGGCGGGCCTGAAAAAATAGGGCACGCGCCCTTTTTTACTCATTCCTGTGCCATTTTCCAACCTCGCAGCAGCACGGGCGGAGAGTGGACCTTTTGTTTTTAAATCGCTTTTTCCATCGCCCGGTGCGGGATATAGGCGTCCAAGAACTCCGGAGAAGTGACTACATAGCCGAGCTTTTCATAGAACGGGACAGCATAGCTTTGGGCATTGAGCTTCAGCTTCTCCCAGCCGTCCTCCACCGCGTACCTCTCTACATGCTCCATAATCAATACACCGAGGCGTTTGCCGCGGTATTCCTTGAGTACGCAGACGCGCTCGACCTTCCCGATGCCGGG
>JAZUQF010000282.1:0-6960 GCA_045605545.1 Lysinibacillus sp.
ATGATGGTCTCGACAGGGTTCGAACCTGCGACCCCCACCTTGTCGAGGTGGTGCTCTCCCAGCTGAGCTACAAGACCTTGATTTGCGCTTGCATAGTTATCATAACACAACTTGTACAGATTGTGTATACTAAAAATCACGATATTTCATATTCGCAATTTTCCGAAATACGAAGCTTTCATCCATCCCCCCCCCATAAAAAGGCAGGCAGTGAAAATCCGATAGATTCTCCCGCCTGCCCCTGTACTCCCATATTCATCATTTCAAATAAAACAAACCGCCGTTGATGATGTCGACCTTGATGTTCGGAGTGTACTGCTCCTCCAGCGCCTTCTTTTCAAGCTCGTAGCACTCGGGCTTCTGCTCTACATCCATATAGAAGTACTCCAACACTTCAAGGTCTTTTTCCCATCTGGCCTCTGCATCCTCCGCCCAGGAATGGTCGTCCTGGCGGATTTCCTGCTCGATGAGGCCGTCCAGGCGTTCCAGCGCCCGGGCTGGTTTGATGATGTAGGGCAGGCAGTAGACACCATCCGGTACCTCTGTAGCCAGCTCCCGCACCCGCAGCTGTTCCTGGAAGCCTTCGACCACCTGTCCCGTCATGAGGTTGAGGCCGAACGAATGGAGCATCTCCTTCGTCTGGTCGCAGTAGTAGGACACCTTGTAATTGACGCCGAGCCAAGGAGTCAGCACCTGATTCTCGGCGTGATCCAAGTGTTCATACATCTGCACGAAGGAACCCATTTCCTGCGTTGCCCGGAACAGCATGCTGAGCCGTGGCGAGCCGAAGTGCACCATCTCCCCGCGGATGTCCGCCCCAAGGCTCGTCCGGTCGGTAATCAAGGTAAGCTGGGCCGGTGCGGGTTCTGCACCGAAGCTCTCGACATACTGCCAGTAGAAGGGCCTGTTCATGATTTTCTTGTCGATGTCAATCGTCAGCTGGACCGTCATGTAATGGGGATGCTCCGTCAGTATCGGACAGTTCGTCTCCTGGAAGAATGTTTGCAAGTAGCTGTGCACCTGCTGTGGATACATGTCACCCTCTCCTTTCTAGATGGTCTTTTTATAGCTGGCAAGGATGTCATCCAGCTCCCCTACCACCTTTTCAAATACATCGATTTTTTGGTATAGCAGGTCCAGGATGTGCTGCTCAATTGTATCCTGGATGGCCAGATTGTAGATATGCACGTCATGCTCCTGGCCGAGACGGTGCACGCGTCCGATTCGCTGCTCGAGCTTCATCGGGTTCCACGGCAGGTCATAGTTGATGACATGGTGGCAGAATTGAAGGTTGATCCCCTCGCCGCCCGACTCCGTAGCAATCAGCACCTGCGCCTTGTCCCTGAACAGCTGCTGCATCCAATCCCGCTTGCTCCGTTTGAACTTCCCGTTGAAAAGCACGCTGGAGATGCCCTTTTTGCTCAAGTACCACTGTAGATAGATCTGGCTGGCGCGGTATTCCGTAAAGATGATGACCTTATCATTCGCCTTCTCGATGATCTCATACGCCTTCTCCGCCTTTGAATTGACCTCGAGATTCATAAGCTTCTCCATCACCTGCTCCACATGGGCGATTTCCTCTTGACCGGTGCACTTGGCAAGCAGATTGCCAAGCGTCAGGCAGGTCGCCTCCTTGCTGCTGCACATTTCCCGCTGCAACGTAATCATCGAGAATGCCCCGGCAAAGACGGGGGAGACTTCCTTCAGTCCGGTAAGCAGGTCGTATGCCTCCTGCTCCTCTTTTGTGAATTGGATTGGAATGATTTCGACCTTCCGCGTCGTCCACTCGATGCCGGTATCATGCCTTCTATTGCGGACCATCACCTGATTCACCAGCTCCTTTAGGAACTCCTCATGCTCCACCGTCCGCTTGCTCGCGGAGAAGGATTCCTGGAATGCTTCGAAACTCCCCAGATGTCCCGGCTTCAGAAGGGAGACGAGGTAAAACAGCTCGAATACATCATTCTGTACCGGTGTCGCCGTCAGCAGTAGGCAGAACTTCTTCTTCAGCCCCTGTACGAATTCATATACCTTTGTCTTATGGTTCTTCAGCTTGTGCGCCTCGTCGATGATGATCATGTCGTAATCCTGCTCATAAATCTGTTCCTTGTGCGGGCTTTTCTTCGCCGTATCCATGCTCATCACGATGATATCGGCCTGGTCGATTCCATATTTTTTCCGATAGGCGACGGCCGGTATGAAGAACTTGCTATTCAGCTCCTCCACCCATTGGCTGATCAAGGATGCCGGTGCCAGGATGAGCGCCTTCTTCACCAATCCTCGAATCATATATTCTTTCAACACGAGGCCCGCCTCTATCGTCTTCCCGAGACCCACCTCATCAGCCAGGATCGCCTTGCCGTTCATCCGTTCAATGACTGTCTGCGCAGCCTCCAGCTGATGGGCAAGCGGTGTGATGTGCGGCAGGTACTTCGGCGCCTGGAGACCGGTAAATTCAGTGATTAGATTATGTTCTGCCATGTCATAGCTCATATTATAAAGAGCCCAATTATCCCATGGCCCGTTATTTTCCAAACGTTGTAGAAAGCCTTCCTTCCATTCTGACGACCTTTCAATCAACATAACAATACACCTCACGGGATTTCATTTCCCTTAGATTACCCGAAAACGGTGGGTATATGAGAATGGATATTGTTTTGTAGGATGTATTATTTGACAATCTTCTTTCCTGAGAACCAGCAGGCCGGTCGCAAAATATATGTATGATTTATACTAATCGCCAAAAGGCTGTGCCACTCATTTCTATTATCCATCAACTATCGTATGATATACACAAACCACAAATAAGGAACAAACATCTAGTCCGCCCACTCACATTGACAGATAGAATAGATTCAGGAATCGCCGGACGAACGGCCATTTTATCCGTTACCGGCAATTGCGGTGGACAAAAAAACAGGCATGGTCATCTTCCATGATATGATTCCCTACCTGAAGGAGCCTGCGCTTGCCCATTCCGCCCTTGTCCAATTGCTTGATGCCATCCTTTTCAAACCGAAAGCCATTCATGTCACAAAAGAAATGGCCGAGTACCTGAAGCCTGTCTCAAAGCTGACGGACAATACTTTGAAGACATCCCCGCTGACGGCCATCCGCCACTTCCTCAAGGAGCTTGACAATGGACCGTTTTGATAAATGACCATTCGCCCAACTGGTGTTATTCCCAGTCGGGCGAAGAAAGTTTGCTGCATAATCAGAATATCCCAGGTTCTTTCACATAGCCACTGAACTACATAACACGCCGCCTTTCACGACTATCTCCCCCGCCTTCACGACCGTATCCGTATGGTTCATCCCATAGAAATACTGCAGTTGCTTATAGTTCGGCACATTTGCTATCACGAGGTCGGCCTTCTTCCCCGGTTCGATTGTGCCGATATCATCCCCGCGGTTAATGGCATGGGCGGCATTGATGGTCGTGGCACAAAGCACCTCCTCCATCGTCATTCCCATATTCATGCAGGCCAGATTCTGAATGAAGGGCAGGCTGATCGTCGGGGATGAGCCCGGATTGAAATCCGTTGCGATGGCGACAGGCACTCCCCTGTCAATCATGAACCGCCCACGAGCGAACGGTGCCCGTAAAAAGAAGGCTGTACCCGGAAGAAGGACGGCAATCGTACCCGCTTCGGCCATTTTTTCTATTCCCTTATCCGATGCGACGAGCAGATGCTCTGCCGAAATGGCCCCTACTTCTGCGGCCAGCTCCGCCCCCTCATACGGCTCGATTTCGTCCGCATGGATTTTCGGAGTGAGTCCGTAGCGCTTGCCCGCCTCTAACATGCGGCGCGACTGCTCCGGTGTGAAGACGCCCTTTTCGCAAAATACGTCATTGAACTGTGCAAGATGGAGTTCCGCAACCTTAGGCAGCATCTCCTCAATGACCTTATCCACGTATGCCTCTTCACTGCCCTTGTACTCCTTCGGTACGGCATGCGCCCCCATGAATGTCGACACAACGTCGACGGGATGGGTTTCCTGGAGCTTTTTCGCCACCTCCAGCTGCTTTTTTTCCGTTTCCCACTCAAGCCCGTAGCCGGATTTCGCCTCCACCGTTGTGACGCCGTATAGTAGAAAGGAGTCCAGATGTCTAGCTGTTTTCTCATACAGCTCCTCGAAGCTTGCTTCCCGCGTTTTCGTCGTCGTGTAATGGATGCCGCCACCGGCATCCATGATTTCCATATACGTTTTCCCGGCCAGTCGCATATTCAGCTCATGCTCACGGGTACCTCCGTGCACAAGGTGGGTATGGCAGTCGACAAGTCCCGGCATGACAATCTTGCCTGTTGCATCGATACGTTTTGCCTTTTTCAGCTTTTCTCCGTACTGCCGCTCAAGCTCAGTGGTTGTTCCAACGGCGGCAATACGTCCGTCCTCCACTAATACACTGGCATTTTTGATGATGCCAAGCTCACCCATCACTTCTCGTGTGCGCGGTCCCTTCACATCGCTTTGCAGTGTCAGTACTTCATTTGCATTTTGAATGAGCAGCATCTCCATCACCCTTCCAGCATCGGCATGTGCACGCCTTTTTCCTTTGCCGTCTTGATGGCAAGCTCATAGCCGGCATCTGCATGGCGCACGACACCGAGCCCCGGATCCGCTACGAGCACACGGTGGATCTTTTCGGCGGCCATCTCCGTCCCGTCCGCCACCAGCACCTGGCCCGCATGCTGGGAGTAGCCCATGCCTACCCCGCCGCCGTGGTGGATGCTCACCCAGCTCGCCCCCCCTGCCGTATTGACGAGCGCGTTGAGCAGCGGCCAGTCGGATACCGCGTCGGATCCGTCCTTCATGCTTTCCGTCTCACGGTTGGGGGAAGCGACCGATCCTGAATCCAGATGATCGCGGCCAAACACGATTGGCGCCTTCAACTCGCCCTTTGCGACCATTTCATTCACACGCAGGGCAAAGCGGTGCCGGTCCCCATAGCCCAGCCAGCAAATCCGTGCGGGCAGCCCCTGCCATTTCACCATCTTTTGCGCCATGTCAATCCAGTTGACGAGCGCTTCATCGTCCGCAAACATCTCCTTTGCCAGCGCATCCGTTTTGTAGATGTCCTCTGGATCGCCCGACAAGGCAGCCCAGCGGAACGGTCCCTTCCCCTCACAAAACAGCGGACGGATGTAGGCAGGCACAAAGCCTGGGAAGTCAAATGCATTCTCTACGCCCATTTCCTTTGCATAGGCACGGATGTTATTGCCGTAATCGAATGTTTCCGCACCCGCCTCCTGGAATGCCAGCATCGTGCGTACGTGCTCCGCCATCGTCTCCTTCGCCTTCTGCTCATACATTTTCGGATCTTTTGCCCGCAGCACAAGCGCCTCCTCGAACGTCATGCCATTCGGGACATAGCCATTGAGCGGGTCATGCGCGCTCGTCTGGTCCGTCACCAGGTCCGGTATGATGCAGCGGTTCAGCAGCTCACGATGGACATCCACACAGTTTCCTACAAGCCCGATGGAAGCAGGCTCGTTCGTAGCCACCATCTTATGGACGAGCTCAATTGCTTCATCGACCGTTTCGACAAGGTAATCGCAGTAGCCTTCCTTCATTTTGCGTTCAATCCGCGCCCGGTCCACCTCGACGACGAGGATGACCGCGCCAGCCATTTTCCCCGCTAGCGGCTGGGCGCCGCTCATGCCACCCATGCCACCTGTCAGGATGAACTTGCCGCGCAGGTCTGCTGTACCGAATTTCTTCTTGCCGGCCTCCACAAAACTCAAGTACGTCCCCTGCAGAATCCCCTGTGCACCAATATATATCCAGCTGCCGGCCGTCATCTGCCCGTACATCATCAGGTTGCGCTCCTCCAGTTCATAGAAGCGGTCCCAGTTCGCCCATGCAGGGACGAGGTTCGAATTGGCGATGAGGACACGCGGCGCATGCTCATGCGTCCTAAAGACGGCGACCGGCTTTCCGGACTGCACCAGCATCGTCTCATCATTCTCAAGCTTTTTCAGCGTTTCAATCATTTTATCGAAGCTTTCCCAATCGCGGGCAGCGCGTCCGATGCCTCCATAGACGACCAGTTCATCGGGATTTTCCGCCACCTCCGGGTCAAGGTTATTCATCAGCATGCGCATCGCCGCCTCTTGCGTCCATCCCTTGCATGTAAGCTCAGGTCCTCTCGGTGCACGAATTGTACGTGTTCGTAGCATAAGCAATCTCTCCCTTTCCACTAGTATAGAAAGCTAACTATGCAGACAGCACCGCAGAACAGCTTGCGGACAGTGCCTTCTGCATGATGGATCCCCCTTCATCTGCTATTTCCTGAGGAATACTCGCCATCTGACTTCTCATCGTTTTGATGGATCTATCATTCTGTCCAAAAACCCTTCAGAGGCATGTACAGAGGCTTCCTCGCCACTTCCCAAACCATGTCATCAACGCATACATCATATGCCTCCGAATCCAATCTAGAACTAACAACCTCAGCTAAGCAAGACGCCTGCCTTCCTGACGCCAGTAGCCTCTGATATGGAAATCTTCCACGGGCATAATGATGACACAGCAATCCGGCAAAGAATTCGCAACCCCTTTCGGTCATGTACTTTTCAGATTGCCATTTGATAAATAGTTCTCTCCAGGAGATGGAAATCCCTTTTCTGATACATAATGCTTCCGTCTTTTATGCATCTGACAAACGCTCTAACAGTTTGTAAAGTGAAAGTCTGGCTTTTTTAAAAAAAAGCGTCGTTTTCGGCCTCCTTTTATTCAAAGAAAAATGCATAGTTGCTTGTGATGGGCACGGAACTCCCAAGCAGGAAACCCCGCTATCTATGCGTTGAAAGCACCCAAGGGAAAAATTATGTACTGGCTTTAGAAGCAACGAAATCGTGATTTGGCAATTTTGACATACAACTTAACTAAAAATAAGCGCCGTCACGACCAAACATCGTTCAGGCACTTATTAACGTTCAAGTCATATATGAATTT
>JAZUQF010000283.1:0-7342 GCA_045605545.1 Lysinibacillus sp.
GCTTTGAAATCGGCCGTGTGCTGGATGTCGTGGAGAAGGAGCAGGTGACGGACCTATTCCTGTTCCCATTCATGATCTACGAAATGCTGAACCTGCCGAACCTGGCAGACTACCGCCTGAAGCGCCTGAAGACCATCTACACGGGCGGCGACCCGCTTATGCCGTGGGCGATCGAGCGGGCATATGAGCTGTACCCTCACGTGGGCATCGTACAGGTGTATGGTCTAACGGAAGGCCAGCCGATTGCTGCGTGCCTCGATGCAAAGGATGCCCTGCAGAAATCCGGTTCCGTGGGCAAGCCCCTCCCGCTGACGGAAATCCGATTGATGGACGACGAGGAGGAAAGCGTCCCTGCAGGCGAGGTCGGCGAAGTGTGGATCAAGAGCCCCGGCGTGTCCGAAGGCTACTGGCAAAAGCCCGAGGAAACGGCAAAAGCCTTTACTCGCGGCTGGTGCAAGACAGGCGACCTCGGCATGTACGATGAAGAAGGCTTCCTTTCAATCGTCGGCCGGAAGAAGGACATGATCCGGAGCGGCGGCGAAAACATCTATGCCGCAGAAATCGAGGACGTCCTCTATCGCCATGAAGCCGTACACACGGCATCCGTCATCGCCATTCCCGACCCGAAATATTTGGAGGCGGTATGCGCAGTGATTGTCTTGAAGGAAGAAAAGCAGGCAACCGAGGAAGAACTGATTTCCTTCTGCCGGCACTATTTGGCGAAGTACAAAGTCCCAAAGAAAGTGGTGTTCATCAATGAAATCCCGAGGACCCCTTCCGGCAAGGTCAAGAAATTCGAGCTGCGTGAACGGTATAAGAACATCAATCTGACGACAGAGGAGGTCTAGCGATGGAAAAGGTACTGCTGCAAGTAGAAGAAGGCATAGCGACAATCATCATCAACAACCCGCCGATGAACATCCTGGATGCGGAGGTGGTCAAAGGACTGCTTGAAGTTACAGCCGACATCCGCAGACGCGATGACGTCAAGGTCGTCATCCTTACCGGACAAGGGACGAGAGCCTTCATGGCCGGGGGCGACATCAAGTCGTTTCCGGACCTCATCGGACAAGGGGAGGAAGTCGCCTACCAGGGCTCGAAATTCCTGCAGGAGCCTCTCGATGCCATCATGAACCTCCCCCACCCGACCATCTGCGTCCTGAACGGTCTGGCACTCGGCGGTGGCTGCGAGCTCGCATTAAGCTGCGATGTCAGGATTGCGGAGGAGCATGTGGAAATCGGCCTTCCGGAGGTGAAGCTCGGCCTGTTCCCCGGCGCGGGCGGTACACAGCGCCTGCCCCGCCTGATCGGCATCTCCAAGGCAAAGGAACTGATCTTTACAGGCGACCCGATCCCCGCCGCCAAAGCATTGGAAATCGGCCTCGTGAATGAAGTGGTACAGGCCGGCGAAGGGCTGCAGGCCGCCCATGCCCTCGCCCGCAAAATCAGCAGGCATTCCGCCAAGGCGCTCCAATATGCCAAGCTCGCCATCGACGAAGGACTGGACGGCAGCCTGACGGAAGGACTCGAGACAGAAGCCCGCTACTTCGGCAAAGTGTTCCAGACCGAGGATGTGCGGGAAGGCGTTTCGGCGTTCATCGAGAAGCGGCAGGCGGTGTTTAGGAATCGGTAGATAGTAAAAGGAACCCTCCGGTTGGACGAGGGTTCCTTTCATTTTGTAATGCCTTCTAAAAATCGTTCATATTATGAATGCCTATACCACCCGTTGGCATAATATGTATATTAGGAAGTGGCCCTTGTATTGCTTTTATAAATGAAGGCTCATACTGACTCGCCGGGAAAAGCTTAACAATGTCGCATCCTGCTTCTAGTGCAGTTACACATTCTGTAATCGTCATGCACCCTGGAAAATACGAGATGCTGTAACGGTTACAAAGCGTGGCAAAAGAAGGCTTCGCTAGTGCGAAGCCTTCTATTCATCCACTTTATTTGTTAAAAACATTATTGTTTATTGTTAGTGGACGCGTTTCAGTCGCTGGTAACACAAATGAAATGTCATCGTATGGTAGCTTGTAGCTTCCTTCTTTTGAAACATTAACAATAATTTCATTTTCGGTTGTAACCATTTCAATCACGATAAATGCATGTGATTGCTCATCGATTACACTTAATCCATCGTCTTCATATAAACGATAAACTGTTGTACCATTTTCTTTATGTGGATATAAGCATACTGTTCGTTCATCTAAATGCTTCGTTTTAAACGATGACTGTGCTGTATTTAAAGGAATTACAGCCCCCCCTTTTACAAGTAGCGGAATGCGATGAAGTGGTGCTTCTACTATTACCGTTTGACCACCACTATACCATTCACCTGTGTAGAAGTCGTACCAGCCTTCAGACTCGTTTGGTAAATATACCGGTCGTTCCCGCTGCCCTTTTTCTACAACAGATGCAACAAGCAGCTCGTTTCCTAGGATAAAGTCATCATTTTCCTCAAACGTTTTCGTATCATACTCATAATTGTAAAAAGTAGGTTTAATGATCGGCTCATAACTTGTATGTGCCTTATACAATAAATTGTAGAAGTATGGTACAAGCTGATGACGTAGCTGAATCGTTTCACGAATAATATCTGTCGCCTCATCGTACATCCAAGGTAGGTTGACTGTTTGATCCTCATTCCATGAATGAATTGTAAAACGTGGATGTAATATTCCGTTTTGAACCCAACGGATTAACAGCTCTGGCTCTGGTGCTGGACCGTGAAAACCACCTATATCATGCCCAATATTATATACTCCTGAAAGTGATAAGCCTAAGCCCATTTTGATATTGTATTTCAACGTTTTCCAGCTCGTATAATTATCCCCCGACCAAGTTTGTACATAACGCTGCATACCAGGCGTACCCGAACGAGAAATTAAGTACGGACGTAGGTTTGGCGCAAATTCACGCTGTGCTTCAAATGATGCTTTCATCATTAACAACGTTTGAATTGAACGGTATTGCTCGAAATCAGCCTCTTGTCCAAACCCATTAATTTTGACATTTGAAGACCAAATCTCGTATTCGTTATTATCATTCCAAGTTGAATCAATGCCGTATTGTAATAACTTTTCTGTTACTTCATTTTTCCACCAGTTAAATGCATCTTCGTTTGTAAAGTCAACGTACGCTCCAATTTCATCCCAAAACTGTGCAAGCTCAATTTCATTATCATTATTGAAAATAAACATATTATTTTCCTTCAACTTGTTAAATTGAGGGTGGCTTACGAGTAATGCTGGTTTAATATTGGCACATAGACGTAAACCATTATTATGATACTTTGTTATAAATTCCTTTGGTGATGGGAATTTATCGTAGTTCCAATTAAAGACGTAGCGCTTATCACCGATTGAAGTGTAGCCTGAAGATAGCTGGAATGAATCACAAATAATGTCGTGCGTTTCACAGTTATCAATAAACTTATTCATTTGTACTTGTGCATCTGGTGCATCAGTAAAGGTCATTGTCGAACCTGAATAGCCTAAGCTCCACTTCGGCGGGAAAATCGTTTGTCCAGTTAGCCATGAATATCTCGTTACAACATCCTTCACTGCAGGACCAGCAATTATATAATAATCCAGATCATGCGCTGCTGATTGATAGTAGCGGTAGTAGCCATGATAGTTATCCATTTCTTGCCCCATATCAAACGTACACTTCGCCATCGTATCGTAGAAAATACCGAATGAAACATTTGTATTCATATTGCGCGTAATGTAAAAAGGTATATGTTTATAAAGTGGGTCTGTCGTTTCAGCATCATAGCCCATTGGATCAACATTTAGCATACGGTAGCGTTTACCGTAACGATTTGTCGTACCAGATTTTTCCCCTAAACCATAGTACTGTTCATCACGCGTACGAGTTAAGTAGTGGTATGTACCTTCTCCTAGAGAGCCATCAAAATTATAAGCTTGCGTATAACGATCTTTTGCAATTTCTACGAAAGAGCCGTCCGCCTGCTTCATTTCCCATCTTATTTTAAAACCATCTAGTGTAATCGTTGCCTTTAGCTTTGCTGTTTCAATAATGAACTGCTCACCCTGCTGCTGTGCTATAAACGATGGTAGTGAAAACACTGAAAGATCATCACGGTGTCGCCCTTCTTTTGGAACGTCGCTCATGCCTGGTGCAACAAGCCATGTCTTTTCTACAACTGGAGTCTCCTCCTTCGTAAATCGAACGCGAACGATATCATCTTCTAATACATAAACTTTTGCATAAAAAGTTGGGTGCTCTAATTTAAATGTCACGATATTCCCTTCATTTGAAGTGAAAATAAACGGATATGCTAATTTTAAAGACATATTACTTCCTCCTATTCTAATTACTTAATAGCCTGCAATATTTGGTAGCCACATTGAGATGGCTGGTATGTACGAAACTAATAATAGTACGATAATGATCGCAATATAAAACGGAATCATTGGTTTTATAACATCCTCTAGCCTTAGCTTCGCTATACTTGCCCCAACGAAAAGTGCACTGCCTACTGGTGGCGTAATGTTACCAATACTTAAGTTCATAACTAGCATAATACCGAATTGAATCGGATCCATTCCAAGAGTTAAGACAATTGGCAAGAAAATTGGTGTGAAAATTAAAATTGCCGGTGTTAAGTCCATAAACGTACCGATAAATAATAAGAATACGTTAATGATTAATAACAGTACGAGCGGATTATCAGAAATCGATAAAATTAATTCACTAATTGCATTTGGAATACCTGTGAATGCCATTACCCATGACATAACAGACGACGCTGCTACAAGTAGCATAATAACCGACGTAATTTCTGCTGATTCTAAAATAATCCGTGGTAAATCCTTTATTTTAATCGTGCGGTAAATAAATGAAAGCATTAAACAGTAAGCAACCGCTACGGCAGATGCCTCTGTTGCTGTAAAAATTCCACCTAATATCCCACCGATTACAATAACGATTAATAATAAACTAGGAATTGCATCAATAAATGTTTTAAGTCCCACTTTAAATGTTACGCGCTCTGATACGGGCAATTTGTAACGTCCAGCATGCATAAATACAACTAACATACATGCTAAACCCCATAAAATACCTGGTATGTAACCTGCTAAAAATAGTGCAGCAACTGATGTACCACCACTTACAAGCGAGTAAATAATTAACGCTCCCGTTGGCGGAATAATTAATCCTGTTGGCGCTGATGCAATGTTTACAGCAGCCGAGAATTTTGGGTCATAGCCCTCTTTCTTTTGTAACGGCCCCATCACCCCACCAATTGCCGCAGCTGCCGCAACAGAAGATCCTGACAAAGAACCAAATAACATATTACCTAAAATGTTCGTATGAGCTAAAGAGCCTGGCATACGTCCAACTAGCACTTTCGCAAAGTTAATTAAACGAACGGCGATACCACCGTTGTTCATTAAAATCCCGGATAAAATAAAGAATGGAACTGCTAATAATGTAAAGCTATCTAAGCCTGTATTCATTTTTTGGGATGCTGTGAAAATCGCTATATCAAAAGGTATGACTGTTAATACTGCGATAAACGAAGCCATTACAATACTAATTGAAATTGGCACGCTTAAAAGTAGTAATACGATAAATACAGCGAATAGAACAAGACCAACTTGTAACGCCATCTTATATGCCCCTTCCGTTCATTAACTCAAATTAAGCTACTTCTGTTTCTTCTATTTGCTTTGGCTTAAAAATATCAATAATATTCAATACGCAATAAAACGCAAACAGAACACCAGAAATGATTGTTGCCACATATAAATATTCCATCGGTAGGTGGAGAGATGCAGATGTTTGGCCAACTGCATTATTTGTTACTTGCCAACCACCCAAAAATAAAATAATAACGATGAATGCGGCTACTACTAGTTCAACAATTAAATTCACGCCTTTTTGCAGCTTTGATGGCAAAGCATTCAAAAAAAATACAACTGCTAAATGCTTTTTCTTACCATACGCATACGCCGAACCAATCATCGTTAACCATATTAATGAATAGCGTAAAATTTCCTCAGATACTGTACTCGGATTACTAATAACAAATCGCGTAAATACTTGCCAACATGCGATGATTACCATCAAACTTAAAAGCACACAAATAATAGCCCCGCATACTTTATCTACAATATTTCGCATACTACCCCACCTTTAAATAAATAAATAAATAAATGAAGGCCCCTTTTATGAAATTAATTCTAAAAAGAGGCCATAAAAATTACTTTAAGCTTTGGAATTCATCAAAGTATTGCTTTTCTGTATCGCCTTTTTTCGTGAACTCTTCATGTAATACTGATGCAGCTTCGATATATGGTGTTTTATCAATTGTGTAGAATTTAACACCTAGAGCTTCAGCTTCTTCCACTGATTTTTCAACAGCTTCTGCCCAAATTGTTTTGTGAGATTCAGTTGACTCTTCTGCAGCTTTTACTAAAGCGTCTTTTTGCTCATCTGATAATTTATCCCACGCATTTGCGCTAACAATTAAAATATCTGGTGAATATTGGTGTTCAGTATATGTATAAGCCTTTGCTACCTCACCATGTTTTCCAGTTGTTAATGCTGTTTCATTATTTTCAGCACCGTCAATTAAACCTTGTTGTAACCCAGTGTAAACTTCACCGTAAGCCATAGGTGTTGGTGATCCGCCCATTGCCTCAATCATAGCGATTGAAGTTTCAGATTCTTGTACGCGGATTTTTAAACCTTTCATATCAGCTGGTGATTCTACTTTCTTATCTACTGTATAAATACTACGTTGACCAGAGTCATACCAAGTAATTGGAACGAAGCCTAGTTCTTTTGAATTTTCATAAATAGTTTGGATTGATTCAGAGTTATCCATTACGTTGTAGTAGTGCTCTTGACTTTCAAAAACGTATGGTAAAGACAAAATTGAGAAATCATCGTTAAATGATTCTAAAGCAGCAGCACTTACTTTCGCCATATCTAACGCACCAGTTTGAACTAACTCAATTACTTCACGTTCTGTACCAAGTGTTCCATTCGGGAATACTTCTACCTTTACACCTGCTTTATCCGCTTCTGCAAACGCTGTTAAAGATTCATGAATTGGATGGTTCTCAGGTTGGTTATGTGCTAAGCGGAATGATACTTCACTTGTTGAACTGTCATCCCCACAAGCTGCTAATACAGAAATACTTAATGCTGCTGTTGCTACTAATGAAAAAAACTTTTTTAATTTCATAAAGCTTTTATCCTCCTTTTTGTAAACGCTTTCATAATCTTATTAAAAAAGGGCCCTAAAATAATAACGTTTTAATTTATATTATTATAATATAATGTGTTTTATGGTAATTCGATCTTA
>JAZUQF010000284.1:0-4326 GCA_045605545.1 Lysinibacillus sp.
TCCTCACCATCAGCAGCAATCAGGGGGTCAAGGAAAGTGTGCGGCAGGGGCTGGGGATTTCCCTCCTTTCCCGCAGTGTCATCGAGAGGGAGGTGGAGCATGGGGACCTGTCCATCGTCCGGCTGGAAAACCAGTCCTTCACACGGACCTTTTCCTATGTGCTGTCCCCCGCCATGGAACATAAACGAAGTGTGGAGGCCTTCATTCAGGCCATTCGCAGCCAGTAGGAATACAGCCTTCACTACGGACCGGTGGATGAAAAGCCGGCGGCAAACGAAAAAAGCAGTAGACCGGAAAAACCGATCTACTGCTCTTCTTGCTGTTCTATTAAAAAAGTAGTCTACTATCTTTTACTGCTATTAAAAAATGAATAGCTTATTTCAATTAAACTTCGTCATGGCCTGCTCGCCTTATGACCGGCGCTCCAGGTCCTGATAGTCCTGCATATACGGACCGTTATCGGCTACCATCGAATGGTACAGCGCCTTGATTGCCAGGTTCTTCTCAAGGCTCATTTCCGACTTGACCTTCTTCAGCTCGTCATGCAGCTCACGGTGCTGGTTGATGAGTTTCGTCATGACCGTCTTGTTATATTTCATCGTGCCACCCCTTCTTCCATCACTTGGATGAATACGACCTTCAAATAGTTGAATTCAGGGAAGTTATGTGGAACGGTAAAATCCTCCGGCAGCTGATGCTCCTCTAGAATCTTGTAGCGTCTGTCCGTCTCCTTGAATGCCTTCTCGATGAACGTTTTGAATTTCTTCATATTGAAGCTTGCATTATTGGTCGAGGCGATGATGATGCCGCCGTCATTCGTAATGTTCAGTGCATCCTTCAGCAGCTTCGGATAGTCCTTTGCCGTGCTGAATGTCATCTTCTTCGTCCGTGCAAAGCTTGGTGGATCCAAAACGACAACATCAAATTTCAAGCCATGGCGTGCCGCATAGCTGAAATAGTCGAAGACATTCATCACCTTGATGTCCTGCGACTCGTAGTCGATGCTGTTGACCGCAAACTGCTCAATCGTCTTCGCCAGGCTGCGCTTCGCCAAATCCACGCTTGTCGTCCCCGCTGCACCACCCAGTGCGGCTGCTACGGAAAACGCCCCTGTATAGGAGAAGGTATTCAGCACCGTCTTCCCATCTGCATAACGGTCGCGCAATGCTTTCCGGACGTTGCGCTGATCGAGGAAAATCCCCGTCATGGCCCCATCATTCAAATCGACCGCATAGCTCATGCCGTTTTCCAAAACAATCAATGGGAAATCGCCCTTTTCACCCGATACATAGTCGTCCTTCTCCACATATTGTCCATTTGTATGGAAGCGCAGCTTTTCATAGACCCCACGCGTATTCACCACTTCGTCCAGTGCTGCATAGATGTCTTCACGGAACGAATAGATGCCCTCGCTGTACCAGCTCACCATATAGAAGCCATTGAAAAAGTCGATTGTCAGCCCGCCGATGCCGTCCCCTTCACCATTAAACACCCGGAAGGCCGTCGTATCCTCCGATGCATAGAAGTCTGCACGCTTTTCAGCGGCCTCCCGCAATCTCTTCACGAAAAACTTCCTATCTATTTTTTCCCGCTCTTTACGAGTCAGTACCCAGCCGATTCCTTTATTCTGTGCGCCGTAATAGCCCGTCCCGATATAGCCGCCATTTTTATCGACCAGATGCAGCAGGCTGCCCTCTTCGACCGTCACTTCCGGCATCTCGATCGCTTCTTTTAAAATCAATGGATAGCCGTTCGTTAGATCCTTGATCGCTGCCGGCTTCACTTGTATTTCTACTAACTGTCTCATTTAGTCATCCTTACTATTAGTTTATTCATCTATTATGCCATGTTTCGGCAGGATAAGCGAAAAGAACGATTGGGTCCACAAGGTCTCGTACGATAGATAGGGAGGCGCCCTGCCCAGTCGCAGGGAGCGAAAATCCACCTTCCTAAAATGAACAGTGTCCTAGTAGGAGAGGCGATTTAAAAAAAGTTATTGTATGCCGGCCCAGACCTCCCCTACCATCATTGCGCATGAAAAATCAATCCATTTAATGAATTTATATGTTTACATTATTTTTTATCAGGCCACCTTAACGATAGATGGCTTACACCATGCACGAGGTAAGCTTTCAGTTACTCAACTTGATAGTAGGAGGATGTTAAACATGTCATTGATCGGTAAAGAAGTGCTGCCATTTAAGGCACATGCGTATAGGAATGGTGATTTCGTAGAGGTCACTGAACAAAATTTAAAAGGCAATTGGAGCGTCGTCTGCTTTTATCCTGCAGATTTCACATTCGTCTGCCCAACCGAGCTCGAAGACCTTCAGAACCAGTATCCGGCCCTGCAGGAGCTGGGCGTCGAAGTATTCTCCGTTTCAAGGGACTCCCATTTCACGCACAAGGCATGGCACGATACGTCGGCGGCCATCGGAAAGATTACGTATACGATGATCGGCGACCCTGCCCATGTCCTTTCACGCAACTTCGACGTGTATATCGAGGAACTGGGACAAGCTGACCGAGGCACTTTCATCATCGATCCGGAGGGGATCATCCAGGGAATCGAGATTAATGCGGAGGGCATCGGCCGTGATGCAAGCACACTGATCAATAAGATCAAGGCAGCGCAATATGTGCGCAACAATCCGGGTGAAGTATGTCCTGCAAAATGGAAGGAAGGCTCTGAAACACTCAAGCCAAGCCTCGACCTTGTAGGGAAGATTTAAGGGGTACAGCTGATGATTCTTGATGCAGATTTAAAAGCACAACTACAGCAGTACCTCCAGCTGGCGGAGAACGACATCGTCCTGAAAGCCAGCGCCGGCTCCGATAAAGTATCGGTCGATATGCTGGCTTTGCTTGATGAGCTGGCGGCGATGTCGCCCAAAATAAAAATAGAGAAGGCCCCCCTTCCAAGAACGCCGAGCTTCAGCATCAACCGCGTCGGTGAAGACACGGGTGTGACGTTTGCCGGCATTCCGCTCGGGCATGAATTCACCTCATTCGTATTGGCCCTGCTTCAAGTAAGCGGAAGGGCCCCAAAAATCGATGAGAGTGTCATGCAACGGATCCGGGCAATCGAAGGCGAGCACCATTTTGAAACCTATGTCAGCCTAAGCTGCCATAACTGCCCGGATGTAGTGCAGGCACTGAACATCATGAGCGTCCTCAACCCTCGCATCACGCACACGATGATCGACGGCGGAGTCTTCAAAGAGGAAATCGAAAAGAAGGGCATCCTGGCCGTTCCAATGGTCTTCCTGAATGGGGAATCCTTTGGAAGCGGCCGTATGACATTGGATGAAATCCTTGCAAAAATGGGCAATGTCCAGGACGCCTCCGTATTTTCCGATAAAGGGCCCTATGATGTCCTCGTCGTCGGCGGCGGTCCTTCGGGTGCCAGTGCAGCCATCTATGCCGCCCGCAAAGGCATCCGGACCGGCCTTGTTGCCGAACGCTTCGGCGGCCAGATCCTGGATACGCTTGGCATTGAAAACTTCATTGGTACAAAGTACACGGAAGGCCCCAAGCTTGCCGCCAGCCTTGAAGAGCATATCAAGGAATATGACGTCGATGTCATGAAGGGGCAACGGGCCGTACGTCTGGAAAAGAAGGACCTTATTGAAATCGAGCTGGAAAACGGGGCCGTCCTTGAAAGCAGGACCGTTATCCTGTCGACCGGGGCACGCTGGCGGAATCTGGGCGTCCCTGGGGAAGAAGAGTTCAAGAATAAAGGCGTAGCCTACTGCCCCCACTGCGACGGCCCATTATTCGAGGGCAGGGATGTAGCCGTAATCGGCGGGGGCAACTCCGGCGTGGAAGCCGCCATCGACCTGGCCGGTATTGTGAAGCATGTAACCGTCCTTGAATTCTCTCCGGAGCTGAAGGCTGATACAGTCCTGCAAGACCGCCTGAACAGCCTTCCCAATGCAACGGTCATCAAGAATGCCCAAACAAAGGAAATTACCGGTACGGATAAATTGACCGGCATTACCTACGTGGACCGCGAAACAGAAGAAGAGCACCATCTGGAACTGCAGGGTGTGTTCATCCAGATCGGGCTTGCGCCGAATACCGAATGGCTGGGCGACACGCTCGAGCGCACGAAAATAGGGGAAATCGTGGTAGACAAGCGCGGGGGCACGAGCATCCCAGGCGTATTTGCCGCAGGTGATTGTACGGATAGCCCCTATAAGCAGATTATCATTGCCATGGGATCGGGCGCTACGACAGCACTCGGTGCATTTGACTACCTCATCCGGAATTAATTTATGAAACTGACCCCCGAATAGTGGACCTATTCGGGGGTCAGTTCACTTC
>JAZUQF010000285.1:0-2314 GCA_045605545.1 Lysinibacillus sp.
GCTGCAGTCGCTCGGACCCCTTTATTTCGTATGGGGGAACAACGATAGGGAAGTGGGGGAAGACAATCTGCTGGCCTTGTTTAGAAAGTATGGCGTGACGGTAGTCGAGGACGATGCAGTGCAGATGCCGGACCGGCCGAATGTCACATGGATTAGTGCCATTAATGATACATCCCGCCGCAGATACAGCTTCAAGGACGCACTGGCGAAATGCGAGGAAGGCGACGTGACACTGTTCATCTCGCATAACCCGCAAGTGTTCGATCAGGCGTATCCGATTCATAAACCGGCCCTGATGATGGGGGGACATCTGCATGGCGGCCAAATCCGGCTGGGCGGACTCGGTGTGCATCCGCACGGTTCCTTCTCCATCCGAAAAGGGGTACCGACACTAATCAGCAACGGCTACGGCACGACGCTGCTGCCGATGCGGCTGATGGCAAAGCCGGAATGCCACGTGATTGACATCATCTGTGGGGAAGAGTAGGGAATGGCATGGCTGATAAATCCCCCCTATTTTTGCAGAAAAGTTCAAGCTCCTACAAATAAATGGTGATGAAAAGAGTAGGGAAAGCATTCAACCGAACAAAAAAACGGTTGGGTGCTTTTTTTGCTTTAGACAGCATTTTAAAGGTTGGTAGGAAAATGCATTACCCCTTGAATTGCTGGACTTTAGCAAAATGCTCACATTCGGATTTAAAATCTACATCAAACTTGTTATCATAATAGTAATTGGATTGACAAAATACATAGCTAGCTATATTATAATCGAGGTGTTGACATGGTAAAGTCTTATCGGGAACCTGTAGTGCTGACACATTTGAAGATGGTTGAACACCTTGCCAAACGGATTGGCGACGAACATTTGAAGGAAATCGGTTTAACCCAGAGTCAGGCGGATGTGATTATACTACTTGCACATGAGTCGGATCAAGTTTTTCGCCAGCGGGATATTGAACGGGCATTGAATTATACGAATCCCACGGTTACGGGATTGTTGAATCGGCTGGAGCAAAAGGATTTCATCGTCCGACAGGTGGATCCGGACGATTCCAGGGCGAGAATCATCAAGTTGACGGATACAGCCTGGGATGTGGTGGAGGAAATCTACCGAAGCATTCGCCAGACAGAGCAGATGATATTTGAAGGTTTTTCAAAAGAAGAGATGGACATGCTAATTCCATTGGTGTCTCGAATGGCAAAGAATGCATTACGTCATGTGTAATGCATTTATTATTATGCATATATATAGCGAGCTATATATTTTGGAAGGAGTTACAATATGCAACAAAAATATTTACATAATGCCGGTTTAATCGCATTGATTACCATTTTGTCGATGATTCCGCCGTTGTCGACGGATTTATATATGCCGGCATTACCGGAAATGACAGCTTATTTTAATACAACATCCACATTAATGAGCTTTACGATGACCGTGTTCTTTATTTTTATGGCGGTCGGGATTTTGATTTTGGGTCCGATGAGTGACAAATATGGACGCAAGCCGATATTGATAGCAAGTATCTGTATTTCTTTATTGTTCAGTGCCGCTTGTGCATTTGCGCCGAACATTACACTGCTAATTCTAGCACGCGGTGCATCCGCATTCGGTGCGGGCGGTATGGTGGCCATTTCGACGGCGCTGATCAGGGACAGCTATGAAGGAAAGGCGATGTCGAAGGTGCTGTCGGTTACACAGGCATTTATGTTGATTGCGCCGATGCTGGCACCTGTCTTGGGGGCGCTGATTTTAGAGGTGGCCGATTGGAAGATGACGTTTATTGTATTGTCTGCGTTGACAGGCGTTTCGCTTGCGGGGGCGTTCCTATTGCAGGAAACGCTGCCTGCCGAGGAGCGTACGCAGGGCAGTACGGTTCAATCTATTTTAGGGTTGAGAAAAGTGGCGAAAAACCCTAACTTCTCCAGTCTATTGTTGGTAGGGGCCTTCATCGCTGCGCCATTCATGGCCTACCTGGCGCTCGCGTCTTATATCTATATCGATGGCTTTGGCGTGTCCGAAACGACATTCAGCATGTATTTCGCACTCAACGCCGCAGCGTCCATTCTGGGTCCGGTCATGTACATGCGATTCGGCGCAGGCTCGGTGAAAAAAGCGATCAATGCGGGCATTGTTGTATCCATCATTGCAGCGGTATTGATTTTCACGGTAGGGGATACCGCGCCAATTGTCGTCCTATTGTCGTACATCCTTTACTCTGTCGTGACGTCCTATTTCCGTCCGTTGATTTCTGATTTGTTATTATCGGCTACGAAGACGGACGTAGGGGCGGCATCTTCCGTCATGAACTTC
>JAZUQF010000286.1:0-1911 GCA_045605545.1 Lysinibacillus sp.
AAGTCATTATGAGAAAGAAAATCAAAATGTCTATCAAAGCGAAAATCTCGCTCATCATCATTGTAGCAGTTGCGACCAATATCCTGGTGGGAGGAATGGGGTTGTATAACCTCCAGAATATCCAGTCCTCCTTGGAGGAGAGCCTGGAGGTCAGGTCCAAAAATTCAAATCTGCTGCGCACGGTCGGCATCGATTTCCACCAGATGCATCTAGCTGAAAAAAACCTGTACTTATATGAGCCCGGTTCCGACGGCTTCAAGACACAAATGGAAGAGTACAACAAGCAAATAGAAGATATCGAAGAGCGATTTGCCGAGTATGCCTCCAACATCATCAATCTGCCTGACGAAAAACAGCTCATCGAGACATTTGAAAGCTCAAAAGAGGAATACTTCGCTATTTCCGATGAAATCATACAGCTCCTCTCCTCCTCCGACCCTTCCGACCGGGAGCAAGGCCTCGCCCTTTCCCAGAATGAAGGATTTACGAAATTCGATGCTGCTGAGGAAGCCTTAGATGTAATCGGTGATTTGTATTTCGATAATAATGAAATCATGCTGAAGAAAGCAAAAGAACAGTATCCCCTGCTCTTTATCGTTACCTGCATCACCATCATTCTGTGCCTGATTATCAGTTCGCTCCTTGGTTTATGGGTAATCCGCTCAATCAACGGCCCGATCCTGACATTACGAAATAATGTGAAAAAGATGGCTGAAGGGGATTTGACAGTAACGATTGATTCCCTTTCAAACGACGAACTAGGTGAATTGTCCAGTGATTTCAACTTAATGACGAACCAAACAAAAGAATTGATTTCCACTGTCAGAACAACCGTTGAACACCTTGGCGAATCCTCCGATGAACTGAGCTCGATTTCAGAGGAAACCAGTGCAATCGGCGAAAAAATCAGTAAAGATATTTTAGAGATTGCAGATGGCATCTCCAAGCAAAAAATCCTGACGCAGGCGACCGATCTAAAAACGATTGCCCTTTCAGAAATCATCGATAAATTAAGCACGAAGAACATGCAGATGGACGCACTTTCAGAAAATGCAAATGCGGTGCTGCAGCAAGGCGTCGGCAAGCTGAAGGATTTGCAGGAAAAGACGGAAATATCCATCAATAGCACAAATGAAGTCGTGGAAGTAGTCCATGTCCTTGCAGAAAACATGAAGAAAATCGGCTCCATCGTCCAGACATTGAATGAAATTTCCGGCCAGACAAACCTGTTGGCCCTGAATGCAAGCATCGAGGCGGCAAGGGCCGGCGAATACGGCGTCGGCTTTGCAGTAGTTGCATCCGAAGTGCAAAAACTGGCTGCGCAATCAGCAAGTGCCTCCAAACAGATTGAAGATACCATCACGACAATTGAAAATGATACCTTCAAAACACTGGAGTTAATGAACCAGACCGCCCTGATTAACAGCGAGCAGGGAGAAATCATGGTGGAAACAGGAAATGCCTTCCACACAATCAGCGAGGCAATCAGCCATATCCTGTATTCCTTGACGGAAATCAACGAGGAGATTTCCCATGCGAATACGATCAAGGAAGATGTCGTAAAGGCAATCGGCGATATATCGCATGTAGCAGGCGAAGTCTCACAAAAGACCGAGCTGATCAACACCTCCGTCGACCACCAATACGAGGCGTTCAAAAACCTTCAAAAGTCGGCCGAAATGCTGCATGAACTGAGTGAACAGGTGAACACGATGATCCATAGCTTCCGAATTGAATAATACAAGGACCAGCCCTGTATCAAATAGGGCTGGTCCTATTTTTTCATCGTCCTGTTTCATCTCGGGAGCCCCCTCCTCTACTAGCCCCACTCTCCATATGCGCCTTAACCCATTCGATTGCCTTCATCTTACTTCCTCTCATTGCTTGTCGTACTCATTTCAGCAAGTGACC
>JAZUQF010000287.1:0-13296 GCA_045605545.1 Lysinibacillus sp.
CTTATTTATGGGAAGTAGTTAACGAAACGATCTTTCTAAAGAGGGGTAGCTGCAATTAGAATAAGGAATACAAACCATCATTTGTCCTTAACGGATGAATGATGGTTTTTTTGTTTACGGGACTGAATTGAACTTGTGCGAAACTCGGAAATACAGCCATGAATTACTACAGACAAAATAGGAGATTCCCCTCGATTAACAGCAAAAAACTGCTATCATAATATAGTTCGAGTTTGCTATAAAAGGAGATTTATAATTGAAACATACAAGAAAGACAGCGATATTTCTTATCATTTTGTTGCTGGCTGCAAATATAAACTTGATGGGGCCAAGTGCAGCAAAAATCAACCCCCTGCCGTTTGAAGATGCACAGCTGGGTAGAAATAGTAATGCCTATTTATCTACATATCCAAATCTATCAAACCAAATGAAAGAAAGCTTTATTAATAAAATTTCCATGCCTGCAATGGAAGCGAATGAAAAGTGGGGAATACCTGCCAGCGTCATCATTGGCATGGCCATTCTTGAAAGTGGGTATGGAACAACAAGAATCGCTATACATGCAAATAATTTTTTCGGCATAAAAGTATGGGGATACAACCCGAAAAATGCCTGGCAGCTGAAAGGGCAGCCTGATGAAGATTATGAACCAGTACCTGTTCTAGTCGACTATGGATACGACCGAAAAATATTCGACGAAAGCAAGAGAAGAGACAACTGGTATCGTGCGTTTGCTTCTTATAAAGAAGCGGTTGATTATTTGGCAGGAAACCTGCTATTGAATCAGAGATATCGTTTCGCAAAAACAAATTATGAAACAAGAATTAAAAATGGCTGGAGTTTTGAGAAAGCAGCCAAAGAGTATCTATATGATATTGCCGAAGCTGGGTATAATCATTTAGGCGGTGAATACTACCGAAATAAAGTAGGCAAGGTGATAGACGATTGGAATTTAACGCAATATGATAATAAAAAATTCCGCGATGTAATCGGGCATTGGGCTGAAAAAGAAATCATGTTTTTAGCAGAACGGGGTTGGATTTCCGGCTATCTTGATGGAACATTTAAGCCGAATAAGCCAGTAACAAGAGCGCAAGCCGCTAAAATCATCAGTAATTTCCTGGGTCTGACTTCAACGAATGAAAAATTTTCATTTAGTGATGTTGACCAAAACCACTGGGCTGTGGATGTCATTAACCTAGTTGCCCAACATAAAATAATGAACGGAATCGGCGATGGACGGTTCGCCCCTGATGCCCTTATCACGAGAGCGCAATTGGCACAAATCCTTTATAATGCAGGTTTGTATAGCCAGTCCAACAATAGTCAAATGAATTCGTTTAAAGATGTGGACCGCAATCACTGGGCATATGTACCAATTGAAACTATGAAACAAGAAGGGATTTTAAATGGCTACTCTGATGGTCGATTCGGACCTACTGATTCCACATCGAGGGCGCAATTGGCAGCAATCATTTATCGACTATGTGAAAAAGGGCTGGGCAAATAAACATATGTAAGTTGAAGAGGCACTGCATGGTGCCTCTTTTTTATAGTTGAACCCAATAAGATGGCGATACGGCATATTATGCAATCCATATAATTAAAACCACCAGCGCCGAGGTATTGCCACATACACTCCACGCACTGCGAAGCGGAGTTGTTTTTAAAAAGGTAATAATGAATGTAGAAAAAAGACGTATCTTCAAAAATGGATCAGTCGTTTTCGAATGGCTCCCAAATTAATGTTTTATAGGTGGAATGGTTGGATAACCTTCATTTTTTAAAGAAACATGCAGTTCAAGTTTATGATTGATAGAGGCGAAAAAAACACTGTCTTTATCCATGACACCCTGATCAGATAATTGCTGCATTAACCAGGCTTCAGTTACATGAAAACTGCTTAGCACGTCTGAGTAAATGTTTCCTTCTATAATGACAGGAAAGGAAATGGAAGATGCTGTTTTTTCAATGTTCATATCTTCTCGCGTTACTGCATTCTTTTGTGGTTTCTTCAATACACTTAAAGCTCCGCTGCCTTCGATAATTGCAGTTTCTACCTCATTTATATCGAATACATCCTTTTCTCTAAGCATTTGCAGGATATTATCAATGGAAAAACGGATTTCCTTTAGATTTTTATCGATGAATTTCCCGTTTTGAATAACGACGGTCGGTTCAAGCGTTAATAACCTACCTACTTTTCGATTGGATATTTTCCAAGTTGCAATAATCCTTTGAAAGATGCCAATGAAAATTATCGTTATAATAGTAGGGAAATGTTCAATATTAGGATCGGCGATATCCGTTCCAACAACTGCACCTAATATAATGACTACTAAAAAATCAAATACGGGTATTTCGCCGATTGCCCGTTTGCCCATAAATAGTGTGGTAAACAATAGTAAGGGTAAGATAGTTAGTATCCTTGCAAGGACGATGAGTATATCCTTTAAAAATTCAAGCATCTTCCACACCACTTTCCTCGTTCTCGTTACCTTCACCTTGTCCATTTCATTTGATCAATATAACTGAAATGTTACTGCTTAAAAGATGCGGAATGGTTAATTATTGTTTGGTAATGATGCATTTTGTCGGGGTGATGCTACTAATACACCCATACTTATTGACAGCACATTGGTGCTATAGACGATGCAAGACCAACAAGATGCCGGCAATCCAATCTAGTAATGGATAAGACCAAGAAATATCCACATAATAAGCGGAAAATATGGCGTTTTGTCATGTGGAAGCAAGTTCATGATTTCATGGGTGATATATGGCTTACTACATTAAAATGCTGCACTTTTAATAATCATGTCCATTGCTTGGCAGATTTCCAGAAGGGTAAATAGGGATGGCTCCTGCTAATATGGAAAGTGTTACTAAGGTTATATATGGTTAAAAGTGAAATGTTTAAATATACCTAAAAATAAGGGTTATTTTGTTGATTGTAATTGGAATAATAAATATGATGGTAAAGTGAAAGGATGATTCAAATGAGAAAAGTTGTGTTGGTTGGTACAGGCGCAGTAGGTACAGCTTATGCTTATAGCCTGGTCAATCAGGGGTTTATCACCGATCTAGTACTGATAGACGCCAATAAGGAAAAGGCGGAAGGGGAAGCAAGGGACCTGGTCCACGGGATGGCTTTTGCACCCAGCAACATGAAGGTAAGCTCCGGCGATTATAGTGAATGTAAAGACGCGGACTTAGTTGTCATCACTGCCGGAGCAAACCAAAGACCTGGTGAAACAAGACTCCAATTGGTTGAAAAAAATACACAGATTATGAAGTCGATTGTGAAGGAAGTATTGGCTAATGGCTTCGATGGCATCTTTTTAATCGCAACCAATCCAGTTGATATACTGACTTACGTTGTACAAAAAGAAAGCGGGTTCCCATCAAATAAGGTGATTGGTTCAGGGACGACACTCGACACGGCACGATTCAAAGTGCTGCTTGGTGAATATCTAGGGATAGACTCCAGAAATGTCCATGCCATCATCATTGGTGAACACGGTGATAGCGAGCTTCCTGTATTTTCACAGGCGTCCATCGGTACTGAGAACTTAGAAAAGGTATTAAAAAGAAGAAACAATCCGAAGGACAAGGAAAACCTGGAGCAGATCTTTGCAAATGTGCGTGATGCGGCATACGAAATCATCAACCGAAAAGGTGTAACAAACTTTGGTATCGGCATGTGCTTGACGAGAATCACGAAAGCAATACTGAATGATGAAAACAGCATCCTGCCTGTATCCTGCCTATTGGAAGGGCAATATGGCCAAAGTGATATCTACATGAGTGTGCCGGCTGTTGTCAACCGCACAGGCATCAAGGAAGTCATTGAACTTGATCTGGATGAAAAGGAACAGGAATTATTCAAGAAATCCGCTGAAGTGCTAAAAGAAACAAGAGGAACGGTCTAATTGACCGTTCTTTACTTATTTTGGAACGATATCGTAGTATGCCGCGACCTCGACGAAAAAATCTGTGTCCCGTCGTTCGCATTCGGTTGCAGTTGAACGTTTTTCTCTCTACTGTTTTTTTGCACCAGGAAGTGAAGAAATACGGATAGGATTCCTTTAGAAACTCTTATGTTACAAGGTTGTAGTTATAATCTGGTGAAAGAAAATGAAACAATGATATAATAGTCACCGCGGATAAGCCATTGTGAAGACTGTGCATGGCTTGGATCAGCCGACTAGCTTTACTTTATTTTTAGGGAGTATTTGACCATCCCAGTAATGAGAGGATTGGAATTTGATTATGACAAATAACTTTTGGCGTGAGTTGCCACGCCCATTTTTCGTACTTGCACCGATGGAGGATGTAACGGATGTCGTGTTCCGCCATGTTGTCGCTGAAGCGGGCAGTCCGGACGTATTTTTTACGGAATTCACGAATTCGGAGAGCTATTGTCATCCGGAGGGGCTGAAGAGTGTGCGCGGACGTTTGCTGTTCACAGAGGATGAACAGCCGATTGTAGCGCATATCTGGGGGGATAATCCGGAGAACTTCCGCAAAATGAGCATCGGCATGGCCGAAATGGGGTTCAAGGGCATCGATATCAATATGGGCTGTCCGGTGCCGAATGTGGCACAACGAGGAAAAGGCAGCGGCCTCATCCTGCGTCCCGATGTTGCAGCGGAACTTATCGAAGCGGCAAAAGCGGGCGGCCTGCCTGTAAGCGTGAAAACCCGTCTAGGCTATAAGGAAGTAGATGAGTGGAAGGAATGGCTGACGCATATTTTAAAGCAGGATATTGCGAATCTATCCATCCATCTGCGTACAAGGAAGGAAATGAGCGCGGTAGATGCCCATTGGGAGCTGATTCCCGAAATCAAGGAGCTTCGTGACCGTATTGCGCCAAATACGCTGCTGACAATCAACGGAGATATTCCCGACCGCCAAAAAGGTCTGGAGCTTGCTGAACAATACGGCATTGATGGCGTAATGATTGGACGAGGCATTTTCAAAAATCCTTTCGCCTTTGAAAAGGAGCCGAAAGAGCACAGCACGAAGGAATATTTGGACCTCCTAAGGCTGCAGCTTGATCTGCATGATCATTATATAGAAGAATTGCCGCGCTCAGTGACGGCACTCCACCGCTTTTTCAAAATCTATGTCAAAGGGTTCCGCGGAGCAGGGGAATTGAGAAACCAATTGATGACTACGAGAACAACGGATGAAGTGCGTGCCCTGCTTGATGACTTCGAAGCAAACCATATGGATTGATGCCGGAGGATGCAGCAGGAAACGGCATGACTGAAAACGCCCTGTAAATGTTAGTTGGCCAACTAATGTTTACAGGGTGTTTTCTTATGATACGGACTGCCGCTGGAGATTATATTTTTTAAATATTTTTTGTATATAATATAGGAAACCATATTGATTGTCTTACGTTCTATTTAGTGTCTTGACAGAACTTTGGATTAGGAATAGTATATATGAGTCTCAGGAAAAAGTTATTGGCGAATAACGTTTTCCTGTTTTACTATTTATAATCCAATTTGCTATAAATTTAACTTTCTATAAGTAAAAGGTAGGTGCGAGAATGAAAGGTTTAATGAATAAGAAAGGTGACCTATTAAACAAGTTTTTAGGCATCTATATATTGGCTGTCTTCATGCTATGGGCCAAGACATATATTACGCAGGCTACGCAATTCGAACTTGGGGTGGAAGGAAGCCTGCAGCAATTCCTTTTATTAATCAACCCTCTAGGTTCAGCGATGTTATTCCTAGGGTTTTCATTTATCTTTAAAGGAAAGAGAAAATATACATCACTTGCTGTAATCTACACGCTGATGTCCATTCTATTGTTTGCGAATGTTGTTTATTACCGATTCTTCAGTGATTTCATTACATTGCCTACAGTCCTTCAAACACAGAACTTCGGTGATTTAGGCGGCAGTGTCCTGTCGTTGTTGAAACCGTATGATTTATTGTTCTTTGTAGATGTATTGGTAGTGTTATATATATGCTTCTCAAAAAAGGTCAAAAAAGATACAAATCGCGTTGGATTCAAAAAGTCGGTCGCTGTGATGGCTTTTGCATTAGGTTTATCAATGTTGAACCTGGGCTTGGCGGAAGCCGACCGTCCACAGTTGTTGACAAGAGGGTTTGACCGCAACTACATCGTGAAGTACCTCGGGATGTACAACTATACGATTTATGACTCGGTGGAAACGGTAAAGGCATCCTCGCAGAGAGCGCTGGCGGACAGCAGCGACGTCACTGAGGCGATCAACTTTACGAAGTCCAACTATGCCGAGCCGAATCCGGAATATTTCGGTGCAGCAAAAGGGATGAACGTCATCTATCTGCATTTGGAATCAATCCAGGAGTTCCTCATTGACTATAAATTGCATGGTGAGGAAGTGACGCCATTTTTAAACTCATTGGCAAAGGATCAAAATACGCTGTACTTTGATAACTTCTTCCACCAGACGGCACAGGGGAAAACAGCGGATGCAGAATTCATGCTGGAAAATTCCTTGTTCGGCCTGCCGCAAGGGTCTGCCTACATTACAAAAGGGCATAATACGTACCAGGCGGCTCCTGGCATATTAAAAGACCATGGGTATACATCGGCTGTCTTCCACGGCAACGGCGGAAGCTTCTGGAACCGTAATGTGATTTACAAGTCCTTCGGCTACGATAAATTCTTTGATGCGAGCTATTACGACACTAGTGCGCCAGAAGACATGGCTGAATATGGCCTGCTGGACAAACCGTTCTTTGAACAATCGGCAAGCCTTCTAAATACGTTGCCGCAGCCATTCTATACGAAGTTCATCACGGTGGCGCACCACTTCCCGTACAAGATCGATCAAGAGTTAACGACAATCGAGAAGGCCACTACCGGGGATTCAAGTGTTGACAACTACTTCCAAACGGCACGTTATGCGGATGAGGCGATCGAGCAGTTCTTCAACCAACTGAAGGAATCAGGCCTGTATGAAAACAGCATGATCGTCATGTATGGCGACCATTACGGCATCTCGGACAATCATAATAAAGCAATGGAACAGATCATCGGAAAAGAAATTACACCATATGAAAGCGCGAGCTTGCAGCGTGTACCATTGTTCATTCATGTTCCGGGCATGGAAGGTGGCGTCAACCATACTTACGGCGGCCAGATTGACCTTCTTCCGACGGTATTGCATTTACTCGGAGTCGATTCGCAGAACTATGTTCAATTCGGTTCAGATTTATTGTCAGAAGAGCATCATGAGGTTGTACCATTCAGAAATGGCGATTTCATGAGCCCTACAATCTCGTCGGTCGATGAAAAATTCTATGATAGCCAAACAGGCCTATTGCTGGACGATAGTCAATTAGAGTCGGCAAATGCCATCAAAGGCGAAGTGGATTATAAACTCAAATTATCCGATAAAGTCGTGAATGGCGACTTGTTGAGATTCTATACGCCGACAGGATTCACGCAGGTCGACCCTTCACAGTACGACTACAGTAAAGATGCAGATGTAGAAGTAGAATAATAATCAAGGCAATTCAATAAGCAGTTCAAGAAGATGCAGTTGATATCAGAGCATTCATGATATCCTGCAGGCCTCTTGAACTGCTTTTTATTTTTCTCTTTAATAGAACCGGATGGGAGACGGATGCCCGCTGCATCTGCCCCGCTTTAGAAGCGCCAAAACCGCTGTTGCGAATGAAAATAAGCGCCATTACGAGTGGAAATGGCGGTTTGACACTTATCTCAGGTTAAGTTGTATATGAATTTCTCCATCTGGCATACAAAGGGAGCAAAAATGAGAAGGGGAAAAAGAATCCCGGGTTATGTTCCCTTGAAGAATCGTCTGATGGAGACGGTCGGTAATAGTGGGGCATTTCCAGCTACACCCTTGCTGCAGGCCTCTTTTTAGGGAGGCGGCAGCACGTTTCCCCTTCTTTTCAATGACATAATCAGCGCCAATGAACAAAGCATGCCGGAAATTTTAACGCTTTATATATACAGCATTACCCCTTGTTTGAAAGGTTGTAAATGGCTATTTTCGATGGAATTTATGATGAATTTCGTTAGAAAACCATGCGTTTTGATTTTCCTTCTATAAGGTGGGATAAATAAAACACAGAGCGTTGAAAACGGGTCTTTACTTGGACGGAAACTACATATAATATGTAGTGAAACTAAAACTTAATAGGGGTATAAATCATTGGACAAACAGAGCAGCAGGTATAGATGGATTGTGTTTTTTTCCGTATTGTTTGCCTATTTATTAATGGCCAGCCAACGCACCGCTCCCGGATTGATTACAGACCAATTGATGAAGGATTTTAATGTAACCGCATCAACGATTGGATTCTTGACGAGTATGCAGTTTTTTGTATACACGAGCATGCAAATTCCGATGGGCATTCTAGCGGATCGCTATGGACCGAATTTCTTTCTGATTACGGGTGCTGCGCTTACAGGTGTAGGGACGGTCATCTATAGTCTGGGTACACATGAAATCGTTCTGTTGCTTGCGAGGATCCTCACCGGGGTGGGGGATGCGACCATCTGGGTCAACATGGTGCTGATTTTGGCCGGGTGGTTCCATACAAAGGAGTTTGTAAGGCTGATAGGCATCGCGGGCATGACGGGAAGCCTGGGCTTCCTACTGGCGACAGTGCCTTTTTCCTCTTGGATTACACTGCTTGGCTGGAGGGCGGCGTTTTTCTCGGCGGGACTGCTGTTGTGCTTATGCGGCATACTGCTTTATTTGGTACTTGTGAAAAAGCCGAAACAAATCTTCGTGGATGAATCGGCAGGTGTCAAAGAGGAAGCCCCGCGTGAAAAAACGTCTGTTTTACTGCGGCGGATTTTTTCAAACCGGCAAGCCTGGGCCCTATTCTTTTGTCATTTCGGCGTAGTCGGCGGCTATGTAGGGTTCATCAGCTCCTGGGCAGTACCATATGGGATGGATATGTATGAAATGACACGCTCGGATGCAAGCCAGGTAATCATGGTCGGCCTTTGCGGAGCACTTATTGGAGCTCCTCTGGCCAGCTGGTTTTCAAGCCGGCTAGGAACAATAAAATGGCCTTATATGGTCGTCCAGGCCATTGTTTTGGGAAGTTGGGCCTCTTTCCTCATATATAAGGGGCTGCCGTCGATTTTCTCGTTGCTGATCCTTTTCTTTATCATTGGTTTTGGGTACGGGGCGAGTGCATTGAGCTTTGCAGGTGTACGCCAATCCTTCCCTATAAAAGAATCCGGTATCGTCTCGGGATTTGTGAATACCGGAGGGTTTTTAAGCGCTGTATTGCTGCCACTCATTTTCGGTTATATATTGGACCATTTTCAATCTGTTTCAGGCAATGTGGGAGAGGGATACCATTATGGCTTCATCACGCCGGTGGTCTTCTCCATCATCGGCGTAGTGGGAGTGATTCTATTTAAGGAAAAGCACCGGGAACAGGGAGATGAAGCGAATGATACCTAAGTCCACCTAATGGATGCCCGGGTCTCCTCAACTGGGGCTGTTGCAGCTGATAGTATTGGAATGTTGAACAAGAAGGGGCTTTGGCGCGGCCTCCCTCTCTACGTTATGTATTATAGAAAATTAAATGTAAATAAATTCAAAATCATTCCGCTTTTGAAATGAATGATAGTCCCTCTTGCGGTATAGTTAGAGAAAGCCCTGAGAGCTTCAGCACAGATGGGGATGTATGAGTAGGAGGGGACGGATAATGAAAAGAATTATTTTATCGACGGAAAGTGGAGCGGACCTGCCGGCAAGCTTGGCTGAACGGCATCATGTTTACGTAGTGCCGATGCACGTCATCATGGATGGGCAGGATTATTTAGACGGTCATCTACCTGTAAAGGAGATTTATGAGTATCATGAACGGACGAAGAAGATACCAACCACATCCGCTACGAATGTTCATGAGTATCAGGAGCTTTTTGCAGGAATCAGAAGGGAATTTCCCGATAGCGTCATCATTCATATCGGCTATACATCAAGGGCTTCTGCGTCTTTTCAAAATGCTTTGATTGCAGCGGAGGAGTTTGAGGATCTTTTTCTGATCGATACCTTGAATGTGACAGGGGGGCTGGCAGCCGTTGTCATGTATGCTGTCGATTTACTGGAGCGTGAACCGGCGATTGCACCTGCTCGTTTGATAGAAAAGATTGAATCCAAGGTTCCTAAAACAAGGCTTGCTTTCATTCCGGGGAGTCTGGATTTTTTGAAGGCGGGTGGACGTGTAGGCAATATGGCTTATCTTGGGGGTGCTTTGTTGAAAATAAAACCCTGCATCGAACTGGTGGACGGAAAGCTTGTTTCTACACGCAAATACCGAGGGAATATGAACGTTGTGGCAGAAAAGCTCATGCGCGATTATTTGGACCAATATGATATTGATAGAAAACAAATCTATTTCATCTACTCGCTAGGGCTTAGCGAGGAAATCAAGCAGCGGATGGATGAAATGGCAAGCCAGAATGGTTTTGAAAATGTGACGTGGATTCAAGCAGGTGCCATGATTTCCACGCACTCCGGACCAGGTGGATTTGGAATGGCCGGACTGGAAAAGTAGGAGGCGCATTATGGCCTGGTAGATAAATGACAAAAGTCGAGTTGCCTGGAAGTTTACGACTTCCAGGCGACTTTTTTGTTTCATGGACATCGGCGTCGGTCGGTTGGCTACCTTCCTTGCTGTGAGAAGTACGAATATACGCAAACTTGAGGCGGGATGGGGGGATAAAAGAAAAAATTAATCGAGATGTAGTGGAATTGAGTATATTGACCTAATATAGAAAAAAATGTATAATAGAAAGGTGAAAGTATATAAATGGTAATGTACACCTTTATTCCTGTGAGATTCTAATGGACCGGTGTTAATTTATTGAGCTGGGCAAGGTGTAGAGCTGCAGCAAGGAAAGCCCGAAATCATCTTGCCGTTCATCGTTGTTTCTTTCTAGGGGGGTACCGACGTGGAAGGGTTTTTTATCGTAAGGCAGGAGAATGTATAATGAGCATACTATATTTTTCTTTAGGCATACTTACTGGGATGCTCCTCCTCTATATGAAGCATGAAAAGGAGAAGCGGCAGGCAAGGGCCATAGATGAGAGCGTGATATGTCAATTGGCAGAGAGGTCAAAGGATATTCTCTATTATTGTGAAGTGAAGCCGGACTATAGATATCGGTATATAAGCCCTTCTGTGGAAGACTTCATGGGAAAGGGGATGCTCGAGAAGTTGGATGAAAATCCGCATATCCCCTTTGAACTCATTCACCCGGATGATTATGAAACCCTCGTTAAAAAAGCGAGTGGCGACATTGATTATAGCAAGGGAATCATCCAGCGCCTTCAAGACAGCGAGGGCAACTATAGATGGTTTGAGGAATATACGACGCCCATTTATGAAAAGGGTGAATTGATTGCGGTCCATGGCATCATGAGAAATATAGATGAAAAGGTTGAATTGCAAAAAAAGCTTGAATATAGAGTAACCCACGACCCGTTGACGGGTATTTACAATCGGGATTTTTTTGATCAGTGCATGGAAAAATACAATAAATACATAGATGTCCCTATAGCCATTATGGTATGTGATCTGGATGAGCTGAAGTATGTGAAAGATCATTACGGCCATCAACAAGGTGATGTCCTCATAAAGGAATCTGCCCACCTGCTGCATCGCTACTTCGCAAGAGACGGCATTGTTTCAAGGGTTGGAGGGGATGAATTCACTGTCATTCTAACCAATGTGGATCGATTACAGATGGAGCGTCTCTATGAGGGGCTTTCTGAAGAAATAAAGGATTTCAATGCAAACAGCGGGGATGTAAAAATTAATATGTCCATCGGGTATGCTTTTAGTGAACATTCTCTGGGAGAGGTGGGGTCCTTGTTCATCGAGGCTGATGGAAAGATGTATCAGGAAAAAAGGGCAAAAAAGCAACAGCCTGTAGTCTGAAGAAATCCCTTATGGAATAGGCACGAAAGGAATGCCGCCACCCGGTCTCAATAATGCCGGGTGGCGGCATTTTTTTGATGCTTTACATGCATACCAGGAACTTATTTTATGTCCCTCTATGCTTGGTCACTTCCTGGGGAGCATTATTGTGAATGACCTGATTCAGCTCTTTTGAGTATTCTTCACGGATGTTCGTGTCCTTGTGTTCCTTTTTATCCTTTTTGAAGCTTGTTTTACTCTTCTTTGCCATCATTGTTCACCTCCTATTTTCGCATGGCGGAAAACTGTAAAGATAAAATTAATATGCGCAAAGTCGGGCAATTTATTAAGTGACACAGCTAGTGGCCGACAAGTCTACGGGCAGGCGGCGCATTGCGAATCGCTCCTCATTCTTTGCGCGTATTTGCATAAATCAAATGAAGAAAAACAAACTAATGCAGTAAGTGAAAATGAGGAGGTCCTACAAATGGCGAAACAAAAAGGTAGGCAAGGTAAATCGAATAATGCACTGAGCCTGGGGCGAATGATTGAAAATGCGGAAGAGAACATTCGGGAAGCGGAAATCAGCATGGAGTTTGCGGGAGATGAGGAACGTGAGAATCTTGAGGAAAAAAATGAACGCCGTGAACATTCCATTGACAGGATGAAGAAGCAGATGAGGGATGAAGCGGCCTTTACAGCCCGGAAGAATAGTTTTAAATAAGGCAGTATTTAAGGTGGCTGTGAAAAATGCTAAAATGGATGTCTTTTTACAGACATCCATTTTAGATTCATGTCGCCCCGCCTTCTATTTCTTCAGCAACTTTAGTGCATTATCCGCCTTTTCTAGGTCATGCTCCATCTGCTCGTCCAGATCATAGGCGTGGTACATTTCGTTTTTAATCATATATTGGGCGATTTTATCATGCAGGTCGATGGCATTGTCCAGTTCGCGGCGAAGCAGCTTCTTCACGGAAGGAGTCGCCGTTTCCGTAATCGCCACCGCCAGATTTCTTACTCCTGCTTTTGCAGTGATGAGCAGGTCAGAAGCGATTGCCAGGTCGTCTATCACCGTTACACCCAAATTTGATTTGTTTGCCTCTTCGGATTTTTTCGTAGCCATTGCATCTTCCTCCTGTCCTGTTATTTGCTTGCATCCGCCAGCACTTTTTTCAAATCCTTGATTGCTTTTTCGGAAAGCGCCAAGTCTTCCTCAATGATTTCCTTCAACTTTTTATCCTGGACCAAATCTACAAACATTTTGCTTTTCGTCACACATGTTGTTTTAAAAATCAGCACTTCATGTACTTCCAATTGCTCGTGTAATGCAAGTTCCTTTGCGGCCATGTCATTACCTCCTGGTTTGGTT
>JAZUQF010000288.1:0-12527 GCA_045605545.1 Lysinibacillus sp.
CGAGAAGGTGGCTTGGGGCTGTATTTAATGGATACTTTAATGGACGAGGTGAAATTAAATAACGAAGGCGGCGTCACTGTTTTCATGACAAAATATGTCACGAGAGAGCAGGTGGAAGAAAATGTCGAAAGAATCACTACCTAAAAATTCGTCCAAAGAAGAAGTGCTGATGTGGATAGAAAAATACCAGCAATCCCAGGATGAAGAGGCGCAGACGAAGCTAGTGCTGCACTATCAACAGCTTGTGGAGTCGATTGCACGGAAATATTCACATGGTAAATCTTATTACGACGATATTGTTCAAGTAGGGATGCTCGGTTTGCTAGGAGCGATTCGACGTTTCGATCCATCATTCGGCAGAAGCTTTGAGGCTTTTGCCGTACCGACGATTGTCGGGGAAATTAAGCGTTTTTTAAGGGACAAGACGTGGGACGTCCATGTACCGCGACGCATTAAAGAGCTTGGACCGCGTATCAAAGCGGCTGTAGAAGCGCTGACCACGGAATTGCAGCGCTCTCCCTCTATCGGTGAAATTGCCAATTATCTGGAGGTCCAGGATGAAGATGTCCTGGAAGCGATGGAAATGGGGCGCAGCTATCAGGCCTTATCGATGGACCATTCCATTGAATCCGACTCTGACGGAAGTACAGTGACGCTGTTTGATGTAGTCGGTAAGGAAGACGAAGGATTCGAGATGACCAATCGCCGGATGATTGTCGCAGAGGCGATGGGCATTCTGAATGATCGTGAAAAGCAAATCATCCAGCTTACCTATTTGGAACAGCTCAGCCAAAAAGAAGCTGGAGAGCGGCTGGGCATTTCGCAAATGCATGTGTCGCGCATCCAGCGGAAGGCGATAAAGAAACTGCAGGAAGCTATCGCTGCAAGCGGTAGTGTTACGTTATAAATCTAGGAGTCTACTATTTGAGGATAGTAGGCTCCTTTTGATTGTTTGGAAAAGGAGTAAATGCAATTCGCCATTCATGGAGAAGCACTCGGCGGGATCCAGCGGCCGCATTCCCGCTTGTTCGATGAATAGGCTCCGACCTGCGCATTCAGGGGGTTAATGATAAAATGGAAACATGTTAAAAGAAAGGCAGTGGAGTGATGGAACAAAAAGAAATGCTACGGATGATTGCCGCCGAGTCAAAGGTGAAGGCCCATCAGGCAGAAGTGGTAATCAAACTCTTGGAAGAAGGCAATACAGTGCCGTTCATCGCGCGTTATCGAAAAGAGGCGACGGGTTCACTTGATGAAGTCCAAATCAAGGAGATCGAGGACCGCTACCACTACATACAACAGGTCGAACAGAGAAAAGAAGAGGTACTGCGCCTGATTGATGAGCAAGGCAAGCTGACAGAAGAATTGGCCGCTGCAATCAATGCCGCCACCATCCTGCAACGGGTGGAGGATCTATATCGCCCTTATAAGCAGAAGCGGCGGACGAAAGCCACTATTGCAAAGGAACGTGGACTGGAACCACTGGCAGACGAACTGATGAAGTTCCCTAAAGGTGGTTTGCAGGGAATCGCTTCTTCCTATATAGATGCCGACAAAGGGGTAGGCACGCACGAAGAGGCATTGGCGGGGGCGCGGGATATCCTGGCCGAACGCTTTGCCGACGATGCAGGCGTCCGCGAAAAGCTGCGCCAGCTGGCTCGGAATAGCGGCAAAATCGTATCGGTCGTGAAGAATGCGGAAAAAGACGAAAAGCAAGTGTTTGAAATGTACTATGAATATGAGGAACCGGTGAATCGTATCGTGCCGCACCGTATATTGGCCATGAACCGTGGAGAGAAGGAGGAGATCCTGCGGGTAGGCATATCCGTGCCGGCAGAGCGGGCTGTTCAACTAATGGAGAACAAGTGGATTCCCAAAAATTTCACTGGGGAAGCGATCGGACAGGTAAAAGAGGCGATCGGTGACAGCTACAAACGGCTTATCGAGCCGTCGGTTGAACGGGAGATCCGTTCGGAGCTGACGGAAAAAGCGGAAGCGCAAGCGATCCATATCTTTTCTGCGAATCTGCGGAACCTTCTCCTGCAGCCTCCCATCCGCGGGAAGATGGTACTCGGCGTCGACCCGGCCTATCGTACGGGCTGTAAATTGGCGGTAGTCGATGAAACGGGGAAAATGCTTGAAGTAACGGCCGTCTATCCTCATAAGCCGCAACGGGAGACAGCGAAGGCCAAGCAAACGGTTCAGGCGCTCCTCAATAAATATCCGATAGAAATCATTGCAATCGGAAATGGTACAGCCTCTAGGGAAACGGAACAATTCATTGCCGATACATTGAAGGAGACGGACAATAAGGCCGCGTATGTAATTGTCAATGAGGCAGGGGCTTCTGTTTACTCGGCCTCTGAAGTGGCACGGGCCGAATTCCCTGAACTGCAGGTCGAACAGCGGAGTGCGGTTTCCATTGCACGCCGTCTTCAGGATCCGTTATCAGAACTGGTGAAAATTGATCCGAAAGCAGTCGGCGTAGGGCAGTACCAGCACGACGTTTCTCAAAAGCAACTCGCTGAATCGCTGACTTTCATAGTGGAAACGGCGGTAAACCAGGTAGGGGTGGATGTGAATACGGCTTCAGCTTCCTTGCTTCAATATGTTTCAGGCTTGTCCAAAACAGTTGCCGAAAACATCGTGCAGGCCCGGTCGGAGGGTGGAAAGTTCACTTCCCGTGCCCAGTTGAAGAAGATTCCACGACTTGGTGCGAAAACATATGAGCAGGCAGTCGGGTTTTTACGGATTCCGGGAGCGAAAAACCCTCTTGATGCAACAGGCATCCACCCTGAAAGCTATAAGCTGGCTGAACAGGTGCTTGAAATAGCAGGTTTGACGAAAAAAGACGTAGGGACGAAAAAAGTCGAAGAGGCACTTGCCGCATTGTCCATTGAAAGTTTAAGCGGCCAGTTGGGCGTAGGGGAAGTGACCATCCGTGATATTGTCGATACATTGATGAAGCCGGCCCGAGACCCTCGTGATGAATTCCCGCAGCCTTTATTAAAAACCGATGTTTTGCAAATGGAAGATTTAAAGCGGGGGATGGAGCTCCAGGGGACGGTCCGGAATGTAGTCGATTTTGGCGCCTTTGTCGATATCGGGGTAAAGCAAGATGGTCTTGTCCATATCTCGAAGCTGGCTAATCGCCGTGTCAAACACCCGCTCGATATCGTCGCGCTTGGAGATATTGTCACAGTGTGGGTGGAGGATGTAGAAATGAAAAAGGGACGCATTTCCCTTACGATGCTACCACCTTCCTCGCAAAACGAGTAAAATTAAGAAGTGCACTGGTGAATGCCATGCACTTCTTCTTTGTTTGAAAAATGGATAGGTCAATTATATAGAAGATAGATGAACCGGTGCAGCTATATTTCAATTCTTTTAGGGGTGAAAAATATGACGGAAGAACAAGTGCAACGAATGGTGGAAGTGCTGTCCCTGAAGCACTTCAATGTACCTTTCCTCCACAAGGCTTATTTCAATAGCCGCTTGAAGACAACCGGGGGGCGCTACCTGCTGCATTCTCATAACATCGAGCTGAACAAAAAAATGTATGACCATTTTGGGGAGGAAGAGCTTCGGGGCATCATATTACATGAGCTCTGCCATTACCACCTGCATATAAGGGGGATGGGATATAGGCATAGGGATAAGGATTTCCGGCAGCTTTTGAAGAAGGTAGGAGCGCCGAGATTCTGTTCTTCGATCGAAACAGAAAAAAAGCCGCGTAAACAGACAATCCATATGTATAATTGTGCGAGCTGCCACCAAGTATATAGAAGGAAGCGGAAAATGGATGTGAGCAAATATCGTTGCGGCAAGTGTAAAGGTGAAATTGTATATATGAAAAGTGAAGTATTCGGGGAACGGTAGAAAAAAATCTTCTTTCTCTTAGAAGATGAAAGCAATCATAGTAACCAAAAGCCTTGATATACCAACGTTTTAAAGGGCTTTTAAAAAGAATATAAAAAAATGATAAAAAAGTGTTGACGTTTTAAAAAAGGGTGTCTATAATAATAAAAGTCGACAGCGTGATGCACGACAAAAAAACGACATTCCGAAGTAGCTCAGTGGTAGAGCAACCGGCTGTTAACCGGTTGGTCGTAGGTTCGAGTCCTACCTTCGGAGCCATGGCCCGTTGGTCAAGTGGTTAAGACACCGCCCTTTCACGGCGGTAACACGGGTTCGAATCCCGTACGGGTCATCCTGGAGTATGTAGCAATGGCTATATATTTTAAGGCGAAGCAAGGTTCTCCCTTGCTTCGCCTTTTTATTTTCCTTTCTACTTGATTATTTTTCTCTTTTCGATGAAACAAAGGTAGTCACCTTTTTAATCTTCATTCAAAACTGTAGGCAAAACAGGGAATCACTTCTCCCTGCTCAAGCAGTTTCTTTTCCACTATCATGCCATAGCCCAAGAGTCAGTTTATACTCACTACTTGAGCATGGGTTATTTATGATTTTTTGGATAAGGCACCGCGCTCGGGTCTGCATGGCGCTTTTCGGGTTATATCTGAATGGACTGTGCTGAACCCGCCTTGCTTCAACTTATAAAGCCTTTTGCATTTCCTTGAGCAGTTCTTCAGAGGAAATACCTTTTTCTCCGCCTCCCTGGACGAGCGCATCATTTCCGCCGCCTTTGCCGTTGATCAGAGGCAACACCTTTCCAGAAATCTCCTTCATTGATGCGGCGACATCCGCTCCGCGTGCGGCCACGAATTGCAGCTTGTCCGCATTGTCCGCAACGAGAAGGGCAACCGCCTGTGGATTTGCAGTGACGATGAAACGGGCAAGCTTCTGTAGCTCCTGGATGGTGCGATTTTGATAGGCTTGGCTGATGACCGCTTCGCCCTGGCCAGCCAGGTCCTTCGCTTCATAGGCAACCAGGGCATCGCGTGCCTCCGCTAGAGCCTTGTCCGCCTGCATCACCTTTGTGAGGGCCGCTCCGGCTTCCCTTTCCGGAACGCTCAGCTGGCGTGCGACATCCGTCAGTACGTTTTTACGCATGTTCAGCTGCTGGCGCACACGGTCGCCGCAGACGAAATGGACACGGATATTGGACTTCATCTTTTCCGTTTCCATAACCTTGATCATCTGTACCTGGCCTGTGGATGTCGGATGGGTCCCCCCGCAGCCATTGTAGTCATAGTCAGGGATAATGACGAGGCGGATATCCTCATCGACCGTGACATCCTTTCTGAGGTTGTACTGCGCCAATTCATCCTTCATCACCCATTTTGTTTCAATCGGGCGGTTTTCCAAAATGATGTCATTTGCCCGCTTCTCTGCCGCCACTAGCTGCTCGGACGTTACCTTAGTCGTATTCAAATCGATGGCGACGAGTTCTGCGCCTAGATGGAAGCTGACCGTCTGGTAGCCGAACAGCTCCGCGAAAGCGGCCGTCAGAATATGCTGACCTGTATGCTGCTGCATATGGTCGAATCGCCTTGACCAATCGAGCTTTCCTGCAACTGTACCTGTAATGCCTTCTACATCGCCGTCTATGTAATGACGGATTTCCTCCTCCACCTTTTCGACGTTGACGACTTCACGTGCGCCAATCCATCCTGTATCATGCGGCTGCCCGCCGCCTGTCGGGTAGAATGCTGTATTGGACAGCACGACATAGCCACCGAGGCCGTCTGTACCTGTGCGTACAACGTCCGCTGAGAACTCCCGCATCATCGAGTCCTGGTAATAATATAATTCCTTCATGTCCTTCACTCCTTTAGTAGCTATTGTAGCGCGAATCGTTCATTTGACGCCAAACAAAAAATGTTTATGATTAAATAGAGACATACGGGAAAGAAGGAGAGTCAACTATGGAGATTGGTGCATTTTCAGTAGAAGAAATAAAGGATCCGACAAATATCATCGAGGGCAAGCGCTTTGAATTTTTAATAGACCTGGAAGTGGATGAAGAGGATGAGCTATATTCGGAAGCGGGTATAGAGATTCGTGTCATTGCCGGCCAGAAGGAAGAAGAAGTGCGCATCTTGAATTATTTCCTTATTGATAAGGCTGATAATGAAGTGTTGGATTTCGCCTTGGAAGAAGAAGAGGAAGCAATGATCCTGCGTTTTGTGCAGGAAGAATTGACGGGTGAAGATACTGGTGCATAACCGGTATCTTCTTTTATAATAAAGTATAGTTTATTGATAAGAAATAAAGGTTTTAAAGGAGTTGATGGGATTGATGGCTGGCGACTCCTCCAAGAAGCCATGTAGCTGGAGCCGTGTGCCCGGCCGGAACAGCCCCCAAGCAACGATGAGGAACCTTAAAATGCTGGAAAATTGAAGCGTGAAGGAAATGGGAAGTCGAACATGCTACAATTTGATAATACCTGCCCTGGTATAGAGGGTAATGAACACTGAAAAGGGGAATGAAGCATGAGCAAAAAAGTAGTGGTAGTGGGTGGCGTGGCAGGCGGTGCCTCCACGGCGGCGCGCATCCGGCGTTTGGATGAAAAGGCGGAAATCGTGATGTTTGAGAAGGGGCCGCACGTGTCCTTCTCCAACTGTTCATTGCCGTTCCATCTGAGCGGTATCGTAGAGGACAGCAGCCGTCTTCTATTGATGAATCCGGATTCCTTCAAGTCGCGCTACAACCTGGATGCGCGCCCGAACTCCGAAGTCGTGCGCATCAACAGAGAGGAAAAGACGGTTACGGTCCGCAATCTATCGACGAAGGAAGAGTATGAGGAGTCCTACGATAAATTAGTGTTGTCCCCCGGCGCTGCACCGATTGTCCCGGATATCAAAGGGGCGAAGGAAAAGCACGTCTTTACGGTCCGCAATGTGGTGGATATCGAAAGGCTGCAGCAGGCGATTTTGGAGAAGGATGCACAAAACATCGCCGTCATCGGGGGCGGCTATATCGGTGTCGAGGTCGCCGAGAACCTGCGCCTTGCGGGGCGGAACGTGACGCTCGTCCAAAGTGCGCCCCACATTTTACGGGCATTTGATTTCGGCATGGCACAGATCCTCCAGAAGGAAGTGCTTGATAAGGGCGTCGAACTGATTGTCGGAGACGCTCTGGCGGGCATCGAGGCCGAGTACGTAACGCTTGCCTCAGGAAAAAGGGTCGAGGCGGATATCGTGGTGCTGGCAGTGGGCGTCCGTCCGGAAACGAAGCTTGCCGAAGAGGCCGGTCTGGAAATCGGCCTTACCGGTGCAATCAAGGTGAATCAGAACTACTTGACGAACGACCCGCACATTTATGCGGTAGGGGACGCAATCGAGGTCCATCACCGCCTGCTGCACCGCCCCGTTCGTCTGGCGCTGGCAGGACCTGCACAGCGGCAGGCACGCGCGGTAGCAGACCATATCTACGGAATCACCAATCAAAATAAAGGGGTCATCGGATCGACGAGCATCCAGGTGTTCGATTATGCGGCGGCGGCTACAGGGCTGACGGAAGAGGCGGCCCGTCAGGCAGGGTTCCAGGTGGACAGCGTATATGTAATTTCACCGGATAAAGTGGGCTTGATGCCGACGAGCAATCCGCTGCACTTCAAGCTTGTATATGAGGTGCCGACTGGCCGCATCCTAGGGGCTCAGGCAATCGGCAAGGGCAATGCCGACAAGCGTGTGGACGTCATTGCGACCTTGATTACAATGGGGGGAACGATTGATGACCTGAAGGACCTGGAGCTTTCCTACTCGCCGATGTTCGGTACGGCTAAGGATGTCGTCAACATGGCGGCGCTCGTGGCGAACAACATCATGTCCGGCCGCTCGCGCCAGGTACAGGTATCCGAGGTGCGGGAGCTTGTAGAATCAGGTGCTTATTTTGTAGATGTGCGCGAGGAAAATGAATTTGCGAACGGCCATCTGAAAGGCGCTTATAACATCCCGCTCAGCCAGTTCCGCGAGCGCATGGAGGAGATTCCAAAGGGCAGGCCGGTATACATCTACTGCCGCTCAGCCCAGCGCAGCTACAATGCGGTGCGTGCATTGATGGGCTCCGGATGGGAGAATGTAGCGAACGTCTCCGGCTCTTTCCTCGGCATCAGCCTATATGAATATTTTACGGATATCCAGACAGGCCGCGAACCGATCGTCACAGCCTACAACTTCAAATGATCGCGTCTTTTTTAGAAGACAGGGATTTATCAGGGACCAACGTTTAGGTACATGGAGGGGTGGTAACTGTATGTAGGGGCGGCGCAGCTGAATGATGCGTTAATTCAGCTGTGCTGCTACGGCTTACCGTTTTGCCGAATATACTAGGAAGGCAGCCTGCATATCGTGCACCCGGCACCAGGTGGGAGGTTTATTTGGAGCAAGAGCGGGACGAAATGAGTGGAAGGGGAGATTCGTATGAAATTTACACAACCATTTACATTGAAATCAGGGGTAGCTTTAAAAAATCGCATCCTCATGGCGCCGATGACAATTTCGGCCTCCCAGCCGAATGGTGATGTCACGGAAGAGGAGCTGGCATACTACCACCGCCGTGCCAAGGGTGGCATCGGTGCAGTCATTACAGCCTGTGCCTATATAAATGGCCTGGCTTCGGGCTTTCCAGACGCATTGGGTGCGGAGTCGGATGAACGCATTCCAAGCTTGAAGCGTCTGGCGGAATCCATCCATTCCGGCGGGGCGAAAGCCATCTTGCAAATCTTCCATGCCGGAAGGATGACGAACTCGAAGCTGTTGGGCGAGCAGCCGGTATCGGCCAGCGACATCCCTGCACTGAGGCCGAATGCGGAAACGCCGAGGCCGCTGACGGCAGAAGAGGTGAAGACGACAATCCAGGACTTCGCCGAAGCGACAAGACGTGCGATCGAGGCAGGATTTGACGGGGTTGAACTGCATGGTGCCAACACCTACCTCCTGCAGCAGTTCTTCTCGCCACATTCCAACCGCCGTACGGATGAGTGGGGAGGAGATGCAACGGAGCGCATGGCCTTTCCGTTGGCCGTGGTCGATGCTGTGAAAAAGGCCGTTGCCAAGCATGCAACCAAGCCGTTTGCAATCGGCTACCGCTTCAGTCCGGAAGAAAAGGAGGAGCCGGGCATTACGATGGATGACACCATCATGTTCCTCAAGGCCCTTGCCGATCAGGAAATCGATTACCTGCATGTATCCGTCAACCGGTTCGATGCAGGCTCCATGCGCGACGACCAGGACTCGCGCGGCCGTGTAGCGGTCATTCAAGAAGCAGTGGGCGATCGCATTCCCGTCATCGGCGTCGGTGGCCTGCAGACGGTGGAACAGGTGGAAGCCGCCCTCGATGTAGTGCCGCTCGTATCATTGGGGCATGCCCTTATAATGGATCCGGAATGGTATGAAAAGGCGTCGAACCAGAGAGAAGAGGAGATTTTTACAGCGCTCCACTTGAGCAAGGAAAAAGAGCTCGATATCCCGAAGTCGCTGTGGAATCTAATCATGAATGTCCCAGGCTGGTTTAAAGTAGAAGAGTAGGACCTGAGGCGCCTTCCAACAAGGAAGGCGCCTTTTTACAGCGGCCATACAGGCTAATCCGTTCCGTGGGTGGACACGGAATGCCGCTAAAGCGGGTGCTTTGTCGCTAGTGGGAATTCTGGAATATCTACAATTGTGGTATCATTTCTTTTTAGGACTGAAAGGTATTCCTTTATAGTTCCATATGGATTTGGAGCTGTTTGGATTTTCGGTTAGCCACGCTACTATGTTGCAATCAAGGCTTATTAAAATATATTCAAGGCGACATATAATGAAATTCTACAGAAGGCAACGACCGTAGTGGAAATCGAATGCCGCTCCGGGAAACCATCATCCAAAGACCGGCCTGTCAAAGAAAAGGCGAGTGATGGGTGCTTTCACCGATCAAAAAGGGAGATTAAATCATGGAAACATTCATCATTGTGGCGGTTGTCGCGTTATTCGTGCTTTTGCGCATGAGGACGGCGAAGGGAATCCGCAGCATTTCGGCGCATCAGCTAAAACAGGAGCTGAGGGATCCGGACAAAGTATTCATCGATGTACGGACACCGGCTGAATTCCAGGAGAGGAGCATCAAGCAGTTCCGGAACATACCGCTGGGTTCTGATTTTTCAGGACTTCCAAAGGACAAAGAGGTTGTCGTTATTTGCCGGAGCGGCATGCGTTCGGCCCAGGCATGCAGGCAGCTGAAGAAAATGGGCTATGAAAGGGTGACGAATGTCCGCGGGGGAATCGGCTCCTATTAGAGGCCTTCATCCGTAGAGGAAAAGGAAAAAGGCAAAGATGCATGCACCTTTGCCTTCTTCATACATGAAGCGGGCGAGCTCGCCCGTTTTTATTTTTGCTTATTATACAGGTAATACATCTGGGCATGCGCCTCATGAAAGAGCTGCATGGCCGTTTTCCCTTCCTGCGGATAAACGATTGCCAAGGAGATGCGGTCCAGATGGCAAGCCGGAAAGTCGTCGGGTATTTCACTGCCATCGATTACATAGAGGATTCGGTTTCCTGATAGTGCGAGGCAGGGGTGCGGGGATTCCAGAAGTTCCTTGAAGCAGGATGCATCCTCCGCGAACGCCAGCAGATAAAGGAAGTCATCCCCGTCTGCCAAGCGCTTTTCGATGGATTGATGGAAATGACGAATGGCCGTTTGCTCGCAATATGTCTCTGCTTTTTCCACACCATGGTGGAAGTGGGAGGAAGACTGTCTGAACAGCTTTCTCGTCTGCTCTATTTTTCGTTCCAGTGCAGCGACTCTATCGGGGATGAGGCCCAGGGCAAACTCCTTTTGTACAAGAAGCAGCTCCAGCAGAAGAACATATTCCTGCTGCTTGTCGTAATACATGGCAGCCTGGTCCATCAGGCAAAGCGCCTGTGCATAATAGCCCCGTTCCCTCAGCAGTTTCGCCCTTAACACTTGGAGGCGTGCGAGCTCGTTCGGGAAGCGGTGCAGGGCAGGCTGTGAGGACAATTGCTTCTCGAGCTTTTCAAACCGCTCTACATTACCAGCCAGACAATGGCACTCCAATAGAGCCATCCCCGCTGTAATGCGTACGCCCTCCTGCGGCGATTCCGGCCAGTGTGAAAAAATATAGGCAAGCTCCGCCAGTGGCAATAGCTTATGAACATCCGCCTCATCCGCATGACAGCGGATTATATTTTTGATGAACTCTGCCAGGCTGTCATATTCCTTCTGCTCAAAGGCCAGGGCAAGCCCTTCCTGATAGTGGGCGCAAGCAGTTTTTACATCGCCGTGCACCCTCATATGGAAATGGCCCTTGAACAGGAGGAGGCGGATGGAAAGGGCGGGGTCTTCTGTTTTGTCTACCATCCTCTCGAAAAGCGGGAAGTAATGGGCGGCTTCCTGAAACCTTGCCAGTTGGAAGGCGGATTCCATCAGCTCGCCAAGGACCCTTGCCTGCTGTTTTTCTTCGTGCAGTTGAGGCAAGAGGAGGATCCCTTGCTGCAGGCATTCCTCAAATCGCCCTGTATGTGTCAAATCGACTAGGTGTTGAATGAATTCTTCGTTAGACATGATATGTGCCAACATATGCAGTTCCTCCAGATGTTAAATTAAATATGACTAAAGGTCTGCTCATATCGAAGATGGAACTCCCGGATGGCCTTTGAAATTTCCTTCATCTGCCGGGAGAAGGCCTCTTCGCTTTTTACCTTTTGCTGATGGAGCTTCTTGATCGCCTTCGCCTGGATCTCTACGAAGAGGGAAGGGTAGGGCTCTACTTGTTTGAATTGGTCATCGAATAGCTTGCCGATATCAAAGGACAGGAAGTTCTTGATCTTTTGGCGAGCCTCCTCCGACATTTCTTTATAGTGACTGTATAATTGGTCGATGCAGAAGTTGGTGCAGTAAATGGCCGCCAGCATCGATTCCGATCCGCGGGCGACGGTGGTAGTCTTCAGGCGTTGCATGGCTTCATCTTCGCTGATCAGCTTCAATGCCATGGAACGCACGCCGTAGATTAGATTATGCTCGGGGTGCAGGACAAGCTCCTCATCCTTGAAATAGAAATAATTCCAAAAGTCGTGAACCAACGAAAGAATATGAAAGTTGTTCTGGAAGCCGTTTCGTAGCAGGTAGGTATACAGCATATAGGAATCATATTTTTCTTCAATTTCAGTCCTCATAAAGTCAGTCTGGATGTGCAGTGCACCATACAGCTCTTTCACCTTGAAAGCCTCCCTTTTAGGACCATTTTCAGTCCTCTCATCACTAAAATTATAAGGAATAAATGTATATATTTACAAATATTTTTAACTCTCACCGCCTTGAAATGGCTGAGCAAGGGCTGGATCGGTATTTTCTTATGTAAGATTCCTTCCGAATACGCAGGTGGCAGCAGGAAGGCCGGTAAAAACCAGGTACATGAAAAACCGCGCTTCTTGAGCACGAAGAGCGGTTTTTCACGTTCAAAATAGAGGTGTTTTGTATGTCCAAATGTGGGTGAGTGAATTTCGGATACACGTTCAAAAGTAGCTCTATCTACTTTGCGGAATGTGAACGCCATGCGAAATGCTTTGGAACTGACTTCAGCATACATCAAAAAAATGATGAATTGGGGTTTTTAACATATC
>JAZUQF010000289.1:0-2918 GCA_045605545.1 Lysinibacillus sp.
CAATCAAAAGGCTATTCGCAAGGGAAGATCAAGGCGATGATGCATAACCAGGCATTGAAGCATGTGCTGCATAAAATGGCACCCGAGAGGCCCGATTACATTTTAATCGACCAGTTTGCGGAACGCGGCATCTACTACAACCACATCAAGAACGAAAAGGAAATTGTCCGTGAAAATGTACTGTTTTCCACGAAAGCGGAGAATCTGCATGTAGCGGTTGCTACGGCTTCCATCCTCGCCCGCTATGCTTTTTTAAAGGAGATGGACCGGCTGGCTGGCATTACCGGCTTTCCACTGCAAAAAGGCGCTGGTAGAATGGTCGATGAAATGGCTGCCCGCATTTTGGCAAAGCATGGGGAGGCCACGCTGAAGTCGATGACAAAATGGCATTTTGCCAATACGGAAAAGGCAAAAGTTCTTCTCCGCAAAAAGAATACGGACTATTAGTTCTCCAATCCTTTCCGCTTCACGTAATTAATCGGCTATCCCGTCATGCTAGCTGCCGTTTGAAAAATCCCATTACTATCAAAAGGCCGGAAACCATAGAGATGAAGGACGAAAGAGGACTCCCCGTCTAAAAGGGAGTCCTCTTTTCATTTATTTCTTCGCCTCATGCACCTTTAGATTTTTCCCTTTGATCGGGGTATCCTTCATTGCCTTCAGCACAAGCGGGCCTTTGCCGTTTAGAATTTCGACAAAGGTAGACGTATCGAGTATCGTAATGATCCCTATATCTTCAGCGCTTATTCCAGGAATTTTAGCGATTGTACCGACAAAGTCAACCGCCCGCAACTTTTTCTTTTTGCCGCCATTGAAATAGAGCTTCATGATTCCTTCGTTGACAAGCGCCTTCTTCACCCGTTTTTTCTTCGGCGTTTGGTTCATCTTCTGTTCAAACAGGTCTTCCATCTTTACAACCTGCTCCCCATCCGGCCGCTCGCGCTTCGGTATGGAAAATCCGATGTATTCCTCGATGCCTTTCAGGAATTCCTCTTCGTATGGGGTCACGAATGTGATTGCTGTCCCGCTCAACCCCGCCCGCCCCGTCCGGCCTGTCCGGTGCACATAGGCTTCCTTTTCAAGCGGCAGGTCGTAGTTAATAACATGGGTGACATGGTCGATGTCGATGCCCCGTGCTGCTACATCAGTGGCGACCAGATAGCGAAATGCCCCTTCCTTGAAATCATTCATGACAAGAAGCCGTGTTGATTGGTCCATGCCGCCATGCAACTTGTCGACGCTATAATCCAAATCATACAATTCATCATGCACTTCATCGACCCGGTCCTTCGTTCGGCAGAAGATGATGCAACTGTCCGGATTTTCGACAATCGTGATGTCCTGCAGCAGTTGGAGCTTGTCTTCTTCCGTCACTTCAATGACACTGTGGTCGATTGTACTGGTCACGACTTCCTTTTGCACCTCGATATCGACCGGTGCTACGAGGTGCCGTGCCGCCAGTTCCTTTACCGCTTCCGGCAATGTCGCTGAAAACAGCATCGTCACCCTATTTTTCGGCATATGGCCGAGAATGGCCTCCACCTGCTCGATGAAGCCCATATTCAGCATTTCATCCGCCTCATCAATGACAACATATTTTATTTTTTCAAGCTTCAACGTCCCCTTTTCGATATGGTCGAGTACACGGCCAGGCGTACCAACGACGATATGTGTCTTCTGCTTCAGCTCTGTCTGCTGGTAGTGGAACGGCTGCTTTCCGTAGAGCGGCACGGCCTTGATTCGTTTGTATCGGCCAACGCTCGTAAACTCCTCGGCTACCTGGACGGCCAGCTCGCGGGTAGGCGTCAGGACAAGCGCCTGCGGTTTGTTTTCCAGCCATTCCACCTGCTCGCATATCGGAATGGCAAAAGCGGCCGTCTTGCCGCTTCCGGTCTGGGATTTCACGAGCAAGTCAAGGTTTGCAAGTGCGGCGGGCAAAACCTTCTGCTGCACCTCCGTCGGCATGGTATAACCCAATTTTTCAAGGGCCCTTTCGATCTGATCACTTAATTGGAACTGTGTAAAATTTTGCATCGTCAACCTCCTATATCAGAGCTATTATACACGAAAGATGACCGGCAAGCGGTTTCATTATGACGATTTTGTTAAATCTCTGAAATTTCTGATATCTTATGCGATAATAAACATATCTTTTTTAAGAAATGGAGGATGCCTATGGAACATAAATTTGCTAATGTCAATAGTATGAAAACCGTTATCCCCCATCTGTTGCAGATTATCCTGAATATCAGTTTGACGATACTCGGGGTTGTCCTGAGTGTCATGATGATCATCGAGCTTGTGGAATTCATACAGATGGTCTTTTCTTCAGAAAAGCGTGACTACAAATACTTTCTAGCAAATATCCTTGTATTTTTCCTGTATTTCGAATTCATCACCATGATCATCAAATACTTCAAGGAGGACTACCACTTCCCCCTCCGCTATTTCCTGTATATAGGCATCACCGCGATGGTTCGGCTTATCATTGTAGAACATGAACATGCAGTGGACACGCTCATTTTCTCCCTTGTCATCCTCGTCATGATTATAGGCTATTATATTATCAACATTACTCCTCGCGAACGGCCCGGGGTGAAAAAGTAGGAATGGATGAATGCGTAACATACCTTGCATATACGCTCCCCTTTCATGATGGACAATTGAAAGAGGCCGCTTTCTCCTATACGTAAGCGGCCGTCCTTGCATATATGTTTTTATTTTACGATGCGGCTGATTTCCTTGAATGCATCGCCCTTTGCAATGACCTGCATTTCAAAAAGTGCCATTTCCACACTCGTGATATTCGCCCCGAGCTGCATTACCTTCTTCAATCCGATTTCATGGTTGCCCGCTGTCCGTGATGAAGTACAGTCTGCCAGCACTTCCACCTCATAGCCATCTGCAAGCAGGTGGGC
>JAZUQF010000290.1:0-11364 GCA_045605545.1 Lysinibacillus sp.
GTGAAGCGGAGCCGCCGGAGATGACGAGGCGGATGGATGATAGGTCACGCGGACTCTTCTCCTGCTCATTCAGCACACCGAGCCAGATGGTAGGAACCCCTGCAGTAACCGTAACCTTCTCCTGTTCAAATAAATCGAGTATTAGAGCCGGGGTAAACATCGGCCCGGGTAGAACCTGCGTCAATCCATAATTGACCGCCGCAAACGGGAATCCCCATGCGTTCACGTGGAACATCGGCACGACTGGAAGGGCGACATCGCGTTCACTCACCCCGAAGGATTCAGTCAGCCCCAAAGCCAGGCTGTGCAGGACGATGCCGCGGTGGTTGTAGATGACCCCTTTTGGCATGCCGGTTGTGGCGGATGTATAGCATAACCCGGCCGGCATCTGTTCGTCCAAGTCATCAGGGAACTCAAAGTTTTCATCCGCTTCCGCGAGCAGCGCTTCATACGAATGGATGTTTTCAAAGCTGGATTCCGGCACAATCATGTCGTCCCGCATGACGATGACGTGCTTGACTGTTTTTAAATGGCCGAGTGCAGGTTCTACCAGCGGGAACAAATCTCCATCAATCAGCAGGATCTCATCTTCTGCATGATTGATGATGTAGATGATATGCTCGGGAGCCAGACGGATGTTGATTGTATGAAGAATGGCCCCCGTACATGGAATGGCGAAATAGGCTTCCAGGTGCCGGTGGTGATTCCAGGCGAATGTCCCGACCTTGGTCCCGCGTTCCATGCCCAGCTTCGTCAGGGCATCAGCCAGGCGGCGTGTACGCTTGGCATATTCCGCATAAGTGAGGCGGTGCGTCATCGTGTCGCTTGTACGCGAGACAATCATCTTATTGGGAAAGAACCGCTCTGCACGTTTCAAAAATCCTGTCAGTACCAACTGTGTGTCCATCATATTCCTCATCCCCTTTGTAGGAAAAATGTATAACCACCTTAAAATATTCTACTTTATACTTACAAATCCTCTAAAAAACAGAAATATCCTACAATAATGATGTGGGGAGAAAGCGAAAAAAGAGTGCCCCGGAACAAACCGGAAACACTCTTTTGAAAAATGGATGGGCATTTTCCTGCTAGTGAGGAAGGAATACCAATTGAATGATGAATAGCACAGCGAATACATAAAGCAACGGGTGTACTTCGCGTCCTTTTCCCTTCACTAGCTTGATGACTGGATACGTAATGAAACCAAGGGCGATACCTGTGGCAATGCTTGATGTCAATGGCATCGTCAAAATAACGAGGAATGCTGGGAATGCTTCATCGAAATCATCCCACTCGATATTTTTGACGGCACCGATCATCAAGCTGCCGACGATGATCAGCGCAGGCGATGTAATGGCAGCCACACCGGAGATGGAGGCAACCAATGGAGCAAAGAAAGAGGAGACAAGGAACAGGATGGCTACAGTCAACGACGTCAAACCAGTCCGTCCTCCTACCGCTACGCCTGCAGAAGATTCGATATAGGCGGTTGTCGGGCTTGTCCCGACCATTGCACCTGCAGTAGTAGCAATCGAGTCTGCAAGCAATGCATGACGGGCTTTTGGTAAATTTTCACCCTTCATGAGTCCGGCTTGTCTTGCCACTCCGACCATTGTACCTGTCGTATCGAACAGTGTAACTAAAATGAAGGAGAAGACGACCCCATACAACCCGTAGGAAATGACATCACCGATAGCAGTAAACGGATTCCACACAAGGATACCTTCAGGAAGGTGCGGCATTGCTACGATTTTTTCAATCGTTAATTGACCTGTAAAGATGGCGACGATTGATGTAGCAACCATACCGATGAATAATGCACCGTGGACATTCAGTGCCATCAAAATGACTGTCACTGCCAGACCGAATAGAGTGAGCAGTACAGGAGGGCTCGCTAAATCGCCCAGCTTTACGAGATTTGATTCATCGGCCACGACGATTCCAGACATGCGCATGCCGATAAAGGCGATGAAAAGACCGATGCCCGCCGTAATCGCCAGCTTCAAATTCTGGGGAATGGACAGGATGAGCTTCTCGCGGAACGGCGTCAGGCTCAAAAGGATGAAGATGAGACCGGCTACAAATACAGCAGCAAAAGCTGTCATATAATCGATTGCACCGTTAGAGCCGACGACTACTGCATACGTAAAGTAGGCGTTCAGACCCATACCTGGTGCAACGGCGATTGGATAGTTGGCCATGAGCGCCATCCAAAGCGTCCCGATGACCGCAGAGATGATTGTTGCCATGAATACCTGATCGATTGGCACCCCGGCATCAGCTAATATAATTGGGTTTACGACAACGATGTATGCCATCGTCAAGAATGTCGTCAAACCTGCCAGCATTTCTGTTTTTACAGTTGTATTGTTTTCCTTTAGTCGAAACATAAGGAAGTAACCTCCTTTAAACACGAACGTTTTGAACAACGTTTTATATAATATTCGTTTTTCGGTAACTTTGCAACTGTTTTTTCGTAAATATCACGAAAGTAGCAAACTTGCTATAATGAAATCATCATGGGTAAGGAGTGAAGAAGATGAATCTACAATCAACAAAAAAATTGGCCAATGGGGAGGAGATGCCCTACTTCGGACTGGGCGTCTACAAAATGACGGACCCGCAGGAAACAGTGGAGGCCATCATAAAGGCACTGCAGGTCGGCTATCGTGCCATCGATACAGCGGCACTTTATTATAATGAAGAACAGGTAGGGGAGGCCATCCGCCATTCGAGCGTTCCCCGGGAAGAGATTTTCATCACGACGAAAGTATGGAACTCGGATCAAGGGTATGACAATACGCTACGTGCATTCGAGGTGTCGCTGAAAAAACTGGACATGGAGTATATCGATCTCTACCTGACGCATTGGCCGGTCGAAGGCAAATATACGGAAACATACCGTGCAATCGAGAGATTATACGAAGAGAAATTAATCCGCGTTCCTGGCGTATCCAATCATCACGAACAGCACCTCACTGAAGTGCTGAAGGTGGCGCAGACACCGCCGATGGTCAATCAGGTCGAAGCTCATCCTTATCTTTCCCAGGAACCACTTCGCTTATTCTGTAAGGAACATGGGATTGCCGTGACTGCATGGTCGCCGCTTGGGCGTGGTGGAGTGCTGCACGATGAGGCCATTGTACAAGTCGGCCAAAAGCATGGAAAATCCCCAGCCCAGGTCGTCCTTCGCTGGCATATCCAAAACGACATGCTTGTCATCCCGAAATCGGTAACGCCTTCCCGCATCGAGGAAAATGCGGATATTTTTGATTTCGAGCTTACTCCTGAGGATATGAAGGTGTTGAATGCCCTCAACCGCAACAAGCGCTTTGGTCAAAACCCGGACAATTTCCATTTTGATTTCTAGGCACTAGGAGAATGCGGATAGTTGAAATGAATGAAGTGCAGGTCCCTATTAAATCTATAATCACTTATTTTTAACCAAAAGTGGATTTTAATGTATTTCGTGTATCGAAATTCAGTGTGATTTGTCTTATAATGGTTTTGTGATACATCTGGTAACTACTCAGCATCAATAAAAAATCTATTGTTGGACTGCACATTCCATTACGGGTGGACGCTTTCCGCGGGCGAGGCCAAGCCTCCTCGTCCCTACGCTCCTGCGGGGTCTCGGCTGTCTCGCTTGTCCCGCTGGAGTCGCCACCCTTCATTCCATATGCTTTTCTCTCTGATAAGCATATGATAGATTGTTGACCTGAAAACAGCTGGTTAGAAGAGACAAAAATAAAGATTTGTTACCTCCCGGTAGATGAGGGGGTTAAAACGACTCCTCCTGTTTCTTTTCATTTTATGAGTGATTTAAAGAAGAGAGCGTTAACCAGTGTTAGATTATTTTAGTCTAGATAACTGAGTAGTTACCCACAGCTATTTATTATCCAAATATTAGTTGGTCGGAAGCGTGATTCATAGATAAAGCCTTTATTAAAAGTGACACGCTAGTGGATTGTAGCGGAAGCGGCGAGAGTGTAGCTGACGGCTACGCCTTTCGCTACAGAGCAAAGCTTCCTACGGGAATAGCAATGTTTTTCTGCGACGAAAACGCAGTGTCAGTCGCATGAGGTGAAGACCCCGCAGGAAATTTATTTGCGACGAAAGCGAAGCGACAGGAGCACCGAGGTACGAGGAGGCTGAGGCCATGCCCGTGGAAAGCGAGCCGGCTGTAGGGGAAATCCACTTTCATATGATTCTACTAATATTCAAAGATAAATCAACACGCAGAGTTCTGTAATCAAAAAGTAGGATTATTATGACAATAGATACAACAATTACATTAGCCAACGGGGTTCAGATGCCCCGTATCGGCTATGGGGTATTCCGTATGAAGGAGCATGACGTTACATACAACGGAGTAACAGAGGCACTGAAGGTGGGCTACCGTGCAATCGACACGGCTGCCATCTATCAGAATGAGGAAGCGGTCGGTCTTGCGATAAAAGATTCAGGCATTCCGCGTGAAGAAATCTTTGTGACGACGAAAGTGTGGAACGCAGACCAAGGATTTGACAATACATTGCGCGCATTTGAGACATCGCTGAAAAAGCTGGGTCTTGAGTATGTGGACCTGTATTTGACACACTGGCCGAAGCCGACGCTTGCAGAAACGTACAAGGCGATCGAGCGCCTGTATGAGGAAAAGCTGATCCGGGTGCCGGGTGTATCCAATCATCATCAGCACCATCTGGAGGAAGTATTCGCGGTGGCGAATGTCAAGCCGATGGTCAACCAGGTGGAATGTCATCCTTCTCTATCACAGGATAGCCTGCGTGCCTTCTGTGCCGAGCATGACATTGCAGTGACGGCATGGGCGCCGCTTGGTACAGGCATTGTCTTCACGCATCCCGTCGTTAAGCAACTGGCGGGGAAGTACGGCAAAACGCCGGCGCAGATTGTCCTTCGCTGGCACTTGGAAATCGGCAATATCGCTATTCCTAAATCGGTGACGCCAGAACGGATCAGGGAAAACCTGGATGTGTTCGACTTCAGTCTTACAGCTGATGAAACGGCGGCGATTACAGCGTTGAATACATTCCACCGTACAGCTTCGGATCCGGACAATTTTGATTTCTAAATGGCTGGGCGCGTGAGGAATCGATTGCTGGCGGAAATGAAAAAGGGAAGCGGAGGGGACGTCCCGCAAGTTTTTTAGAGACGTCCGCCTGGCGAAGAAGGTGACTGCATTTTGATGCGGCCGCCATGGGAGCGGTACTTCTTTGGTGTGCAGTCATCAAGAGGAAAGGAGCTGTTTTAGAAAGTTTCTACTTTCTAAAACAGCTCCTTTTTGCAAAATCCCCTGCGCCAGATTTGGCGGTGGGAGTGTCAGGTGATATAAAGCTTATTGTTTGTTTGAGCATAATAATGACAGGCGCTTGCCTTTGCATACAGCTTCTCGAATGTGGCTGCCTTCATTTCTTTTGAATAGGCCAGGCCGAAATGGATCGGGAGAATGTTGGAATGGCGCTTCGGCTGTCCGATTATCGTCCGGATCTTCTGGTAGATGGAGTAGATTATCGTTTCTGCATCTACGTCATTGTACAGGATGATGATGCCTTCTTCATGCTCCTTCCTGGAAAAGATATGGGGCACGCTTTTTAAAAGGTCCCGAATGACGGTGAATGCAGCATATGTTAGCTGGCGCGGGGAGTGCGCCGCGGACTTCCCTTTGTGCAAGGAAAAAAGGAGGCAGGCGCAGCCTTCGCCATTCGCCAATTTTTTATTCACAACCTCGCCTAGATGGGGCACGCCCATTAATGATAAGGAATCAAACAGCATATGGCCGTCCTCGTAGGAGGTGCCGACATCATGATGAAACAGCCGGCCTTCCCGCTGCGCATATTTTCGCCATTCATTCAGTTGTGCATTCAGCGCTTCTGCCTGTGTACGAACATAGCCTTTCGGGAAGTAGCTATCCAACTGGCGATTCAGCAGGTATGTGTATATGTGCAGTAGATAGACGAATTGATGAGGCGGATTCAATAAATCGAGCCCCTTTTTGAAAGCTTCGGCACTGCCTTGGCGGTCTGCCAGATTATATAACAATATCCCTTCACTGCATTTCATGCATGCTGAAAGAAAAGAGAGGGGCCGGCTGCCGATCAATTCCCTCGTCTTGTCCTCAAGTTCGGCAAATTCCTCTTTCATGCCCAGTTGTGCATAGGTATGCATGAGGGCGATATTTACCCGGAGCATCACCTCACGCTGGTTGATGATGTGCAGGCTGTAGTGCCGTGCAAGCTTCATGGCGAACGTGGCCTGCTGAACTTCCTGTCCCTCGATATAGGCATTGCTGATCAAGGCGTAGCAGATGGTCAGAACTTCATCATCATTCAACTCATATGCATAGTGGATGGCACATTTGTAGGCTTTCACGGCAAACTCCACGTTATTTGTACTGGCGTGGAAAATGGCGGAAAAACGATGGTAATGCATTTTATCTTCAAGGGTGCCATGCATTCTGCAAAGCTCCTTGTATTCAATCAAGATTTCATGTAAACGCGGGATATCTCCCAAGTTGCAATAGGCTTCCATCATATTTCTACAAAATATCAGGGCTTCGGAATAGGTGTGGCTTTTTAGGGCCATGTCCATTGCCTGGCGGGAATGCTCGAGCATATGCTTGAAGCGGCCCTCGGCATATAAGTGGCCAATATATTCCGTTGTATCTGATAGTTTATAGTGCATGGATGAACACCTCCATTGATTAAATGAATGCATCGTATAATAAGTAGTACATATCCTTTGCCTTTTTGATTCCCCTCTCTAAAGCAAGTGTCACGTCTTGGCGGCAGGAAGCCATCGTGTCGGTAATTTTCCTGAATGCCTTTGCCTGCATGGTGGCCAGCTGCTTCGGATAGGACTCCAGCGTCTGGAAGGATTCGTCGAAATAGCTTGCGATATCTTTAGAGGCATAGGCTGCCACATCATTTATGCAGCCGGCATATTCGGCATCCCGTCTAATGATTGTCAAGAAGAATTCGTTGAGTTCGAGTAAGGTATAAAGGGAAAGAAGATAGGCGAAACGGTCATTTTTATTTGTCAAAGGCAATATACGCTGGATTGCCTGTAGTTGAAATGTTTCATGAAGCAATGTCTTTCGGACTATGTAAATAAGTGAATGATGTGGGTGTTCGATTAGCATGTCTTTCGGGAAGGCGGACTTTATCCAGAAATCCAACAATAGATTCCATGTCTGGAAGCGGTCTAGGTGAGGGGGAATCATGAGTGTAATTAGTTCCAGTTCATTCCGGATGTCGTTGAAGCGGCCGATTACCGTATCATTTATTAAGAACAGACTGTCGTTTTTCTTAATATCAATAAACATCCACATCATCCTTTTTATTATGAATAGAATAATTTTTTACTATCATAATCCAAAAATGATAAAAACTTAATAGAAAGAAGGATGTCTTTAAGGTAAAAATTTTTATGATTATCATTAATCTATAAAAAGTTAAAAAAAGGGTTTTTTATGGTTCTTATGGGAAGTGATTGTGAAAAGAGGTTGGGGGAAAGAGGGGAAAGCATGCAAAGTGTAAATCGATGGCATGCTTTTTTGCTGTTGGTGCGTTTTTCGCTTACTAAAGAAAGAAGGAAAAGCGGCTGTGCCGCTTTATCCTACCGTCAAGTAATCCGTGAGAGAAGGGCTTTTCCAATGAAACGTAGTGATGTTAAGGAGCGCTTCAGAGGGAATGATTATTTATCTTTTACAATCATGAGCTGATGTGTAAATGGGTGGGTGAATTCCAGTTGGACGGCATGGAGCTCGTAATCGTTGCTGGCAGTCTGCCGCGCATTATACAATGTATCCCCTACAATCGGGTGTCCGATATGGGCAAGATGGACGCGGATCTGATGCGTGCGCCCCGTTTCCAGTACCAGGTGGACGAGGCAGGTCCCTTTGAAGCGCTTCACGACCTCAAAGTGCGTAACGGCAGGCTGCCCAAAGGATGAAACGATGCGCCGCGTATTATGATGGCGGTCCTTGCCAATTGGTTCATTGATTGTTCCGCTGTCTGAGCGGATGTTCCCCTGCACCTCGGCTTCATACGTACGGATGATCTTCTTCTCCTCGAGCATCCGGTCGAACACCGATTTGGCAATCGGATGCTTGGCGATGAGCAGTAGCCCCTTCGTTCCCTGGTCGAGACGATGGACATGCTCTGCATAGGTCCCGCCATTTGCCTGTACATGCGCCATGACATGATTCATGCATGTATCCGTGTCCGTGGCATCATTCGGGTGTGTGGCCATTCCTTTCGGCTTGGAAACGACCAGGCAGTGCTCGTCTTCATACAGCACTTCCACCCCGCACACCCTTGTCGGCTTGTAGGAGGAGGGGGAGACCTCAAAATTGAATGTCAATTTCGACCCCTTTGGAAGAGGCTCCTTCCAAACGACTGGTTCGCCGTCTTTTGACACGGCCTTTGCCATGCGCAGTTCATGCACCTGCTTTTTACCTAGGCGCCACGTATTTCGCAGCAGCTCTTCTACCGTCATACCATCCTGCATAACTTCATATTGGAACATCTGTCTTTTCCTCCGTTTTCAAAAAAAGGCGTGTCCTTTTATACAGGACACGACCTCTCGTTTATTATTTTCCTACATCTTCAAAGAATTGACGGATTTCGTCTTTGGAGTAATCACCGACTATGCGGGACACTTCCTTGCCGTCTTCAAAGTAGATTAATGTCGGCGTCGCTTCAAGGTTGTAGGCAGCCTTGGCGTTTTCGAATTCCAGCACGTTCAGCTGGTCGATTTGGATGCCTTTCTCATCAGCGACCTCCATCAGCTTTGGCGTGAACTGTACGCAGTATGAACAAAGCGGGCTGAACAGGTAGGCGAATACATCTTCACCGGACTCGATCTTTGCCTCCAGGTCTTCCGGCAGGATGATATTCTGATAGTTTTCGTCATCCAGCTGGTCGATTGTCGCCTGGTTGAGGTTGTCCGTGCCGTATGGGTTGTCCTCCAGCTTTTCGGAGTTCGACATATTGTTCAATACGATGATGCCGATGAACAGGACGATGACGATAACGCCGATGATTGCTAGTTTTTTCAATTTACTTTTCCTCCTTTAACACCTTTAGCATATAGAAGCTCACAGCGGCAATGATGATGAACGCCGTGAGTGCAAGAAACGGAATCGTGATGAAGCCGAGCCAGTTGATATATGATCCCGTACATGACACGAGCCCGCATGCTGGTGCACTCTCCTGTAGAAGGGAGATTTTTTGAATGCCATAATGGTAGAGTGACATACTACCACCAATGATAGCAAACACAGCTGTAGTCAGGGCGATTCGGGCATTTTTCTGTATGTATGCAATCGTGGAAATGATGACAATCGGGTACATGAGAATGCGCTGGTACCAGCACAAATCGCACGGGATGAAGCCTCGTACTTCCGAAAAGTACAGGGAGCCGAGCGTCGCCACAAGCGATGTCACCCAAATGATAAGTAAGCTATTTTCCAGCTTTTTAGTCATGAAAAAACCTCTGCTTCTTATTTTATTTTGCTGTCTTGATTATAGAGTGTTCTAAATAAGAAGTAAATTGTTTCGATTTGAAGTTTATTAATCGGGTATATAGGTAGAGGAGGTGTGGAATTTGAGTGAATCACTAGATACTTCGCAATTTGAAAAGAAAATGATCATACGGAATATGAGGCATGAAGATATTGATGCTATTTTAGAAATCCAGCGTGTTTCCTTTCCGGGGATGACTCCGTGGGAAAGGGAGCATTTATATAGCCATCTGTCCATCTTCCCGGAAGGACAGATTGTCGCCGAGTTCGAGGGGCAGGTAATCGGATCCTGCTCCAGCCTGCGCATCAACTTTGACGAGTACGACGACCGTCATACTTGGAGCGACATTACGGATAATGGATTCATTACGAACCACGACCCAAATGGCTATAACCTGTACGGCATCGAAGTGATGGTGCATCCCGGGTACCGCCGGATGAAGGTGGGGCAGCGCCTATATGAGGCGAGAAAGGATCTGGCCAGAACGCTCAATTTGAAATCCATCATCATCGGCGGGCGCATACCGAACTATCACCTGCATGCATCGGAAATGACGCCGCGTGAATATGTGGATGCGGTGAGCCGTCATAAAATCTACGACCCCGTCTTGACATTCCAGATTATGAACAGCTTTACGCTCATGCGCATCAATCCGGACTATCTGCCGGATGATGTCGCCTCTGGGAAGTATGCGACTCTGATGGAATGGAACAACGCGGACTACATGCCGCAGTCGAAGCGCCATTTTAAAACGAGCTATCCGGTGCGCATCTGTGTAGTGCAGTACATGATGAGGGAAATCACAAGCTTTGAAGACTTCGCACAGCAATGTGAATACTTCGTCGATGTCGGTTCTGATGCGGCGGCGGACTTTGTCGTCTTCCCGGAAATCTTCACGACCCAGCTGATGTCCTTTCTGAATGAAAAATCTCCTTCGCAGGCAGTACGCAGGCTCACTGAATTCACCCCTCAGTATATCGAGCTGTTTACGAATCTTGCGGTGCGCTACAACGTCAACATCATCGGCGGATCGCACTTTGTCGAGGAAGAGAATGAAGAGATTTATAACATCGCCTACTTGTTCCGCAGGGATGGAACGATTGAAAAGCAATATAAAATCCATATTACGCCGAATGAACGCAGATGGTGGGGCATTTCCAACGGCGATTTGGTGAAGGTGTTCGATACGGACTGCGGTCGCATCGCCATCCAAATTTGCTATGACATTGAGTTTCCAGAGCTGGCCCGCATCGCTACGGATATGGGTGCCAATATCATCTTCGTGCCGTTCTGTACGGAGGACCGCCAAGGATACTTACGGGTTCGTTACTGTGCGCAGGCCCGAGCAGTTGAAAACCAGATCTATACAGTCATTTCCGGGACGGTCGGCAACCTGCCGCATACGGAAAACATGGATATCCAGTATGCACAGTCCGCCATCTTTGCGCCGAGCGACTTCGAGTTTGCGCGTGACGGCATCGTAGGTGAAACGAATTCGAACCTCGAAATGGTGCTGATCAGCGACATCGACCTCGAAGTCCTCCGCAGGCAGCGCCAGAACGGTACGGTCAAGCATCTGAAGGATCGCAGGCATGATGTCTACCGCATCGACTATTTGAAAGGTGAAGGGACATTCTAGCAGGATGGCCGGTGTGGGGCATCCCATTGCATACACCGATACATCTGTCATATTCCGTTATAAATAGAAGGGCGTGCTGCAATTTGCGGCACGCTTTTTGTTATGATATAGATGAAGTAATGGATGGAGAGAAGGTGATGGCATGAACGACCATTCGAATATAACAATATTGAAGGAAAT
>JAZUQF010000291.1:0-2184 GCA_045605545.1 Lysinibacillus sp.
CATGTCACGTTCCCATGGATGTACGGCCGTCCGGAACCTGTCCGTTTCGATTTCCTTTGCTTCCAGGAAGTGTTCGTGGATGTGGTCTCCGAGTGCCTTTTTCGCCACTTCATCTTTTGCAAGCAGTTCCAGCGCCTCATCAAGCGTGGCAGGCAGGTTGTCGATGCCGCTCGCTTCACGTTCCTGCTCATTCATCATATAAATGTTGCGGTTGATTCCCGGGGGTGGCTTCATTTTGTTGCGGATGCCTTCCAGACCGGCTTCCAAAATGACGGCCATTGCCAAGTACGGGTTGGCCGATGGGTCTACGGAGCGCACCTCGACGCGCGTTGCCACGCCGCGTGATGATGGGATACGAATCAACGGAGAGCGGTTTTCCGCAGACCATGCAACGTAGCACGGTGCCTCGTAGCCCGGTACTAAACGCTTGTAGGAGTTGATTGTCGGGTTGGTGATGGCCGTAAAGCCTTTTACATGCTCAAGGATGCCGGCCATGAACTGCATCGCCGTTTCGGATAGGCCGAGCTCTGTAGACTCGTCATAGAACGCATTTTCCTTGCCTTTGAATAAAGACACATTGAAGTGCATACCCGATCCCGCTTCGCCACCCAGTGGATTTGGCATGAATGTGGCATGCAGGCCGTGCTTGCGTGCAATCGTTTTGACGACGAGCTTGAATGTTTGGATGTTGTCGCAGGCCGTAATGGCGTCTGCGTATTTGAAGTCGGTTTCGTGCTGGCCGGGGGCTACCTCATGGTGGGGCGCTTCGATTTCAAAGCCCATTTCCTCCAGCTCCAGTACGATGTCGCGGCGGCAGTTTTCGCCAAGGTCGATCGGGGCTAAGTCAAAATAGCCACCCTGGTCGTTCACTTCCAGAGTAGGCTCGCCTTTGTGGTCAAGCTTGAACAAGAAGAATTCCGGCTCAGGTCCCAGGTTGAACTTCGTGAATCCGAGCTCCTCCATCTCCTTCAGCAGACGCTTTAAATTGGATCGAGGATCTCCGATAAACGGTGTGCCGTCCGGGCAGACGATATCACAGATGAAACGTGCCACTTTCCCTTTTTCAGCCGTCCATGGGAAAATCATAAATGTATCATAGTCAGGGTGCAAATACATATCGGATTCTTCGATGCGTACAAATCCCTCGATGGAAGAACCATCGAACATCATTTCGTTATCCAGCGCCTTATCAAGCTGGCTTACCGGAATTTCCACGTTCTTAATCGTCCCCTGGATGTCTGTAAACTGCAGGCGGATGAATTTTACGCCTTCTTCTTGCACCAGGCGTTTAATGTCTTCTTTTGTGTATTTACTCAAAATTTTCACTCCTAAAATGTTTAAACTATATAGTCTATTCCTTATGGCTATATAACTTAAACATCCAGACAAGCTAGTAAGCGGCCATTTCCGCTCCATTCCCCCATGGCTCCACCGGAAAATACTGTATGAATAAACATTCCATTTTACCGGTAGGCGTACGGTGCCTTGCAGCTTGGCATGGCCGGTGGAATGCGTCCACGACAGGCGCCGTATAGCCAATCTATTATCCTCGTTTGCAGCTGGAAGCCGGCAGACTATCGACCTATTCTTTGAAAAATGATCCAGCAACTCGGAAGCAATCATTCTGCCTGCAAAAAAAATTTTAATTGCCCCACGTTTTTTGCTTTGCCAGAAAAACATCACGGCCCTTTTCAATGCCCAAAATCGCCTTTTTGGCGCATTTGATATACAACTTAAATTTAGATAAGCGCCAAATACCCTAATTGGCATTTATTTATAATTATGTTGTATGTCCTTTTCGCCATTTTGCCCTATTCAACCTCGTAAAAGGCTTGGCAAAGGCTTCAGCCGCCCATTCTTGATGCTATGCATCATTCTGAAACAGGGAAAAGTGGGTTCATATGAGGGGAATTTTATACGATTTATTGACCAAATAATAAAAAAGAGCACCTATCAGCAGGTACCCTAGTCATGATAATTTTCTATAAACTTGATGTCATATTCACGGATGATGGCTAACATTTTCCCCTTTTTCTCCGCCAACTGCCCATTTTCTGTCACTTTGAATGACTCCCCGTTCTCCATCCGGAAGATATAGTAGCTCGCCTGGTCATGATGCGGATCATAAGCCTCGTACGTAATATCCTTCATATCTGCCCAGTAGTAACGCTTTATATCACCGTA
>JAZUQF010000292.1:0-1985 GCA_045605545.1 Lysinibacillus sp.
GTGCATTCCCTTCATTCCACCCGTCATTTGGTATTTCATGAGGTTGAGGACAAAGAAAAAGAGGATTGGCGGTCTGTAGCCCCGCCAATCCTTTTGGTATATAGGGATTACACTTGAATAAGAGACTGATTGATTAACACCCCGATACTGATGGCAACCAGAATTCCACAGCAAGCTGCAATGACGTACGTTGGCTTCAACATAACAATCCGCTCCTTTCATAATTATCCCCATTATAAAATTATCGGTAAAATATGGATGTAAGAAAAGTCACAATTAGAACAAAAAATGCGTAAAAATTTGCTACTCCATGGGCAAAATTTAAATGATTCAATGAAATGACCTAAACAATGTGGCATTTCATGTTATATTCATTGAAAATTTCGTCTTTAAAAGGAGATTATACAAGATGTTAACTTTCTCTGTCCCCCCGCTAGACCAGGAAAAAATGGCTGAAGCGAGGGCCTATATTGATTCATTAACAAAGCCACAGGGAAGTCTCGGCAGGTTGGAGGAACTGGCTATCCATCTTGCAGGCATGACAGGAAAAATCAAGCCTGATATCAGGCCCGCTTCCCTTGTATTCAGCGCCGACCATGGAATCGTGGAGGAAAATGTCTCAGCTTCCCCGCAGGAAGTGACCTACGAAATGGCTATGAACATGGTACAGGGAGGAGCGGGCATCAGTGTGTTCAGCCGCATGATTGGCGCACCGCTGAAAGTATATGATCTCGGCATCATGCGTCCTATCCTTCATGATCAGGTCATTAATAAAAAAATCCGCGAAAAAGGAACGGCCAACTTTTTGAAGGGACGGGCCATGACGGAAGAAGAGGCATGGCAGGGATTGATAGTCGGCTACGAAGCTGCCAGGCAGGCAATCAAAGAGGGGGCAGGCTGCATCATCGTCGGCGAACTTGGCATCGGGAATACGACGGCAAGCAGTGCCATTCTAGCGGCTATTCTTGAAATGGACCCGGAGATGCTGGTGGGACGCGGCTCAGGTATCGATGATGAGCAGCTGGTTCGGAAAATCGATGTCTGTCGTGAGGCGCTTGCATTACACAAGCCCAAAAAGGACGATGCAATCGATCTATTGTCCAAAATGGGCGGACTTGATATTGCAGGGATGACAGGTGCCATGATTGGAGCGGCCGAAATGCGCACCCCGGTTCTGTTGGACGGCTTCATCTGTACCGTATCAGCCTGTCTGGCGGGGCTGCTTGCACCGGGAAGCGTGGATTATATGATTTTATCCCACAGCTCCGTGGAGCCGGGACACAAGATTGCAGCCGATTACTTGCGCATGAAGCCAATTGTGGAGCTGGACCTGCGTCTTGGCGAAGGGACAGGGGCGGCAATCTCTTATCCAATCATCAAAGCGGCCAATGTGATGGTGAAGGAGATGGCGACATTCAGCAGTGCACAAGTTTCTCAGAAATAGCATTGAAAAAATAGACTGTTTTAAAAGCGCGTGGTAGCACCGGAAAGGGTGAATGCCATGCGCTTTTTTTAAAAAAATTTATATAAAAGCTACTTGAACATATGTTTGACACATTTCAGGCGTAAAGTACGGATTGTCAGGGAGACATCGACTGTTGTGACGGAAAAAGACGATGAAGGAGGAGAAAGGATGCCCATCCACACATCATTTAATCCGAATGGGAGAAAAGAAATGAAATTCGGCATTACGTATATGGACTATATGCTGCTGCGCAATAAACTGCGCCATGTGATGAGGATTGATCCTCATGCAGGACCGAATGGGCGCTATTTAATTCGTTCATGTTACTTTGACAATTTCGATAACAGGGTGATGAACGAAAAGAAGGAGGGCTTTTTAAATCGTGATAAATACCGTGTCCGCATTTATGGAAAGAGTTCAGCAATCGTTAATTTAGAAAGAAAATCAAAACGTAATAATTTGACGTTCAAAACGAAATGCCGGATAACGGCACATGAATTTGAAAGGATGCGGACAGGGG
>JAZUQF010000293.1:0-2814 GCA_045605545.1 Lysinibacillus sp.
AGCTGGTACATGGACGAAGCCGGCGAATGGACGCTTGACGTCACCATTCGGCTGGCGCAACATTGGCGCAGGTCCTGAATTCCACTACGGAATCGACATTGCCAACTCTGCCGGCACACCGGTTGTAGCTGCAGCGGATGGCGTCGTTTCCTATGCAGCACCGCTATCGACTTACGGGAATGTCATCATGATCACACACTCCATCAATGGACAAGTGTGGACGACTGTCTATGCGCATTTAAATGGCTTTAGTGTAAGCAAAGGACAAACAGTGTCAAAAGGACAAAAAATCGGACCGATGGGAAGCACGGGTCGCTCTACAGGACCTCACCTTCACTTTGAAATCCATAATGGGCCATGGAAGGGCTCACGCGCCAATGCGCTGAACCCATTACGCTATATCCCAATGTAACAGCCAGGAGCTGTTCAGAAAGTAGTCGCTTTCTGGACAGCTCTTTTTTTGATTACTATCTGCTAACTAATCATCCTGAAAAAAGGTCTATTGTTGAACTGCACATTCCATTACGGGTGGACGCTTTCCGCGGGCGAGGCCAAGCCTCCTCGGGCCGACAGGATGTCGGTCATAAAGGCGTTGCCACAGGACGTGGCGTTCTTAGCCTTTATTCCTTTGTCGCTCCTGCGGGGTCTCGGCTGTCTCGCTTGTCCCGCTGGAGTCGCCACCCTTCATTCCATGTGCTTTCTCTCTGTTAAGAATAGAGGTTAAGATTGTTGAGCTGAAAAAGTAGGTTGAGAGAGAAAACAGCCAGCATTTGTTATCTTCCGGTAGACAGGAAATTTAAAACGAATTCTCTATAAAAAAGGACACGCTAGTGGGTTGGAGCGGAAGCAGCGAGACTCCTAGAGAAAAAAAGGAGCGAAGGCTAAAACCGTCACATCGTGTGACAACGCCTTCGTGACCAACATCCTGTTGGCCTGAAGACCCCGCAGGAAATTTATTTGCGACGAAAGCGAAGCGGCAGGAGCACCGAGGTACGAGCGACGAGGAGGCTGAGGCCATGCCCGTGGAAAGCGAGCAGGCTGTAGGGGAAACCCGTTTCCTCAAGATTCTACTAATATTAAAAGGTAAATCAACAAGCGTAATCTCCTAATAAAATACTTCTCCTGCATCAGGTGCATAATAACTGTTTTGCGGCATCCTTCCTTTTTTGTTAGACTGGAAGTAGAAAGAGCCATTCATGCACAATGTAAAACGGAGGCGTACAATGAAGAAGAATGTAGGGCTGCTTGTCGTCCTTGCTCTGGTAGCGGTCATGCTTGGAACATTCATCAATCAGCAGGTGAAAAAGACGGAGGCGATTGCCAAGGTCGGTGAGGAACAGGATTTGACAACGGAGGAGGGCGTAAACAAGGGGGAGACGGCGCCGGATTTCACACTGGAGACCCTGTCTGGTGAGAAGATGACACTTTCTGATCTGAAGGGGAAGAAGGTCATCCTGAATTTCTGGGCGACCTGGTGCGGCCCGTGCCGGAAGGAAATGCCTCATCTGCAGGCCTATTATGAGGATTACGCCGAAAAGGATGATGTCGTCATCATCGCCGCCAATACGACGTATAACGAATATGGTGCGAAGGACAAACGCAAGGAAAATGTCCAGGCATTCCTCGATAGCCTGGATGTCACGTTCCCGGTCCTCCTCATGCCGGATGACAGCATCATTAAAGAATACAGGGTATTGACGATCCCCTCTACCTTCATGATAGATCGTGAAGGGCGCATCCAGCATCACATAGTCGGACCGCTGGATGAGAAGGCCATTCGAGAGTATGTGACACAACTGGATTAAGCTGACGAGGTTCGACTTTTTTATGTATGTTCTTATGAATCTATTCATATTGTTAGAATAGAGGTGAGAAGGATACCGAAAAGTCGACTTTTTTTGTTTTTGGCATTTACGGTTTTGGCGGTCACTGTCTATACGGTGGTCCGTCAGCAGTTCACCCCGCCGGTTGAAGGCGCGAGTGAACTGGAAGTGGTGGAGGAACTGTATACGTTGATTGGGGAGCAGTCGGTTTATGAGTTGGATAGCAAGACGCTTGTAGAAGGGGCGCTGCGGGGGATGGCCTCGGCAATCGATGACCCGTACAGTACGTATTACTCGAAGGAAGAGGCGGCCATTCAGAAGGCATCGCTTTCCGGGGAAAAGGTCGGTATAGGCATTGAATTGTCGGAAAGGAAAGGAAAGTTCCTCGTGATATCACCGGTGAAATCCTCGCCGGCTGAAAAGGCGGGCATCCGTCCCTATGATGAGATTGTCCAGATCAATGACGTCCGTCTCGACGGGAAAACAATGGGCGAAGTGATGAAGCTCATGCAGGGCAAGGAAGGCGAGGAAGTGGCCCTCGTTTTATATCGGCCAAGCTTGGATCGCCATATCAAGGTGGCCGTCGAGCGCGCCAAAATGAACAATGATACGGTGGATTCGGAAATAGTCGAGGTGGAAGGGGTAAAAATAGGGCATATCACGATTACGCTATTCGCCGAAAATACGGTCGAGCAATGGCTCGAGGCACTATCCGGTCTGATGGAGAAAGACATCAAGGCGCTTATTGTCGATGTACGGGATAATCCAGGCGGTTATTTACATAGCGTAGCGGGTATTCTCAGCTCCATTGGAGAAGGCAACAAGACATTCGCCTACATGCAGGATGCAGAAGGGCATCTCGAGCCTGTGCAGACGGTGAAGGTGGAAGGGTTGGAGGAGTTGAATAAGGCGGTGCGCAAACTGCCGCTCGTCGTCCTGCAGAATGAAGGGTCGGCCTCCGCGAGCGAGGTGTTCAGCGCCGCGATGCAAA
>JAZUQF010000294.1:0-2603 GCA_045605545.1 Lysinibacillus sp.
TTCTTCCGCAATGCTCAGCAAATCCCAGGTAGATACGACATTCTCCCAATACTGTCTGGTTTGCAATATAAGTTGATCTTCGAGATAGTTTTTAATAGTTCAACTTAGGGGACTAAAAAGTGTTGGTAAAACCGCATCCCGACCGGTTTACCAACAAATTTACCAACCATTTTTGGTTTTTCCTAATGAACTCCCCTATACTGCACTTTAGGCTAAAGTGCTCATTTTCAGATATATAACAGAAAACGGAGTTCATTTCTGAACTCCGTTTGTGCTCCCCCAGGGGCTCGAACCCTGGACCCCAACATTAAGAGTGTCGTGCTCTACCAACTGAGCTAGGGAAGCATTGCTTCAATATTTGATTTCTGGGGCTTTCGCCTTTGTGCTCCCCCAGGGGCTCGAACCCTGGACCCCAACATTAAGAGTGTCGTGCTCTACCAACTGAGCTAGGGAAGCAGTATTTTTTCCGTGATTCGCATGGGGCTCGAACCCATGACCCCAACATTAAAAGTGTTGTGCTCTACCTACTGAGCTAGCGAATCAATCCGAGGTCATTCTTGGGTCTCTAGTGAGTTCCTTTCGAATTGGGACTGCAAAGGTACATCTTTTTTCTTACGATGCAAAACTTTTTGCACTTTTTTGCATTCCGACTGCAGTTTTATCTCACATTCTCCAGTTCGATGGCTATCATTTCGGAAGCGGAGCGCACCCATTCATGGAAAACCGGATCCGGTTTGAAACCTTCGGCAAAGTCTTTCAATCTGCTGAGGTCGAACCTGTCGCATGACACACCGGCTCCGCAGCGCACCGCGTCAAAAGCATTGATCTCCTGTTCTATATGTGACGGTACCATCAATATCGGCTTCCCGAGGTACATGGCCTCGCATACGGACTCGAAACCGGCCGTGCTGGCATATGCACGGCACCCTGCCATCTGGCGAAGGAATTCATGGTCATCGATCTGATAGAAGCTCAATGTATCATCGACCTTCTGGACCTTCTCCGCATCCCAGTTGTCCCAAAAGAACCGGAGCGGGACTTCGGGATGGGCCTGATGCCACTCACGGACATCCTTCGCAAAACCGGCATTGAGCATGTAGCCATGGATATAATCCCCCTCAACAGGCTCAAGGCCAAGCACTTCCGGACGCAGAAGCGGAGGAACGACTACAATATTATGCTCATAATCACGTTCCATCTTCCTGAATGAGAGCGCCAGATGCTTCACCGAGCCGACTGACGTCAGCTTCGTGAAGAAATCCAGAGCCATGCTGCCCGGATACTTATGTCTCGGCAGGCCGAAATCCCTATGGAGAAACAGATACTGATGGCCTATGCTGACCATAGGCACATCCAGTTCATAGAAGAAATATGTCATTCCGGCCAGAAGCTCATAGAAGTTCACGACTACATCAGCCTCTGACGAGCGGATCTCGTCCCTGATGAGCTGGATGGACGGCAAATACCTGTGCATGTTGAAGGAATTGAACAGTACCGTTCCTACCATGCTTGGCTTGCGGTTGTCGGGTGAGGGCATGAAATTCATGCTTTCAAACTGCCTCACCGGAGCTCCGATCTCCTGGACGAAGAAATCGGGAAGCTTTCTGCTCGGACTTTTGCCGACAAGCACCTTCACCACATCATGTCCCCTGCCCCGCAGAAGCGAAGCGAGTGTCAGGGCCTGGGTCATATGTCCCCTGCCCTCTCCTTGAACTATGAAAATGTATTTCATGCCATGTCCTTGTAATATACTATCTTCCAGTTTCCGTCATTATCCTCGACAAGGGCGGACATAGTCTCCACCCAGTCTCCTGAATTCAAATAGCGGATCCCGTCGATCATCCTGTCCTCCGGACGATGGATATGACCGCAGATCACGCCCTGACAGCCTTTGGTACGGGCCATGTCAGTAAGCATCTTATCGAAGTCTGATGCATTGGAAACAGCCTTTTTCACACTGTTCTTGATAGCTTGTGAAAACGAGTAATACGGACGGCCTCTCCAGGACTGTATGCGATTGTACAGCACATTGATCTGCAGGAGAATATTATACATGACGACACCAAGCTTGGCCATCCATTTCATGTTTGACGTGATGCTGACGAAGACATCGCCATGCGTGACAAAGAACTTCAGTCCCCCGCTTTCAAGAATCATATCCTTCAGCAGATTGAGCTTGCCCATGGCCATCGGAATGATCTTGTCGAGAAAATCGTCATGATTGCCACGGAGGAAGAACACATCGGTGTTATGTTTTTCCACCATCTTCAGGATGATACGGAAGAAGCGCGCCTGCTCCGCTCCCCAGAATTCATAATCGTTCTTCCGAAGCTGCCAGCCGTCGATCGTATCTCCGTTCAGGATCAGTCTCTCACAATCCACGGAAGCCAGGAAATTGCTGACCTCCACAACCTTCGAGTATCTGGAACCAAGGTGGATATCCGACACCACCACCGTCCTGTATGCTGTTCTTTCTCTCATTTCCATAAGCAAAACCTTTACATTCCCGCCGTTCTCCTGCGACTGCCTTCAGAAGCACGGCCGCCCGGAAGCACCGGTACAGAATGTAAAGGTAAGAAAATTAATTATCAGAATGCCACTCC
>JAZUQF010000295.1:0-10655 GCA_045605545.1 Lysinibacillus sp.
TGGAACGTCTGCTTCTCATACCAGGACAGGTCGCGGCGGAGCAATGGATAGGATGTAATCAGGACATCCAGATCGCCAAGGTTGCGCTGTAGCGCTTTTCGCGAGGCTGTATCCCCATCGACGACGAGCGCCTGGACTTCGGGTGCAAAGACAAGCATTTCTTGCAGCCAGTTGTACCTCAAGGAGGACGGGCACACGATAAGGACAGGTTGCCTGCGTTTCCGGATGTCCGCCAGTTCCGAAACAATGAACGCAATGCTTTGTACTGTCTTCCCAAGCCCCATCTCATCGGCCAACACTCCGCCGAAACCATAGCTTGCCAGCGCCTTCATCCATTGGAATCCCTGCTTCTGATAATCCCTTAAAACGGCCGCCAAGCTCGGCGGCACTTCAAATTCCAGCCTTTCCGGCTGAAGCAGCCCATCGAGGAACTGCCGGAATGATTCCTCTGGCGCAAATGCCTCGCTCTCCTCCATCAGCTCGAGGAACTTCAGGCTTTCCACGATTGGCATATTGAAGGTGGCCTCATATTCATCATCCTGGACAGGCCCCGCCAGCAGGAAGCGGCGGATTTCTTCCATCTCCTTCGTTTCAAGCGACAGCAAGGAATCATTAGGCAGGCGGTAGTATCTGCGCTTCATTTCAAGCGCCCAGAGAATCTCCTTCACCTGGTCGTCTGAAATGCCGTCCATCTCAAATTTGAATTCCAGCCAATTCGTCCGTTCCTTCTTTACCTTGACCGCCATTTTAGGAAATGCACTTTTTTTGACAAGCCGGTGGCGGACGGCCGTCGTCGCATAAATTTGTGCAAGCCCTTGAAGCTTTGGCAGGGCATGATGCAAAAATGCATACTCCAGCTCTTCATTCTGCATGAAGTAGCCGCCTTCCGTTGCCGTAAAGCCGCTCCCCTCCATAATGTCCAGGACTTCCCGTTCCTTCAGTACATCCCTTGCAACCACCGTATCCAGCTGATGCTCCGAGTCCTCCAACGGCTGGATGACAACATGGCCATAATGGAATTCCAGCCCCGCCAGCAGCCTGTTTTTCAGGCGGTCCAGGTAGAGCTTGGCGACAAGCGGACTCTTCCTCGTTTCCTTGATCAGCTGTTCCGGCAGGCTGACCTCCCCCATCTTCCGCAGGCCCGGTACTACCTTTTGTAAAAACAAATCAATCTCGTCATGGGGAATCGGCACGTAATCCGCATCCGGTGCGGCAAGCAGTTGCTGCAGCTCCACCAGCCCTCCACAGGCCTGTTCGTCCAGCTGAAAGATACAGCCATCGTCCATTACGGCATGATACGCACCGAAAAGCAGCAAGCGTCCGAACCCTTCCATCGTCAATCGGTACTCATCACCTGCTGCCTCCACAATGAAATGGAAAGGAGGGGGCCCAGCCGCAAATCGAAGAGACTGATGGGCTTGTCCATCCCGCTTGATGAATACAGCCGGCAGCTGTCCAAGTAAAGGTGAAAGCCCCTCCCATGCAGAGGGCGGTATGAGCAGCATCGCCTGGTCCCGGTTGTCCGGTACGTCTTCTACAAAAGCCATTTCATCATGCACAATCCGAATCAGCTGTAGCAATACCGCATACGCCTCATCCGTGAAGCAGTGCTCGTCCGGATCAAAGATGAAGGCGGCCGACAATGGACAAGGCCTGCCCTGCTTTACATGCTGCAGAAAATGACGGACGGGCGATATCTTCATCCCACCGATGGATAGCTCCATGCCGAATAAGTATTGCCCCTTCCCGATTTGCTGGGGCTTAAGAGTGAACTGGACGTCCAGTACTTGCCTGTTTTCAAAATGGAGCTGATGGCGGCTTTTTCGGGGCGGCTCGTCCTGGAAGAGTGTCAGGATTCCCTCTGGCAGCTGCCGTCCATCCGATTGCCCTTTTCGTGCACCGGCCGGCTGATTCCTCAGCCGCCTATGCTCTGCAATCGCCAGCAACACGGCCGCCACATGCTGGCAGCTCTTATTGAAGCCGGCTACAGCGGGACAGCTGCAGGATGACTGGATGTGCCCGGACTCACTCTTTCCGATTGTGACCTCGAAGTCCTCTCCACCCTTTACTGTAGCTGTACAACAATTATCACCATAGTCTTCTATCTTCACTTTATTTGCCCTGTGATACGCCTCTCCTCTTTTGAAGGAGACGGTCCCGCACATGTCTTTTATGATTTTTTGATTGATTTTGATATCCATGCTTTCCGCTCCTTCTCTATAAAACATCCTGCTGTTATTTTACCATGTATACGACAGATAGAGGTTGAGGCAAGTTCCCCTCCTGTATTCTGCTTATCCTGACACAAATGACAAAAGCACCTTCCATTGGCCTTTTAAGTACATGATGATACTTAAAACGCAAAATCAAGGTGCTCCTATCGCTATATTTTTCATCATTTCAGTCGCAGTCTGCTTTTTTCCGCGGGCGGACTGCTCACATTCCTGGAAACTCTATCAGGTATACACACTTTCACACGTGCCGGCTGCCGGCTCATAAAAACAGTGGTTTTTAAACTGGCCCGTAAATGGCTGACCATACCATGTCTCTGGACACGGTGCATATGGATTGAAGTACCAGAGGGCATATTTTGCCGGGTGCTGCCGCCAATAATCCAACACTTGCCTTGCCAATCTCAGCTCAGTAGGTCTCGCTCTTTCATAAAACAAATTCCCCTTTTGAACAGCTTCAAAAGAATAATTCCCTCCTTGCACCTGATAAATGACATCTTCAATCGTCCTTACATCCTGAAAGTCCAGACAATCGGCTACAGCACGATTCACGATGACATTGCCGACATAGAGCATGCCCTGCTGCCCTTCACCTTCTGCTTCCGCCCGCATCATCCTTGCCACCAGGGCGACATCTGAATCCCGATATTTGACTCTTGGCATTTTTTCACCTCAAAATATAGTATGAAAAAAGCCTTCATTGGTGTCTTTACTTATTAAAGACAACAGCTTTTATTTCATACAAGCGGCTGTTGCGGAATCATAGCCTTTCTTGCCATGCTTGTTCACCACTTTTACGAGAACTTGCCTATCTTCATAAATTGATTCCCCCATCCGGGACATGCTTCGAAGACCTGCCATTTATATCGAAAAGACTTTCCCTTTTCACCATTCAAACTATGCTATGAATTTCATTTCTGTCTTCTACCTGATTTACCGTCCACTCCGAATTTACTATAAGGAAATTAAGTTAAAAACTCCGCACCCGTACCTGTTCATTCGGAAAGCAATTCATAGAATAGAATTGAAAAGGAGGTGGATTTATATGTCTAACTATGGTGGCGAAAGTTATGGTTATGAAAACCGAAGCAACAGAAGCAACAACGGTTTCGCTTTACTCGTTGTATTGTTCATCCTACTAATTATCGTAGGTGCAGCATTCACTAATAACAAATCCTGCTATTAAAATTTCTAACGCAGCTCATTCCTTCAACTTAAAACACGCCATACTATCACCTTGTTTTAAAATACGCTAAACATATTAGCATAATAATACCGCCAAAAAACCCTTCAAACATTCGCGGAAAACTAAAGTGTTTGAGGGGCTTTTCTATGTAAAACAGTACACCTCCTCTGATTAATGTTATAGAAACATATATACAAAAGCTGAACTCCATGCACAAAGGAATTCAGCTTATACTTTTTATTATACCCAGCAAGAGCTGTAAAGGCTTAATAACCGGAATTTTCGCAAAAATACCTTTGTTCCATTATATATCCAGTTGATATAGAAGAGTTTTTTATATCATTCAACCCATTGCCATTCGAACCGGTTCCCTCTATTAATGCTAGCATTTCGGATTTTCTAACAACACGGCTATTCCTTGACCGCCACCAATACATAAGCTTGCTATGCCATATTTGACACCTCGCTTCTGCATCTCCAATGCAAGCGAATAAGTAATACGTGCACCGCTTGCACCAACTGGATGACCAAGTGCTACGGCTCCTCCATTTACATTTACTTTTTCCTGATCAATCCCTAATTCTTTTAAGACCGCCAACGACTGAGCTGCAAATGCTTCATTGAGCTCAAACAAACCGACATCCTCTAATGTTAAATCTGCTTTTTTTAATACTTTACGGATTGCCGGAGCCGGCCCAATTCCCATAATAGTTGGATCTACACCTGCCGTTGCAGAAGCGACAATCCTTGCCAATGGATTTAACTGATGCTCTCTTAAAAAAACCTCTGATACAAGGACAACGGCGGCGGCACCATCATTAATTCCGCTTGCATTCCCTGCTGATATAGTCCCATCTTTTTTAAATGCAGGTTTCAGTTTCTCCAAAGCTTCCATCGAAACTTCCTCTCGGATATGCTCATCCTCAGTTACTTCCATCATACCTTTACGTGTCTTCACCAATACGGGTGCAATTTCCTCGGCAAAACGGCCCGAACGACGGGCCTCAGCGGCACGTTTATGTGAATTATAGGAAAATTCATCTTGTTCTTCTCGTGAAACTCCATATTTTTCTGCTAAGTTTTCAGCGGTCATCCCCATACTGCATCCCGCAACTTCGTCATATAAAGTCGCCCATAGCATATCTTCAACAATCGGTGCTTTATTAGGCGAACCAAAGCGTGTGCCCCGTAATACTTGGGGTGCCTGACTCATGTTTTCCGTTCCTCCAGCAACTGCCGCCTGAACATTACCAAGTTCAATCTCCTGTGCCGCAGATATAATCGCTTGCAAGCCTGAACCACATAGACGATTAACCGTGAGAGCTGTACTTTCCTCGGGCAATCCACTTTTTAATCCAATATGACGGGCTAGATAGGCTGATGAACTTGTAGTTTGGATAATATTACCGAATATAATTTCGTCAATCTGTGTCGCTTCTACCCCTGAGCGCCGTAAAGCTTCTTTCACTACGACAACACCAAGGTCAATATCTGCTGTATTAGTAAACGCCCCTCCAAAACTTCCAAATGCCGTTCTACTCCCATTTACAAGATATACCTTCATGATTATCCCCCTTTTTACATTCCGCCGGAAACACTCAGTGCTTCGCCTGTTATAGCTGTTGCCTGCTTTGAAGAAATAAAGAATACGCTATCTGCAATTTCTTCCGCTGTAATAAAACGTTGCATCGCTTGTTTTGGATATACAATTTCATTTAATGCTTCAATTTCTGTCATGCCCCTGCTTTCTTCAAGATCCTTTAATTGTTTTATAAGTAATGGCGTTTTCACCGGGCCCGGTAAAACTGCATTTACTGTAATCCCATACTCTGCACCTTCAAGTGCCGCTACACGTGTTAAACCAATGATACCGTGCTTGGCTGCGACATATGCCGCTTTTTCAGGTGTCGCCAGTTCACCGTGAACCGACGAAATATTAACGATACGACCATGCCGTTGCTTTTTCATATAGGGGAACACATATTTAGTCAGTAAGAATGGACCCTTCAGCATGACGTTTTGAAGCAAGTCCCACTTATCTTCCGGAAAATCTTCAATTTTGGCCCGATATTGTATGCCAGCATTATTCACGAGAACATGAAGTTCCCTATTGCTACAAATATGATTTATCACCTGTTGGACAGAAACTGAATTCGAAACATCCAGCCTAAGCGCTTCGGCCTTCCCTGGATACAAAGCCGCCACTGCCTGTGCCGTTTCTATATTTAAGTCTGCTGCAAATACATAGTCTCCTTCCTCGATAAATTTCTTTACCATCGCCGCTCCTAAACCGCCTCCTGCACCTGTCACCAAAATATTACGCATTCTCAGCCTCCCTTTGCATTTTATGGAACGTTTCTAATTGTTGAATTAATGAACGGTCACGATCAATTACATACTCATCTAAACCTTTCCCTGGATATTCAAAGAAACCTTTTGAGGATTTGACACCCAGATTACCTTGGCCGGTTTTATCCTTAATTACGCTGAATGTACGCACATTGGATTCAATCGTCGGTTGCAACTGCTCTAATACAATTTCCCAGATATCCAATCCAGCAAAATCCATAATTTTCAGCAATCCGCTTGACGCAAACCTGAATCCCGGACCTGCAAAGATGGCACTCTCTAAATCTTTCTCAGAGACAACGCCATCTTCTAATAACGACAGTGCTTCCCGGGCCAACGCTGCTTGAATGCGATTGGCCACAAGGCCCGGCATCTCTCGCCGGACTTCAATTGTAACCTTGCCCATCTCTTTCATGAACACATCCACTTCATCGTATATCTCTTGCTCTGTATCCGAGCCTTTCAGCAGTTCCACAAGTGGAACGATATGCGCCGGATTGAAAAAATGGGTCAGCATTACTTTATTCTTGTGTTTTTCTACATCACGAACGATTTCTGACAGCTTTAAGCTTGAAGTATTGGAGGTTAAAATGGCATGTTCTGCACAAATCTCATCCAACTGCCTAAAGATTTTTTGTTTAAGTTCAAGGTTTTCTGTTGCACTTTCAATAATCAAATCACAATCGGCAACAGCCTCAATATTTGTAGTAAAAGTTAAACGGTTGATGATTGCTTCGTCAGAATCAACGAACGTTGCCCCCTCCTCCCGGAAAACCTTGAGATAGGTTGTTATTTTTTCATTTGCCAGTCGCAAAGACTCTTCTTGAATATCCTGTAAAACAACAGGCATTCCATTCGTAGCGAATTGAAACGCTATCCCGAACCCCATTGTGCCAGCACCTATAACCCCAACTTTTCGAATCATTTTCCTTCCCCCCTTAAAACTTAGTATAGTAAGACCGCTGCAATCAGCATTGGAATGCTCGCAATCAACGGTGCAACAACTGAAACAGCAAAGATATGTTTATAAGCGTCTTTATGTGTCAGCTTCGAAGCGACTAATATTGTAATTACAGCACCATTATGTGGTAATGAGTCAAGGCCACCCGAGGCGACTGCCGCTACCCTATGCATAGCATCCGGATTTAGACCTAGGTTCAGATAGGTAGAGGATAGCGTTTCCATTGCAATCCCTAGACCGCCACTTGAGGAACCTGTTATTCCAGCAAGAGCTGTTGTGGCCAAAAAAAGCGATATTAATGGACTTCCTGGTATGTCAGTCATGACTTCTGTAAAAATGCCGAAACCTGCTGTAATGGCAATGACTGAGCCGTAACCAACATCAGCACTCGTATTAATAATTGGCAGTACGGCAGATACCGCCCCTTCATTAAGTGTATTTTTCTTGATTTTAATATGATTCCAAAATAATATGGTTGCCAATACTACAACACCCATCAATGTATAAACGATTTCAACTTTGAAGATATTCAGAGTGACTAGCAATGCAATTGGAGGGATTAAACTCGCAACCACATTCGGCAATGCACGCCCTTCATATATATCTTTGATTCCTTCTTGCCCGTCCTTGTCCGGATTTGTCATGATTGCATAAGTTTCCTTACGCTGTTCCGAACGTTTTAATGCAAATTTCATATACCATAAGTTGATTGCAATAACAAATACGGTTGCGATAATCCCCAACAACGGTGCTGCAGTAACGGTCGTCTCAAAGTACTTTGTCGGAATGATGTTTTGTACAGAAGGTGTCCCTGGCAACATGGTCATTGTGAACGTCCCGATTCCCGTAAAGAATGGTGCCATAAATAGGTGCCACGGTATATCCAATTCTTGGAATAAAGGTTTTGCTATTGGTAATACTGCGAAAATGACGACAAATAAGCTTACCCCGCCATACGTTAAGAATGCACAGATAATCATGACCGCTACCAGTACCTTATATTTACTGTCTTTTCCTATGATGCGTAGTAAAAGGTTAGCAATTTGGCGAGCTGCGCCACTATCATCCATCAGTTTTCCGAACATCGCTGCAAATAAGAAAATCAGGAAATAATTTCGAACATAGCCGATAAATCCTGTCATGTACGTATCTTGGAACGTCTCTAAAATCGGCAATCCATTCGTCACCATTACAAATAAACTTACAACAGGAGCGATGATGATAATACTAAATCCTCTTAAAGCTAAGACGATCAATAGAATCAGTGAAAAGGCTATCGTAATCAAACTCCACATACATTTCCCCCTCCTTTGTTTCTTATTTTTGCTTCAATGGTAAACCAATTCGCCTTTCCAACTCTTCAAATGACAAGTCACCATAAATGGCGTCTATGAAAATCTCCCCCTCCTGAAAAATGAAGTTTGCATACTCCGTCACAAACTGATTAACGCGTCGTTCACCGCTTGAATCAAGCGTCAACGATTCTACCAATTTCGGGCATCCTTCTTTTGTAAAAAGCGTGCTGGCCACAATTACTTTTTTTGCCCCAGCGACTAAATCCATCGCACCGCCAACCCCTAAAATTGGTTGATTCGGTACAGACCAGTTCGCAATTTCCCCATAGCGATCGACCTCAAGTGTGCCTAAAACAGCTACGTCGATGTGTTTCCCCCGAATCATCCCAAAGGAGAAAGCGCTATCAAAAAATGACGCTTCGGGTGTAATGGTTGTAGGATTTTTCCCGGCGTCGATTAAATCTATATCTATTTGATCTTCCTTGGGTGGCGGCCCCATGCCCAACAAGCCATTCTCAGTCTGGAGATATACTTTTTTATCTCCAATATATTTAGAAACAAGTGTTGGAATTCCTATCCCCAAATTGACTACATCCCCATCTTTCAGCTCTCTTGCAATACGCTGTGCAATTATTTCTCGGCTATTCAACTTCAACATAGACACGTCCGTGCTTGAAGTATTTACTTTCAACTACATAATCTACGAAGATGTGCGGGGTCACAATCTCCTCAGGGCTCAGCTCTCCAATTTCCACAATCTCATCCACTTCGGCAATGACCACCTCAGCAGCTGCAGCCATTAAGGGGTTAAAATTCCTAGCAGTCGTGTGGTACACTAAATTGCCTGCTTTATCGGCCTTCGATGCTTTAATAAGTGCAATATCTCCCTTAATGGCCTTCTCAAATAAATAACGGATTCCATCAATTTCACGCACTTCCTTACCTTCAGCCAGTCTTGTCCCAACAGCAGTCGGTGTATAGAAACCCCCTATTCCAGCACCTCCGCACCGAATCGCCTCTGCTAGAGTCCCTTGTGGCATTAAATCAATTTCCAATTGTCCCTTCGACCAAGCCATTACGGCTTCTTTGTTAAGAGTAAAAAAAGAACCAACCGCTTTAGCAATCTTTCCTGCCTCAAATACTTTATGAAGTCCTTTACCATCATCCCCTAAGTTGTTACTAACAACTTCATAGTCCCCCGTATCAAATTTAGCGACGGCATCTAGTACTGTTAACGGCGTACCTGAAATGCCAAATCCCCCAACTAACAAACGCATATTATCTTCAAACAACCATTCTAAATCCTCAATATTTTTTAACTTCTCCATTCTTCACCCTCCCTCTTACTAGACCGGAGTCTAATGTTATGATTATATTAGCGTCAAAACGAAAGCATTCTAAAAATTTTTAACTTAAGATAAGATTTTTGATTTTTTAAATAATTGAAAGCGCGAACAGGTATTGATACTCAGTTTCTTATCATGAATATAGCGCTCGAAGTATTTAAAAAGCCTTCCCTAGACTAAAAATTGTTCCAACAGGGCTAGTAAAATTTATACTGTACTTTTAAGGATGTACATCTCATAAAAATGAGAGGCTAACTTATACAATTGCATCCGAGTTATCACTTGTCTTTCTCCCCTATTTTAGTATCTTTAGCAACGAGTCATCCTCCCTTATAGTTCACTTGCATAACAGACGTTCAAAAAAACAGAAGACCGAACAACCGGCCTTCTGCTTTTTTGATTTTCCATCCCCTATTTATTTTTTCTGCAAGCTGCTCAAAGTGTAGCGCCGCCCCCTGCTACTACGTCGGAAGTTAGAGCAGGGTGCTTAATCGCTTTGGAGTAACAGCTTCCCGCGGGTTGGATGGACGGTCATCAGGCTGTGTACGGTACAAAGACTTTTCCATCCATTTATCGGTGAACCTTGGCGCCTGCCCTCCGAAAATCGGTCCGATGAAGCCTCCGATGTTCTTCAGCTGCGTTGCCCCCAGATAAATCCCTTCTGGTCGGTGCAATTTCCTCAATGACTGCATTCATCGTCGGGAAGCAGAAGATTTCGCCTACTGAGATAATGATTCTGCTTACGCGGAGAGGCATGCAATTCGTTATGTAGATAAAGCGCCAGAAAGCTTGCCGGTCTAGCAAAAATAGTCTCGTTCAAGCTCAAAATAACCTCCCCAAGCAGATGAAAGTACTGAAGTGTCGATTTCATAATGCGCCTTTCTTGAAAAGCGATACGGCATATTATATAGAAACAGCAATAACTTATAAATATTTGTTATTTATAAGTTTGAAATCCCCCTTTAATCACCCCTTGGAAAGTGAGCCGTCTGTAGTGCAAACCCACTTCTACAAGATTCCCCCAATAACAAAAGGTACTTCAACCCACTTGCCGATATTTATTATTTCAATAATCTCTCACTTTAAAATCTTTCATTCTCGTTTATTCTACATAATCCACAAATGATTTAATTGTCAGAAAAATTACATTGATTAAAAACACTATTCTTATATAATGATTCATATCACAAATTTTCTGACAACCAGGAGGGGTAATGAAGAATGAAGGATTTTATAAATAAGCTATTGGTCGGGATGAGCCTTGGGATTGTTGTATGTTTAATTCCG
>JAZUQF010000296.1:0-8786 GCA_045605545.1 Lysinibacillus sp.
TATAGGCAATAGCGACACCTAGTCCGCAAAGTAAAAGCGGAATGGCCTTGACGATGGTTTCGCTGATGCCAAAGCTGGAGCCGAATGCCCCGTCCAGCATTTTTGCGTATACAGCTACTGGATTCATGCCATTCAACAAGATGAAGATGGCACCCAATAAAAGTGCAACGGCTACGGATGCAACCGGTACCCACCAGCCACCTGTTTTTTTGTGGGGGTCATACTCGAGTCTGTAAGGGATGACATGCTGCTTGCTGCCTCTTTTAGGGATGTCGACCGGTAATGGCTCATAGGGCGATTTTTGAGTCAATGTGATTCGCCTCCTTATCGCTCAATCCCGCCATCAAGCGTCCAATTGCGTCTTTTTTTGCATTCTCGCGTGTTACGATGCCGCTTATTTTTCCGTTGTATAGCACGAGGATTCTATCCGATAGCTGCATTACTTCATCGAGATCCTCTGAAATCAATAAAATGCCTCTTCCCTTTTGACGCAGTGATACAAGCATATGGTGAACGGCCTTTGTCGCCCCTACATCCAATCCTTGCGTTGGATGGACTGCAATCATCAGCTTAGGGTTCAAATCCATTTCCCTGGCAAACAAGAGCTTTTGCTGATTGCCGCCGGACAGCTGCCTGACAGGACTGGTTAAATCCGGTGTCCGTACATCGAAGGTTTCAATCAGCTCCGAACTCCACTGGACATTATGCTTTTTCTTCATAAGTCCGAAATTCGCCCGACTGTTGGTACGGTAAGATTTCATCAAAAGATTGTCGGTGATGCCCAGACTACCCGCCAGCCCGCTTTTCATGCGATTTTCAGGTATATGGGCAATGCCCTTTTCAATCAGTTCCTGGACGGAGGGGGCGGCCAGTATTTCTCCGTCGAAGACGATATGACCCGATGTCCATGGGATGAGGCCAGTTAGCGTTTCCGCCAATTCTTTTTGTCCATTTCCCGCAACCCCTGCGACACCGACGATTTCATGCTCGCGGATAGAGAAATCAATATGGTCTAATGCATAGATTCCCTGCTTTGTCCGGACTGCCAGGTTTTGCACTTCCAAAATAGGCTTTCCGGGCGGGATAGGTTCAACCGACAAACTTCTCTCCACCTCCTTTTCCACCATCAGGCCAGCCAGGTGCTGAATGGTCGTTTCTTCCGTGCCCATTTGCGCAATCATCTTACCTTTCCTCATGACAGAAATACAATCTGCGACAGCCATCACTTCCTTCAGCTTATGGGTAGTGATAATCATGGTCTTGCCATTCTTTTTCAGCTCCAGCATCGTCTTGAATAACTGCTCCGCTTCCCCTGGTGTTAAAACGGAGGTCGGTTCATCAAAAATGAGGATGTCTGCGCCTTTGTAAAGCGTCTTTACGATTTCCACCCGCTGCTGCTCACCGACGGATAGCTGCCAAACAGGAACTGACGTCGGAAACGACAGGCCGTATTGCTCTGCAATGATTTGTATTTCCCTTTCCTTCTTTCTCATCCAGGAAGAACCGCGCCATCTGTTTCCCTTTTGTCCAAGAACGATATTTTCAATCGCTGTCAGGGATTCGACTAGTCGGAAGTTCTGATGGACCATGCCGATTCCCAGGTCCATTGATTCCTTCGGGGACCGGATATTGACTGATTGTCCGTTAATGGCGATTTGCCCGCTATCTGCCCGGTAGATGCCCGCAATCATGCTCATGATGGTGCTCTTACCCGCTCCATTCTCACCAAGCAGCGCGTGAATCTCCCCTTTTTTCACCCGGAAATTGACGTGGTCATTTGCGATGACCTTTCCGAAACGCTTCACGATATTTGTCATTTCTACTGCATAGAGTGGTGTTTCCAACCTGATCCCCCCTTTTTAGTTGCGTTGGCCTTTTTGCTGCTCTATGGCTATCTGCACCGCCCTTATAATGCCTCCGTAGCCCGTGCAACGGCATAGATTGCCAGACAGCGCCTCTTTAATCTCCGACTCTGTTGGATCAGGATTGTAGGCCAATAGATTTTTAACAGCCAGTACCATGCCGGATGTACAATAGCCGCATTGGAAGCCGCCCGCTTTCAAAAATGCCTGTTGGACGGCATCCTCAGCGCTATTTTGAGCATTTTCTATCGTCGTCACCTGTTTGCCATCCACCTGATAGGCCATCATCATGCAGGCATTCACCAGCTGCCCATCGACGAATACCGAGCAGGCGCCGCATCGTCCTATCTCGCAAGATACCTTCGTGCCTGTGAATTGCAGATGGTCACGTAAAATGACGAGCAGTTTCTCCATGGGAGGAACCTGCAATTTATAATCCTCTCCGTTGACAGTTATTGATAGCGTCATCAGCCTTTGCTCATCCAGTGTCAGCGGTGCGATTTCCGTTCCAGCCTTTACACCCATTCCAGCAGCCCCCTTTGTTCGGTTTGTTTTAATATCTCTTCACTAGAAATCGGAAGTTTTGCAATCCAGCAGCCCGTTGCATCATGTACCGCCTTTACAATGGCCGGTATGATGGCGATTGTGCCGATTTCCCCGACACCCCGCGGCCCGTATTCGTCACCTTCTACCAAGTCCTCGATTGCATGGACATTCGTCTCAAATGGCACGTCTGCGATGTTTGGCATCAAATACGTATCCAGGTTTTGCGTCACGTATTCAGCGTTCACCATTTTCGCTTCTTCCATCAAGGTATAGCCCAACGACATGACACCTCCGCCCTCAATCTGCCCGCGGAAGCCGTTCGGACTGACGACAGGCCCTGCGGAGATGACGTGGTCGATCGAGACGACCTTTACCTTGCCTGTCAGCAGGTCGACCTCCACATCGACCTTCACGCCGCCGAATGAATAGAGGAAGTGCCCCCCGTCGATTGACTTAGGGGTTGTCGGGAAGGCGAATTTTGTATCGATTCTGCAAGGCTCCTCCATCTGGCTTGCGCATTCCGCATAGCTTAATAAAGGACCATCCTTTTTGCTTTGGTGCCAGATGCCTCCGGGACCCAGCGTCAATTCCTCTGCCGGCAGGCCAAGGGTTTTAGCCGCCTGTGTCAGGACACGCTCCTTAAAAGGTCCTTTCAATCGTTGCAACGACTGCCACACCATACTCGTTCCGCGGGAAGCTGTGGAAGAGCCCGAAACCGGTACACGTGCCGTATCTCCGATGACAATTTTGATATCTTCTTTATTGCAGCCAAGCTCCTGCGTCACAAGATTTTCGATGACGGAAAGTAGCCCCTGTCCGCACTCCTCAAAGCCGAATGAAATCTCAATCTTCCCTTCGCCATCCAAAGACAAGCGCCCGCCGGCAGTATCCAGACGGCCAAAACCAAGTCCGCCGCCATGCATGCAAATGGCGATGCCGGAACCTCGTCGGATCCACTGCGGCTGTTCTTTCGGTTTCTTTAATTCTTTCGTTAAGTTTGCGATACCTTCCAATACGTAGGAAGCACCGTCTGTAGGAGCGATGATTTGTCCCACCGGTCCCAGGTCCGTTGTTTTCCGCAGGTTGATTCGACGGAATTTAATTGGGTCCATATTCAATAAATCAGCCAGACGGTCGATTTGTCCTTCAAGCGCAAAGGTGATTTGATTGCCGCCGAACCCCCTGAATTCCCCGGCCATTCCGTTGTTTGTGAAGACCGAAACACCTGTCGTTTCGATATTCGGGATGATATAGGGACCGGCTGCATGTTCAATTGAAAAGTCAAGGACGGCAGGCCCCAACGTTGTATAGGCGCCTTTGTCCGCGATGATGCTCACCTGATGTGCAATAATCTTGCCGTCCCGGTCCGCGCCGGTTTTTGCCTTGATCGTCATTGGATGCCGCTTCAGGCCGGCTTTGATTGATTCCGTTCTGGTATTATGAATTTTTACGGGTCGTCCCGTCGTCAGAGCAAGCAGCGCTGCATATGGCTGAATGTTCAGCTCATCCTTCCCGCCGAAGGAACCGCCCATTGGACTGGATATTACCCGGATTTTCTCCTCAGGTATGTCAAGAATCCTCGATAGCTGGAAACGGTCCTTGAAGCCGTGCTGCGTGCCGGCATAGACTGTGAAACCTCCGTCTTCCTCCGGTACGACGACACCGCCTTCGGTTTCCATATAGCCATGCATCTGACGGGGCAGTTCATACGTTTCCTCTACGATGAATGGACAGGAGGCGAATGCTTCTTCAACTGAACCACTTGTGTAGGAGGCCTGATGCAATATATTGCCTGACGGATGGAGTTTCACTGCATCTGGCTGCAATGCCTTTTGCGGGGAATCCAGAAGCGGCAGCTGTTCATATTCGACCTCTACCAGTTCAACCGCCTTTTGAGCAATCTCTACTGTTTCAGCCGCTATGGCAACAATCGCATCACCTACATAACGGACCCGGTCTTCGCAAAGTACCGGCTGATCGGGTGTAATCAGGCCGAATCCATTCAGCCCGGGCACATCCTTGTATGTAAGGACAGCTTTTACACCCGCTAGCTTCTCTGCCTGTCCTGTATGGATTGAAAGGATTTTTGCGTGCGGATGGGCACTTCTCAGCACCTTTCCGTACAGCATCCCGGGAAAAGATAGGTCTGTGAGGAATTTCAGGGAGCCGGAGACCTTCTCCATTCCGTCCGGACGGATGCGGCCGTCTTTTTCGTTGATATTAAACTTCATATACCTGCTCCTTTCTTTGGGCTTTCGCGCTAGTGAGCCGCTGAAGCTCTGACACAATCAGGTTGGCGGCAACCTTTTTCTTATAGTCACCTGTAAGGAATGCATCCGTTGTCGGGGAAAATTCGGCCAGTACAAACTGGTAAACGGCCTTCCAGTCAATCATGTCTGCCGTCTTCCCTTTAAGGTAGAATTCGGCCTGCTCCAACCGGGTAGGCTGATTGGACCCTCCACCGACAGCAAGGCTTGCAGAATGAATTCGATCCTCTTCGGTCCATTCAATCTTCCCGGTCACTGTGACGATGGCGGCTGTGAAAGCCTCTCTTCTGCCAAGCTTCCGGTAAAATACTTCGGTATCCGACTCTACTAGAATCGTAAGCTGCATCAGTAGCTTGTCGTCCGTGGACCTGCGTTGCTGCAGCCACTCATTGATTTCCTTTTCGTGAAGTCCGTCCTCATCCAGGAACAGCATGTTTGCGTTCAGTGCCAGCAAAAGGGGAATCAAATCTCCCTCCCCGCCCATGATATTGCCGCCAATCGTCCCTCTATTGCGGATGGCTGGTGCGGCTATCGATTGCACCGCCTCGGCAATGCACGGCAGCACTGCATGCAATTCCGTAGAGGAACGCAGCAGGTCCAGTCTTGTCATGGTGCCGATTGTTACCTTCTTATCTTCAATCATCACCCCTTGCAGTTCAGGAACCTGTTCCAGGCTGATTAGGTGATGAGGCATCGGCCGGTTGTTCTTCCATTGAAGCTGCAGAAGTGTAGCGCCTGCAGCGTATGCCCCGTCCATCCCATACTGTTTTTTTAAGGCAGCCGCCTTTTCTATAGTGGCAGGCGTCCATATTGCCGGTGATTGTAAAGTTCCATTTCCTTTTACCATTGATGGCCCCTCCTTGCGTGAATAAAGAAAAACACCTGATTTTATATACTGTATTAATTTTATGTTACATTTTCTAACATAATACCAAGCCGGAAACTGGATGTCATGTGTAAAATGACTGAAAATTATAACGTCTTTTATGGATATTGACCAAAAGAACTTACATGTTTCCTAAATTCTAATAAAAAGAGCGTTTTCACTTGTGCTACTTCGCTTCTGTCGAGGTTTTTGCATGTGGATTTCTCCCTAAAGCAAAGCCGTCCACACCACGTTTTTGGAATCGATGGGAGGTTTTTGGCGAGAATGTGTAGAATAATAAACTTATGGAAAGATAATTTACATATGTAGCGATGAAAAATCGAGGAGGAAGACAGCATGACAAAGCTGACGCATTTTAACGAACAGGGAAGGGCGAAGATGGTTGATGTATCTGATAAGGAAACCACTGTCAGAACAGCGATTGCTGCATCGTCCATTATAGTGAACAAGGACATCTATAGACAGATTGTCGAGGGGACGAATAAAAAGGGGGATGTGTTTGCCGTTGCACAGGTGGCCGGCATCATGGCGGCCAAGCAGACAGCGATGATTATCCCGATGTGCCATCCCCTTTCCTTGACGGGAGTTGATATCACATTCGACTGGATTGTGGATGAACATACAGAGCACTATGAGGTCTCCATCAAGGCGGAAGTAAAGACGGCCGGACAGACCGGAGTTGAAATGGAGGCATTGACCGCCGTTTCGGCAACTGCACTGACGATTTACGATATGTGCAAGGCAGCCGGTAAAGATATGGTGATCGGGCCGACCATGCTAATGAAAAAGACAGGTGGAAAATCAGGAGACTATAGCAGATAGCTAAAAAATGAGGGCCATTCCCCAATAGAAGCCATTGCGCTGCTCCGGTGGAAGGCCCTTTTTATGAATCTGTATCCGTTACCCATCCTTGTTGATTTCCCGCACGATATGCCCCATTTCCGCCAAAATCAGCTTTTCCATTGCCAGCGTCACGGCACCTGTAGAGCCGGGAACCGAAAAAATGACGGTCTTCCGTGCGATGCCCGCCACTGCTCTTGAGAGCATGGCCGGAGAGCCGATTTCCTCATAGCTCAGCATCCTAAAAATCTCCCCGAAGCCGGGGATGGGCCTTTCAATCACCCGCTCAACAATCTCGAATGTTACATCGCGATTCGACAGCCCTGTCCCGCCATTCAGTAAAATGACCTGAACGCGAGGGTCACGGCACCCGTTGAATAGAGCTTCCTCAATCGCTTCCTGGTCATCCTTCACAATCTCATAATTAGCCACATGGTGGTGAGACGTTTCCAACAACTCAATCATCTTCCTGCCGCTTTTATCCGTCTGCTCCGTTCTTGTATCGCTGACCGTCACTACCATGACGTGTAAGGGGCGGGATTCCTTTTTATGCTCCTGGATGCTCATCTGCTCACCCTCCGCTCACAGGAGGAAGGAATGCCACTACATCCCCACCTTCCACGATATCATCGGGCAGTGCAAACTCTTCATTGACCGCTGACATCGCGGACGAAATGGATACATGGGGATAAAGATGTTGAATATGATTCCTTATATCCTGAACGGAACATCGGGAGCAGTCCAATTGAAGGGACGGCCCGATTTCCTCCTGAAGCTGTGCGAAAAATAAAATGGTAATCATGTCTCGTCACTCCTTTACTTGAAGGAACGGGTTTCAAGCTGGTCGCCCATCCACATTGTCCCGTCTTCCCATATTTCCTTCTTCCAGATTGGCACGATTTGCTTGATGCGCTCGATGGCATATTCATTCGCCTCATAGGCGGCCTTCCTGTGCGGGGATGATACAGCAATGACGACGGCGGCCTCTGAAATGTGCAGATGTCCGATTCGGTGTGTGATGGCTACCTTTACATCCGGCCATTTCCCCTGCATTTCCTCCCCGATTTCGGCCAGCTTGCGTACCGCCATTGGTGCATATGCCTGATATTCCAGCGACAGCGTCCGTTTGCCGTTTGTCATCTCCCTGACCGTCCCGATAAAAACGGCGATGGCCCCCGCATTCCGGGACGCCACTTTTTGAATTACCTCTTCCGTGATGATCGGCTCTTCGACAATCTGGAACAAGTCGTTATTCATTTCCATCCCTCCTGAAAAATAGACTTTCTTGCTGCCCCTTGCTGTTGGAAAGCACAAGGATGTCCACTTCATCGCCCTTTTTGTATCCCGTCGCGGTCGGGGGCAGGACGATGAGGGCATCGGCGCCTGACAATGAAGTGACTGATCCGGACATATTCAAGCCGTTGGAAGCGACTGTGATTTTGCCGTTTTCAAACGTACATGTCGCCCGGATTAATTGGGTGAAGTTGTTCGGGTTTGGATGCTCTTCTGCCAATGTAGCGGACGCTGACAGCAGGTGTAGCTCTCTATTGCCGAGTCTTTTTCGGATGAGTGGTCTTACAAACAATTCAAAGCCGATAAAGCTGGCTGACGGGTTGCCGGACAGACCAAATAAATAGTGGTCAGCCGTTTTGGCGACTGTCGTCACACTGCCCGGGCGCATTGCGATTTTATTGAAAAGGACGTCGGCGCCTAGCCGCTTGTAGACGTCCGGCAGGTAATCATAGTCTCCGACGGATACACCGCCAGTTGTAATGAGGATGTCCACTCGCTGTAAAGCTTCCCGGACGACTTCCACGCTTTTATCCAGATCGTCCTCCAGTTTCCCTAAGTACACGGGCTCGCCGCCTGCCTGCTCTATTTGTGCCAGCAGCATATAGGAATTGCTGTTTCTGATCTTTCCGGGTACGAGGGGTTCATCCACTTCTAGCAGCTCGCTTCCCGTCGCCAATACACCAACGACAGGTCTTTTTTTGACAGGTACCTGATGGATGCCGAATGTAGCGAGTAAGCCAATTACGCCCGGAGTAATGCGTGTACCTTTCGTCACAAGGCAAGATTCTTGCTTTATTTCGGCTCCCTTTTGAAGAATCCGCTCACCTGCCGGGATGGCCTGCTGAACCTTGATATAGCTTCTTCCCTCTTTTTCATACGCTTCTACGTGCTGCAGCATGATGACGGCATTACAGGCGTTCGGCACTTCTGCACCCGTCATGATCCTTACCGTCTGATATGGTTGGACATCGGCTGTAAAGACGGAACCGGCACCGTTTTCGCTCAACACTTCAAATGCGGTTGGGCTCCCGTGATTCGTATCCTCCGCTCTTATGGCATATCCGTCATACAGCGCTCGGTTGAATGCCGGTA
>JAZUQF010000297.1:0-1794 GCA_045605545.1 Lysinibacillus sp.
ACAAGTCCGGTCGTTGAAATGATCTGCCAGATGACAGCGATGACCAGCGGCAGGACCATCCCCTTTAGCCAGGCTGGCGTCTTCCGCCTCTTCTTCTCCTGTGCAACAGGTGCAGCGATTGCTTCCGCACGGCCCATCTACTCACCCCCCTCCAAAATGACTTCGATGAATTTATTTTCTACTACGTCCGCTGTATCGATTTCCTTATCGATGACCTTCAATTCATGGAGCAAATCCGCTGCACGCTGTTGTCCGGCTATATACTCCTCGGAAATCACATGCGGCTCATACGGTGTATTGGCCAGCACGCTTTCCACCACTTTCGGGTCAAGCGACTTCAGCTCGGCGAAGAATTGCACCGCCTCTTCCGGATTGTCCTGCACCCACTTGCTTGCCTTCACATACACTTCCAGATATGTTTCGATGAATTGTGGATTGCCTTCCACCAGTTCCGTGCGGGCAATCGTCAGCATCGGACTCGGCGCTTTTACATCCTCACCATCGACCAGGACTCTTGCCCCCTGGCCGACTGTTTGATGGGAGATGCACGGCTCCCATGTCGCCCATGCATCAAGCGTGCCGTTTTCAAATGCGGGCTGCGCCTCATCCGGCTGCAGCTGGATGATTTCCACGCTCGACGGGTCGACCCCCTCATTTTCCAGCGCAAAATACAGCAGTCCGAATGCACTGCTTCCTTTTGCAACTCCCACTTTCTTTCCGGCGAGGTCGGCAACGCTTTTGATGGCGCTGTCTTCAGGAACCAAAATCGCGTTGGAGCGCAAGCCTTTGGAGAGGAGCGCCACTTCCTTGAAATCGATGCCTGCTGCCTGCCCGGAAATCGGTGGTGTATTGCCCACCTCCGTGATATCAAGCTTTCCGGCTGCTATGCCTTCAAACTGCGGCGGACCGCTTTGGAATTCCGTCCACGCCACCTCGACGCCGATTTCCTCGAATGCCTCATCCAGCCACCCTTTTTCCTTCGCCACCCATAAAGGGGATAATGTCTGCTGGATGCCGAGATTCACCTTCTTCGCCTCTTCGGCGCCTCCATTTCCACACGCCGCTAACACCACTACCATGGCAGCAAGCAAAAACCAAATCTTCTTCATATCTATTCCTCCCTTAAATTCCTTCTCCATCCTTGAATTTTTCAGCATCTGTCTTCTCGAACTCCTGCAGTACCTTCTGTCTGACTGATTGATAGGACGGCCCGGTCCTTGCGCGGGGGTAGCCCAGGTCGACAGGGACGAGCTTCTGCAACTCACCCGGATTGGCCCGCAGAATGGCGATGTCCGTTCCCAGGTAGATCGCTTCATCTATGTCATGTGTAACCAGGATCATCGTGATTTTCTTGCGCTGCCAAATCTCAACGAGCACATCCTGTAGATGCTGTCTTGTGAATGCGTCCAGTGCGCCGAACGGTTCATCCAGCAGCAGAATTTCAGGATTGCGGATGAGGGCCCTCGCGATGGCGACCCGCTGCGACATGCCGCCCGATATTTCATTCGGATAGGCCTTTTCGTAGCCCTTGAGCCGGACGATTTCCAGCATTTCATCCACCTTGCGACGCACATCCGGGTTTTTCAGGCTCAGTTCCGCCGCTATGTTCTGCTCCACGGTCATCCATGGGAACAGCCGATGCTCCTGAAAAATGAATCCCTGGGCAATCCCCGGCTTTCCAATTTTCCTGTCTTTTACATGTACCGCCCCGCTGTAGTCCGTATCAAGCCCCGCCACAATCTTCAATAAGGTACTCTTCCCACAGCCACTCGGCCCGATTACGGTCAGGAAATC
>JAZUQF010000298.1:0-2982 GCA_045605545.1 Lysinibacillus sp.
CGTGGATTTCTCCAGGGAACTGGAGGAATTCATATACTTCGTATAGAAGTAGCCGGCGCTGATTTTTTCGCCATCCGCTTTTTTCTGGGCATACTCATTTTTCGCAGCAGCCACTAAATTGTTAACGCGTGCCTCAGCCTGCTGTTCCAGGGAAACGAATGTAGGTCTATACTTGTCCATGATGGATGCTGCTGTCACCGGAGCCGGTTTTGCAGCCGGTGGATTGCTTGGCTGTGGATTTGCCGGTTTTGCAGGTGTTGTCTCCTTTTTCACAGGCTCTTCCTCTTTGACAACCGCTTCCGTCTGCTCTTTTTGAGCCGGTGGAGCTGTATCTGCAGCGCTTGTTTCCGATTCCTTCGGAGCGGCATTCGCTACAGGCACATCATTTTCCACCTTTTTCTCCGTCTCGACTTCGGTTTCTTCCTTAGCAGCTGCAACATTGTTTTCTTCTACAATTTCCCCATCTTTACCAATCTTCATAGAGGTGCCATCAGGCAGTTCGATATCATACCCTCCGCCTACAATTTCATCCACTTTTTCATCCGCTACATCATACGTCTTGAATTTGAATTCATAGAGTACATAGCTTCCACCAATTAGAATAACGACGCCAAGAGATAGTAATAACCATTTAAGTATTTTCATTTTTACCAATTTCGCCTTCTTCCTGTTGTATAGGGTGAGGTACTTGAATGAAACCCCCTAAAGCATTTTTTGCTTTAGGGAGGGAAATCATCATTCAAATTCAATCGTATATGTTACACCCGCAACGGTAATCGTGATGCCGCCATCATATTTCTCTCGAAGTTCTTCTACAGTCGTCACAATCCCGTTTTCACGATGGGCTTCATCGATAAAGCGGTCCGTATTTTGGATAACCGCGTTACGGTTGATGTCGAACGTTGTATCATCAAAGTAATCGGCACGTTCGAATTCTGCAACATGCCCGCCCGCGCTTACCGTAATCGTTTCTAGATGATCAAACAGCAGGGATGCAACCTCAAGAGGGACATCTTCAACTAGATCGTAGAAAGTCAATCCTTCCTGCGCTTCTCGAAGAATCGCACGAATTTCAGTAACCTTTAAATCATCTGAATTGAAGGAAACACGAACCGTATTGTCGTCTTCCAAATCAAAAGTGGCTACAGAAGCCGCTTCTTCTCCGTATTTCTCCAACATATTTTCGATTGCAGAATCAAGTGCCGCATCAATTTGTTCCGGATCTGGACCTAAATCAGGATCAGGTGTGCCGCCTCCACCTGGTGGTGGTGTAGTCCCCTCGCCCGGTGGTGGTGTAGTTCCTTCACCTGGTGGCGTTGGTGTAGTTCCTTCACCTGGATCAGGGTTGATTCCTACATCCGGGTCTACCCCTGTATCTGGTGTTTCCCCTTCACCCGGCTCCGGTTCTTGGCCTGGCTTGCCAGCTACTTTTTCAGCACGGATGACAAGCGAAGCGAATTGTCCTCTCTTAATCGGAGCCAATGGACTGTATGTATGCGCCGTAGTTCCCGTTGTGACGCCATTTGCATAAAGAATCCCGATGTAGTTAATGAAGCTCTCTGCCCCTTTTAAATCTTTAAAAGGCGTTTCCAGGTAGCCTGTCAGGTCGAATGCTTCGACAATAACTTTTGCCATTTGACCACGTGTAATGGCATCATTCTGTCCATAAGTACCATCAGGTCGGCCTGAAATGATTCCTTCTGCTTTTAATGCAGCGATTGCTCCGTAATATTCATCTGTTTGCTTTACATCTGGAAATCCTGGATCATCAACATTTTCTGTATCCAATTCCAAAACATTCGCGATGATTTTCGCAGCCTGGCCGCGTGTCAATGAAGCAGCCCATCTGAATGTACCATCTGAATAGCCTTTTATCACTCCGCGTTCAGCTAATTCAGAAATAGCCCATGCATGGTCGTTTGTGCTGTCTACGTCCTTGAACGTGACTGCCGCTTCTGATTGACTTGGCGCAATTACAACGCCTCCACTGACACCAACAGCTGTAGCAATGGCAGCACTAAATGCTTTTCGTCTTTTCATAACTGTTCCCTCCATTTCGTTTTTAGAAATTCTCAACACATGGTGAGTATAGCATTATCATCCAGTAAAGTTTAGCGTATTTTTGTTAAGAAATCGTTACAAACATTACGTTATGCCCAAAAAATTTTCTTTCCGTTATTTTGTCCCTATAGTAAAAACAGACTATATTACCTACCATCTCACTTTTCAAAAATACAAACTGATGAATATCACCTAACTTTAGAACCCTATAAATAAGAAAAACGAGCCCATTTTTCATGAGCTCGTTTTTGTTCTACCCTTCAAAAGGGTAGTCCTCATTAATATAAATTCTCTCCTGACGCAGTGATTTCCCCGTTTTATCATCAATTTCGACAAAAAAGCCACTTAGGACATCTCGCCCCTTTTTCGGCACCTCGAAACGTGAAGGCATATTTGTTTGGAATTTATAGATGACGCTTTCCTTTGTCATGCCCAGCACCTCATCATATGGGCCTGTCATCCCGACATCCGTGATATAGGCAGTGCCGCCAGGATAGATGCGAGCGTCCGCCGTCTGGACGTGCGTATGCGTCCCGACAACAGCAGATGCCCGGCCGTCCAGATGCCAGCCAAGTGCAATCTTTTCACTTGTCGCCTCTGCATGGAAATCGACAAATACAAGAGGAGAGATCTTTTTCGCCTCCGCCACCAATTCGTCGGCTAATGCAAATGGATCTTCATGCGGCGGAAGGAACACGCGGCCATGCAGATTGATGACACTGAGCGTCACACCGTTCTTCTCGATTTGAACCATTCCTCTACCCGGCGCATCCTTAGAAAAGTTCGCTGGGCGGATGAGGTAATCCGCATCATCGATGAAATCGAAAATATCCTTGTTATCCCATGTATGGTTGCCCATCGTGATGACATCTACGCCCATCTGCAGGAGATCATTATAAATGTTGTGGGTAATGCCACGGC
>JAZUQF010000299.1:0-7090 GCA_045605545.1 Lysinibacillus sp.
ACAAAGACGTGCGCCTCTTTCACTCCCTGCTCCAGGGCATAGTTTGCATTATCGAAAGCCGATGCGCCGCCGCCCAGGATGGCCACCCGTTTGCCCTTCAGAAGATTGAAATCGATTGCTTCGGACGTATGGGCATAGCGCTCCTTGGGCAGCTGTTTGATGAAGTCGGGGACATGCCACTCGCCACCACCCTGGATGCCGGTAGCCAGCACAACTTTGCGTGCAAGATAGCTTCTTGGTTCATCCTGCTCCTTTACATGCAGGCGGTGAAGGTTCCCTTCCATTGGTTCGATCAGCTCGAGCTTTGCTTTATTGCGGATCGGCAGGTTCAATACGCCACGGTACCATCTCAAATAATTCATCCATTCATGGCGCGGGATCTTGTCGAGCGCTGCCCAGCCCTGTTCACCATGCTGGGCGCGCCACCATGCCTGGAACGTCAAGGAAGGGACACCTAAGTCGATGGAGGGCAGCTGCTTTGGTGTGCGCAGTGTAAACATACGGGCATAGTTGACCCAAGGGCCTTCGTAGCCGGCGGGATTTTCATCAAGGATCAAAATATTGGAGATACGTTCGCGCAGCAGGGCGAATGCGGTGCTGAGGCCGCTCTGTCCGCCTCCGATAATGACGACATCGTATACATGTCCCTCCGGATGGCTGGTCGGGGAAACCCAGCTCTGGCTGCTGAAGCCGATGTAGGACAGATCCATCTTCACCTGTTCAGTTAGTTGTTTTATGCTCATCATAAGCAGCTCCTTTTCATCGTTTATTGTGTTGGCTTTCCTCATGTGGATGGCTTTTTTCATTCACTTTGCAGGTCAGCTGCCCCTGTATACCTGGTAGCCCCACGGGGAAACGAGGAGGGGCACATGGTAGTGGCCGCCGTCCGGATGCATGGTGAAGCGTACGGGGACGGTGGATAGGAAGGAGGGGCCCGGCAGAGGGACCGAATGCTCCTCGAAGTAAGGGCCGACGTGGAATGTCAGCTCGTAATTGCCTGGCAGCCAGTCGCCTTCTGCAACGACGGGCCCATCGCATCGTCCGTCGGCATTTGTCGTGACGGTCTTGAGGACGCTCCATGCCCCGCCTGAAGCCGGCTGATGGCAGACGTCGATCTTGACGCCTTTTGCCGGCGTGCCGTGGTAGAGGTCCAATACGTGTGTGGACAGTGATGGCATCATATCCCTCCCTGCTGCTGTAGTGTCATTAGATGCGTCTCGGTGATGGCGTTGAAACGAATCAGGGCGATTTTGTAGATCTCCTGCATGGCTGTCTGGAACTCCTCTTCAGCCGTCAGCTCCAGGCGGCGTTCCATTTCATCCATGATCGTCTGTTTGTCCTTGCCGGCAACAGCGATGATGAAGGGGAATTGAAATGCCGCCGTGTAACGTGCATTCAGGGAGGAGATGCGCTCGAACTCCTCCGGCGACAGTGCGTCCAGGCCGGCTCCCTTCTGTTCCCCTACGGAAGCATCGCTCATCTTGATGCGCCTGCCAAGCTCTGGATGCTCCTGAATCAAGGCGAGCTGCTGGTCTTTTCTGGATGTCTCCACAATCAATTTCATCGAGTGGAAGACATCGTTTAATGAGGCAAACGGGCGTGCTTCGGCCGCCTGTTGTGCAATCCAAGGGGAATGTTCGAAGATTTCCCCGAAGAGCTCGATGAACTGTTCGGTCGAGCAGGTATTGATGTATTCAAGTGTGTTCATTTAGTTTCCTCCCTGTGAAGCGAATCTCGGACTTGGAGACTCGGCTGGCATTGTGACGGTCTCCTCTTTTTTTCTGCCCATCGATAGGAACAGATTCAGGAAAATGGCGACAAGGCTTCCCGTGATCAGTCCGTCGCCGACAAGCATCTTCACCGTCTGCGGCAGGCTGGAGAACAGCTCCGGCACTACAACGGCACCAAGTCCAAGGGAAATGGAGCAGGCGAGGACCAGCTGGTTGTTCTGGTTGCTGAAGTCCACCTTGCCGAGCATCCGGATGCCTGATGATACAATCATGCCGAACATGACGACTGTTGCACCGCCAAATACGGCAGTAGGGATGAGCGTCGCCATTGCAGCGATTTTGGGAGCACAGCCGACTAAGATAAGGATGAATCCGGCGGCAATCGTCACATTCCGGCTTTTGACACCCGACATTTCCACCAGGCCTACATTTTGAGCGAATGTATTATAGGGAAAGGCATTGAAAAGCCCTCCTAATATAAAGGCAATCCCCTCTGCACGATAGCCGCGTTCGAAATCCTTTGGCCCCAGCTTATTTTTTGTGATATCCGCCAATGCCAGGAATGCGCCTGTCGATTCGATCATGATGATGATGCCGACCAGAATCATTGTCAGGATTGGGAAAAGCTCAAAGGTAGGAACCCCGAAGAAGAAGGGGGTCGGTAGATGGAACCACGATGCCTCCTTGACTGTCGTAAAATCAATCGGATTCAATATGCCGTAAAGGACTGTGCCGGCGATGATGCCGATCAGGACGGAAATCGAACGGATAAAGCCTTTGCCAAAGTACTGGACAAGCAGGATGACTCCCAATGTAGCAAAGGACAGCAACAGGTTTTCGGAGGAGCCGAAATCTTCGCTGCTTGCGCCGCCTGCCATGTTCTTCACCCCTGTAGGGATGAGGGAGAGGCCGATCAGTAAGACGACCGTTCCTGTTACGACAGGTGGAAATAGCTTCAATAGCTTGCTGAAATGCTTTGCGAAGAGGACGATGAAGAGTCCTGTCACAATGACGGCACCGTAGATGGCCGTGATTCCGTAGTTGTTTGCGATGGCAATCATGGGCGCTACGGCAACAAAGGATGTCCCGAGGATGACCGGGAGGCCGATGCCAAAATATTTGTTGCGCCACATTTGCAGTAGCGTCGCAATTCCGCATGTCATCAGATCAATGGCAATTAAATAGGCAAGCTGTGTTGAATTCAGACCGATGGCACCACCGACGATGAAAGGTACAAGCATGGCTCCGGCATACATCGCCAGCACATGCTGCAATCCTAAAGAAGTAGCTTTGGGTATACTTACATGTTCCTGCATACAATCCCTCCAAATCCGTTCGTGAGTTTTTATAACTCATGATGTTATATTTTATTACATAATAAAAAATATTCAGTCAATTGTCTTTGGATGGTTTCGCTAATTCCAACGGATTGTTTTGGTCACCTTGACCGAAAGAGCTGACATCTACTACTGCTCGAGCAGCAAATGATTACGGATGCGCAGCGCGAGGCGCAGCTGGATGGTCACCTCAGGGTCTTTCAGGTTCCTATTGAGCAAGGTGCTGCATTTTTCGAGCCGGTAGATGACCGTATTGCGGTGGACGAATAGGCGCTTTGCCGTTTCGGAAACCTGGCAATGGCTTTCTAAGTAGACATACAAAGTCTCGAGCAGCATGGCCTGCTCATCCACCGGCAGTGATGCAATCGGCTTGAATATCATCTGCTGGTAGTTCATCAGGTCATTTTCCGGAATCGTCTGGAGCAGTTCATTGATCTCCTTCTTTTTATAGAAGGACAATACATCGGCCTTTGGACCAATCAGTGCGACGGCGCTTTGTGCTTCCTTCACCCCCCGCTGGATGTCGGCGAAGGAGGAGAGGAGGTTTCCTGCCCCGAAGGACAGCTGGACATCGAAATACTGCACGATGGACATATGCAGCTCCCGGAATAGTTCTGTAAGGAATAGCTGGTAGTCTCCGGCTGTGTCCTGCACTTCATATAGGAAGACCAGTTCGTTCTTGATTGTAAAAATGCGGATCGGTATACGGGTCGTCTGCAGCGATTCCTCGCAAAATTTATGGATTTGGTCCAGCAGGGAGCTTAGCTGGTAAGGGTGCGATGGCGACTGGTTGCGGAGCCGCCCTGTGATGCATACATAGGCCTGCTGGTACGGTATGCCAAGCTCCTCGGCCTTCGCCTTGATGATGGCGGGTGAGAAGTGCGTGCAATCGATTGCATCGAAGAACTGCTGGTTGCGGATGCTGCGTCTCTGCTGCTGCAGTGCCTTCTCCTGCAAGATGGCAAAGGACAGCACATTGATCGCCTGTTCGATCGTCAGCCTTGTTTTCACATCGCTCTCCTCAATGAATCCCTTCACCATTAATAGGTAGTGCTTTTCTGAATTGATGTCGATTGGGTAGAACGAGTAGGCGGTTTTATCCTCTACCAGGGAAAAGCTCCATGAAGCATTCATGGCGATTGGATAGGTGAAGCCTTCCTTCATCGATTGCTGGATGACGGCGAGTGCCCTGATATACTCCTGCGAAAGATGCAGGGGCTTCAGGAACTGGCTGATCAATTGGACGTCCCGCTCGAGCAGGGAAGATAAATAGTTTACGAGCCTTACCACACCCTGTCCTTGGAAGATGAGGTCGGTGAAGCGGCGGTGGATATCCATTGCATAGGTGAGCATGGAGGCTTCGCTATGCAGGATCGTCTCCGTGATGAAGAGGTTGATCTGTCCCAGTGACAGATGCTCGGGGAGCTCGATGAACGGTACGCCGAGCTCGTCGGATAGCGCCAGTATTTCTGACGGGATGTCATGCAGGAAGCGGTTCTTCTTGATGCCGATGCCGGCGCAGCGGATGGCGGCCATTGCCGCAATCAGCTCTTTGAAGTAGGCAGGGTTGTTTTTGAGATGGTAGGCCGTCGTGATGATGAACTCATCCTCGCGCAGGTAGGGGATGATGTCCGGGGCATCCATCATTGTCACAGAGCGAATGGTGTTGGTCCGTCCGGAATGGCCGGCGACAAGTATAATGGGCGTCAGCTCTGTATGCTGTAGTAAACCTTCGATATTCATAAAAATCCCCCTTCGTGTAAATAAAACTAACATAATAGTACCCCTATTTTAAACATAATTGTGCAAATTGTCTAAAAATATGGTCTTTTTTAGCGTAAATGACAATGATGTTTTGGTTTTGTGCTATTAAAATGAGAATAAATATGACATTGGAAGGGTGGGGGTTGGATGGTTCACACGCATGTACCTTCAAATTTACCGCATACAGGAAAAGAGGGAGTGGCAATCAATCAACTCATCGATTGGCTGGCGCAATATGGACGGGTGGATGAAGGCGGTGTGACACGCCTCCTCTATTCACCTTCCTGGCTCCAGGCACAAAAGGCGCTGCAGGCTAAAATGAAGGAAGCCGGCCTGCATGCCTATTTTGATTCGGTAGGTAATCTGTTCGGCCGGGTGAAGGGCACGGCCAGGCCGTCGGAAGTAATCCTGACCGGCTCCCATATCGATACCGTCGTGCAGGGAGGCAAATATGACGGTGCATATGGCATCGCGGCAAGCTTGTTGGCTGTCGAAAGGCTACTCGAGCGATACGGCCCGCCGAAACGCACGATTGAAGTGGTTTCGCTGTGCGAGGAGGAGGGAAGCAGGTTTCCACTGACATACTGGGGCTCTCGGAATGTACTTGGCCAATATGACGCTTCGTCCATCGCTTCCTTAAAGGACATGGAGGACATCCCGTTCACGGAGGCGATGGAGGAGGCTGGCTTCCCCGTATCACAGTACCGGTCGGCTAAAAGGACGGATATCCGGCATTTTGTGGAGGTACATATCGAACAGGGACAGGTGCTGGAAAGCAGGCAGATGGACATCGGCATAGTGAGCCATATCGTCGGACAGCAGCGCTACAAGGTTTCCTTCCTGGGTGAATGCAACCATGCGGGCACCACGGAAATGGAGGGCAGGAAGGATGCCATGGTCTCGGCGGCCCATGCAATCTCCGCCCTGACCGCCATGGCGAAGGATGAATATCCGATGCTCCGCGTAACGATTGGACAGATTCAGGCGAAGCCCAACGTACCGAACGTCATAGCCGGCACCGTCAGCTTCACCGTCGATATCCGCCACCATGAACAAGAGGTGCTCGACCGTTTTGCAGAAGCGATGCACGAACTTTTAAGCCACATCGCCGAGCGCTGCGAGGTCGAGCATACGGCCGAAAGGTGGACGTCGATTGAACCGGTGCCGCTCGATGAGGGGATGCAGGGAAAGGTCCGGGAAATGACGGAAGCGAAAGGCTACCGTTCCTTGACGATGGTGAGCGGGGCGGGGCATGATGCCCAGGTGTTCGGCCAGCACCTCCCGACGACATTACTGTTTGTGCCAAGCCATAAGGGAATCAGCCATTCGCCGCTCGAGTATACGGAGCCGCACCATTTGGAAAACGGCGTGCAGCTATTGATGGACATTTTATATCACTTGGCCTACGAAGGAGTGGAATGAAGATGAATTTTAAGCCTTTACACATACCGCAGCGAACAATCATGACGCCGGGACCGGTCGAGGTGGACCCGCGTGTGCTGCAGGCGATGGGTACGCCGATATTGGGACAGTTCGACCCGGTGTTTACAGACATCATGAACGAAGTGATGGAGATGCTCCGCCAATTGTTCCAAACGAAGAACCAATGGGCGTTCCCGATTGACGGGACCTCCCGCTCTGGCAATGAGGCGCTGCTATGCAGCATCATCGAGCCGGGCGATAAGGTGCTCGTCCCCATTTTCGGTCGGTTCGGCCATTTGCTTGTGGAAATCTGCGAGCGCTACGGGGCGGAAGTCCATACGATGGAATGCCCATGGGGAGAAGTATTCGACCAACAGGATATTATCCGCAAGGCAAAAGAAATTGGCCCGAAAATTGTAGCAATCGTCCATGGAGAGACATCGACGGGACGCATGCAGCCGCTCAATCAGCTTGGCCCGGCCTGCCGTGAATTGGATATTCTATTAGTCGTCGATGCGGTTGCCTCCATCGGCGGAGCCAATGTAGCAGTGGATGAATGGTGCCTGGACGGGGTCATCGGCGGCACGCAGAAATGCCTGTCCGTACCCGCAGGAATGGCACCGATTACGTATAATGAGCGTATCGAAAAAGTAATTCAAAAGCGCAAGAAGGTCGAATACGGCATCGCCACGGCAGATGAGCTGAGAGTGGGTAGCGCTGTCAACCGAATCCGCAGCATCTACTTTGATCTGGCCATGCTCCAGGACTACTGGGGTCCCCGCCGCTTGAACCACCATACGGAGGCGACATCCATGGTCTATGCATTACGAGAAGGGC
>JAZUQF010000300.1:0-10207 GCA_045605545.1 Lysinibacillus sp.
CAGCTTCTATAATGCAGAGAAGGTCCTCAATGCAGATAACAAGGAGCTGACGGAAGCCCGCCTAGCGTTGATTACTTCCGTGAAGACGACTTTGGCGAATGCATTGAAATTGATCGGTGTAAGCGCACCAGAGAAAATGTAAGTCCAACATATAGTGAAATTCTATTGTCCAATAACAACAGCACCGAGATGATTTCCGTTAAGGTACTGTGAAGTCGGATAGTGAAGGCTGCTCATACACGAGCAGCCTTTTCTCTTGTAGTCTCCCTCGTTTCACGAGACAATAAAGGAAAGTCCTTGATTGCAGGTGAAAGGAAAGATACGCATGACAAAATCATTATTCTACAAAAAAGAAGCACACGCACTGTGGGATGAAAAATTGGAAAAACACCGTCCGCAGTTTGAACAATATGCCATGCAGGTCGGTGATGAAGGCCGATTTCCATACGAAAACCTTCAGACGCTCCGGGACATCGGCTATACAAAGCTCACCCTGCCGGAAGAATGGGGCGGGGAGGGATACCGCGTCTATGATGCACTGCTTGCACATGAAAAGCTTGGAAGCCTTGACGGGAGCACGGCGCTCATCGTCTCCTGGACGCTCATGACGATTGGGGAACTATATGAGCATCGGTATTGGGACGCAGAACGGCTGGTTGCCTTTGCGAAGGAAGTGAATGACGGGGCCATCGTCAACCGTGCCGTCAGTGAATTTGCGATGGGTAGCCCGGCACGCGGAGGAAGGCCGGCATCCCACGCCGTATATGATGGGGAACAGTGGGTCGTAAACGGACGGAAGAACTACACGACCGGTTCGTACGGGCTCGATTATTTTCTGACTGCCATATGGGTCGAGGAGCATCAGCAGATGGGCTATTTCCTCATCCATAAAGATACGCCGGGTGTCTCCATAGAGGAAAACTGGGATGTCCTGTCGATGCGGGGGACGGCCAGCCATGATTTGGTGCTTGAAAATGTGCACCTGCCACACAATGCGTTGGTCGAGCTTGCCTCCGACCGGGCGCATTTGGCGAACAATGGGTGGCTGCTGCTCATTCCTGCAACGTATCTGGGGATTGCACAGGCTGCCAGGGATTATGCGGTGCAATTTGCCAAAACGCATTCGCCGAACAGCATCAAGGGAACAATTGCCCAGTTGCCGAATGTCCGGTCGCTGGTCGGCGAGATGGACCTGGAACTTTCGAAGGCGCGCTTTGCGTTATACGGGGCGGCCGAAGCATACGATGACCGGGAGCGCAGGGGGCATCTGACGAATGAATTGAGCGTAGCCAAACACATCGTGACAAATGCAGCCATTACGATTGTCGATAAGGCCATGCGCCTTGTCGGGGCGAAGAGCCTGCAGCGGTCCTGTCCGTTGCAGCGCTATTACCGGGATGTACGCGCAGGCCTGCACAATCCACCGATGGACGATATCACCATCAAGAAATTGGCGGACGACGCACTGAAATGAAGTTTTCTGAAAACTACCCTTTTCAAATGACTTTTTTAGGCTATAATTATACGTGTTGAATAATTGAATCTAGTAGTAGAGGTTCCTTGTATATACAAGGATAAAAGGGAAGCCGGTGCAAATCCGGCGCGGTCCCGCCACTGTAAATGCTAGTCCATCTGCATAGGCCCACTGAGCGATCGGGAAGGGGCGGATGGGCGTCCGACGCATGAGCCAGGAGACCTGCCTTTACGAATCCAAGACTCCTACGAGGATAGGAAGCTGGCTTTTGTGAGTATATTTTTTTATCTATATGCTTTTTAGCCTCTTTCTACGTCCCTCGCAGCAGTCGGGGGATTTTTTTGTGGATGGAAGTGATAAGTCTGATAGACATCCGCATTGAAAAAGGGCATTGAACTGGTCCATGTTGACCGTGATGCACCTTTCTACCGGGCAAGAAAATGCCCATTTCGGGACCGATGCAACGAACTGGAGCAGGGCCCTTTTGCAATTGAAGGAGGAAAAAGAACATGAAGAAATTTTGGCAGCTTGCTGCAACAGGCTTCCTGGCAATCAGTATGCTGGCAGCCTGTGGCGATGAAGCACAACCGAACGAGCAACAAGAGTCGGTACAAAAAGAGGAAAATGCTGCGGGTGCATTCCCGGTAACGGTGGAGGATGCGCTCGGGAAAGACATTACACTCGAAGAAGCGCCGGACCGCATCGTATCCCTGACACCGTCCAATACGGAAATTTTATTTGGCTTGGGCCTGGAGGAAGAAATTGTCGGCGTCAATGATAACGACAACTATCCGGAGCAGGTGGAGGAAAAGACACGGGTAGGCGGCATCGAATATAACATTGAAACAATCATTTCACTGCAGCCGGATGTCGTATTCGCCCATGAGTCGGGCCTGTCCGGTATAGAGGGAGCAATGATCGAACAGCTGGAATCTTCAGGCATCAAGGTGTTTGTCGTGGAGGATGCGGCCGATTTCGAGGAAACCTATGAAACGATTGAAGAGGTTGCAGAACTGACAGGCAGGGAAGCGGAGGCTGAAGAGATCATCGCCTCCATCAAAGGGAAGCTGACGGAAATCCAAAGCAGACTGGAAGATGTCGAGCCAAAGACAGCCTTTATGGTGGTAGGTGGTGCGCCGGATATTTATGTAGTGGGACAGAACACATTCATGAATGAAATGCTGGAGGCCATCAATGTGGAAAATGCGGTGAAGCAGGACGGCTGGGTGATGTACAGCCCTGAGGAGTTCGTTGCCGCTGATCCGGATTCGCTGGTGTTTACATATGAGGGCGACGATGAAATCATCAAGCGCAATCCGGCCTTCGCTGTCATGAAGGCTGTACAGAACAACGCCATGACGGTTGTTGACGGGGACACGACGAGCCGGCAAGGGCCGCGTATCGCCGAAGGGGTAGAAGAACTGGCAAGAGCGATTTACCCAGAGGTATTCAATGACTAAAAAGTATGTAGCGGCCTATTCCATTTCAGCCGCTATATTGCTCATCAGCATCTGGTGCGGCGTTTCAATCGGTTCCGTCTCCGTCCCGCTATCCACGCTTTGGGATGCGGAGGCGGACCCGACAGCCTACAGCATTTTGTGGAATATCCGGATGCCGCGGGTCTTGCTCGCCGCACTGGTGGGGGCGTCGCTTGCGATTGCAGGGGCGTCATTCCAGGGGCTGCTGAAGAATCCCCTTGCCGACCCTTATACACTGGGCATATCATCCGGTGCGTCCGTCGGTGCGGTGTTCACGCTGTTCTTCGGCGTTTCCATACCGGTGCTGGGGCTTTTCACACTGCCGGTCTTCAGCATGGCGGGGGCATTGGCTACGCTGATTGTCGTCATGGGCTTTGCAAAAATGGTGGACCGCTCGATGAAGATGGAGACGATGATTTTGACGGGCATCATCTTCAGCTCGTTTTTAGGCTCCTGCATTTCGCTCATGATTGCGTTGACGGGTGAGGAGCTGCGGTCGATTATGGGCTGGCTGCTTGGCAGCGTGTCCATGAGGGGATGGCCGTATGTGAAGATGATCATTCCTTTCGTCATCCTGGGAGCGGCCATCCTATGGCTGAACCGCCGCGAGCTTAACGCCATGATCTACGGGGAAGAGCGGGCCAAATACCTGGGAGTGGATGTAGGGCGCAGCAAGCGTTTCGTCCTCATCGGCGGTTCGATGCTGACGGGTGCGGCCGTAGCCGTGTCCGGTACAATCGGATTCGTCGGGTTGGTCGTTCCGCATATGATACGCATGCTGACGGGTGCGGACCATCGCCATCTTCTCCCTCTATCATTCATCAATGGAGCAAGCCTGCTCGTCATCTGCGACCTTGTATCCCGGACGGTCATCGCGCCGACCGAGCTGCCGATAGGGGTCATCACCTCCTTCATCGGTGCGCCGGTGTTTGCCTATATCTTCTTCATGCAACGGAAGGGGAGGATGTCATAAATGCTGAAAGTTGAACATATTACAGGAGGATATGGCCATGTGCCTGTCGTGCAGGACATCTCCTTTGAAGTGGAAAAGGGCGAGGTGCTCGGCATACTCGGGCCGAACGGAAGTGGAAAATCCACGCTGTTGAAGCTGATCAGCGGCATCATCGAACCGGCTGCGGGCAGTGTCTTTATAGATGAAAGGCCGATGAAAAGCTATAGTCCTAAGGAACTTGCAAAGAAGGTGGCGGTATTGCCGCAGCTGCATGCCAACGCCTTTTCAAATTCCGTCTATGATGCCGTATCGCTTGGCCGCTATCCCCATCAGAAGGGCTTCTTCTCCACCTGGTCGGAAGAGGACGAGCGGGCGGTGGAACGGGCGATGGAGCAGACGGGCGTCATGCAGTACCGGGATACGATGATGGAGTTCCTGTCAGGCGGGGAGCAGCAGCGCGTGTTCATCGCACAGGCGCTGGCCCAGTGCTCGCAGGTGCTGCTTTTGGATGAACCGACGAATCATCTCGACATTTCGCATCAGAAGCAGCTGCTGGACATGATACGGAAGGAAGCGACGGAAAGAGGGCTGACGGTCGTCTCCATCTTCCATGACATCAATCTGGCCTCCCTTTACTGCGACAGGCTGATATTGATGGAAAAGGGATGCGTAAAGGCATACGGGGCGCCGCATGAAGTCGTCCTGCAGGAGCGGATTGCCGATGTATACAAGGCGGAAGTATCGACCTATGCCCATCCGGAAATGCCGAAGCCGCAGATCACGATGCTGCCCGAGCAGGAGGGCGAGCGTCAGCCGCTCGTCTCGCCGGAGCACTTTTACATCACAGATGGCTATGTCCGGCTTGATGCGGACCTGCCGTTGAAGGTCATCTCTTCGGCGGTCCATAACGCCGGCATGGGCTGGTACAATACGCTGCTGAACCGCTCCATCCCACAGGACTATAATATCGGCGATGTAAGGGAAGAGACGCTGCAGTTTTTGGAGGAAAACGGCTTTTCTCCAACGAATACGGTCGTTATGCTGACCGCTGTGGCACCGGAACTGGCGGCAATCCGTTCTTTCCGCGGCCCCCGTTGTACCATCACCGTAGCCGTGACGGCAGGCGTCGGCAATGCGGTGGATGTCACACGGACGCATGAGCGGGAAGACAGCCCCTATATCGGAACAATCAACACATGGGTCATCGTCAATGGCAAATTGTCCGATGAGGCGTTTTTCCAGGCGATGATTACCGCAACGGAAGCGAAGACGAAGGCGCTTGCCGAGGAGGAGATATACGACCTCCATACCGGAACAATCGCTACCGGAACAGCGACGGACAGCCTTTTGATTGCGGCAACGCAGCAGGGGGAGGAAATGCCGTATGCCGGACCGATTACAGAGGTGGGCAAGCTGATTGGGCAGGGTGTGTTTGAAACGACCGTCCAGGCCATCAGGCAATATAAGCAGGCGAAAATAAAAGGAAACGGGTGACGAGGATGAAACTTTATACGAAAACAGGGGATACAGGTAAAACGAGCATCATTGGCGGGCGAGTGGATAAGGACCACGTGCGCGTGGAGGCATACGGAACAATCGATGAGCTGAATTCAATCATCGGCAAGGCGATGACGGAGCTGGATCAGAAAGTGTTTGAAGACATCCTGCAGGACCTCGAGGCGATTCAGCATGAGCTGTTTGATGGCGGCGGTGACTTGGCAAATGTCATGAAGGAACGCCATTATAAGCTGACGGAAGCGCCGATTGCAGTGCTGGAGGAGCGAATCGACAAGCTTGCAGAAGAGGCGCCGCCGTTGAAGCGGTTCATCCTGCCGGGCGGCTCGCCGGCAGCGGCGACACTGCATATGGCGAGAACGGTCGCACGGCGCGCCGAGCGCCAGACGGTCACACTGATGCGCGAAATTGAGGATGTATCGCCTGTCGTCCAGAAGTATTTGAACCGCCTATCCGACTATCTATTTGCAGCTGCGCGTGTCGTGAACTTCCGCCTCGGCGTGACGGACGTCGAATACGTAAGAAGCAGTGATGTATTTAAATAGAGCTGGCCTAGAGTGAATGGGCCACGACTTGTGTGCCGGACAGTAATGAAAGAGTGGCATGCCCCCTATCAGGAAGATGGAATCGACCTGATAGGGGGATTTTTTTGCGGCTTTATATAAATAGCGGAGGTGGGGGCTGCCTGATCATTATACTTTTCAAACCATTGATTTTGTTTCATTTGCCATAAGGCTCTATAAATTTGAACTGTGTCCATTCCAACTTGAAATTTTTCAGAGGAATGCTGTATCGTTGTATTTCCAAAATTACATCGCAATACATCTAGAAACTTTATTGAAGTTTTATCCCATTTAGGGGCAGATAATTCACTGGAATTTGGTCCATGGGCAGTTGCAATACCTGTTTTTGTCGTATAAAAGAAAAATAATACGTTTCTAATTATTGATGTTAGTTGGAATTTATACTGGAATTTAGAATAGCTTATTATGGAGGACTGTATATGAAAAGTTTCTTTTTAAATTTCTTCTTTGTAGTAATATTATTCTTCTTATTTTCTTTAATTGACTTTGATGCGAATAGAATTAACTTTTGGTTTCTTTTGTATGCTTTATTTTGGCTAACGGTAGTAGTGATTTTAAAAATAAATAAGAAAGGGTAACTATGGATGATAGTATTACTGATGATTGAAAAGTATATTTAATTGTAATTGTTTACATTAGCAGAAGGGGCAAAAAGCATCCTGTTGCTATGGGGTGAAGGCAACAGGCAAGGAAAAGGGTGTACATGCGAGTTCTTCTGCTTGTGGAATTTCCAATAGAAAGGTATGCTCGAAAAAACACCTAATCTCTCTAAATGAATAGAATTTCGTTGTAATTTTATACGAAACTTTCTGACCTTTTGCCGGAAAACTGTTGACTGAATGCTCATTCATTATTACAATAAGGCTAACAGTATTAATATGGAAATATAACTTTACACAGTAAGTGATGGGGCATCCGGCAGAGAAAGGAAGGGGGAGCTGCAGGATGCCCGGCTTACAACAAAGGGGGAGCACGGAGTGAATGCACTATTGATTGTGAACTGGGTAGCCACGATTGCCGTTATTTTATATGCATTGGGCTTGTTTGCGTATCTATTGAAAACGCGCTATCAGTTCGTCCAGTTAGGGAGAAAAGAAGAGTTCGATACAAAGATTGGGGAACGTATCGGTGATTTAGTAGAAAAAGTATTTGGTCAATCGAAACTATTAAAAGATAAAAAGATGGGCTTGATCCACGTCTTCTTCTTCTACGGTTTCCTGATGGTGCAGTTCGGGGCCATCGACTTGATCTGGAAGGGGCTGGCTCCAGGTTCACACCTGCCGCTTGGCGGGCTGTATGGATTCTTCACCTTCTTCCAGGAAATTGTAGCGGTCGTCATCCTAGTGGCGGTAATCGGCGCATTCTACCGCCGTTATGTAGAAAAGCTTGCCCGCTTAAAGCGTGGCTGGAAAAACGGACTTGTATTGATTTTTATCGGTGGATTGATGACGTCCACGCTGATCGGCAACGGCATGAGCCTGATTTGGCATGATCACAGCTTCAATGGCTATGAGCCTGTCGCATCCAGCATCGCCGCCATCTTCGGCTTCCTGCCTGCAACGGTAGCGGCCGCCATCTTCTACATCATGTGGTGGGTGCACTTGTTGATTCTATTGACATTCCTTGTGTATATCCCGCAAGGCAAGCACTTCCACTTGATCACGAGCATCATCAACGTAGGGGTGAACCGCCTGGATCGCCGCGGCACATTAAAGCCGATCGACTTTGCGGCGCTTGAAGAGGCGGAGGACGAGGATGACATGCCGGCACTAGGCGTCGGCAAAATCCAGGACTTCACGCAAAAGCAGCTGCTCGATCTATATGCGTGTGTAGAATGTGGACGCTGTACAAACATGTGTCCTGCCACAGGTACGGGGAAAATGCTTTCACCGATGGACCTGCTTGTGAAGATGCGCGACCACCTGACATTTACAGGCGCTGTCGTGACGAAGCAAAAGCCATGGGTGCCGTTCCAGTTCTTCAACAATACGAAGGGCAATCAGCTGGCACTGGCTGCAGGTGCTGAAGGAGCAGTCATCGAGGACATCTATAGCCCGTCCTTGATTGGCGAAGTCATCACGGAAGAAGAAATCTGGGCCTGTACGACTTGCCGTAACTGTGAGGACCAATGTCCGGTCATGAACGAGCACGTCGATAAAATCATCGACCTGCGCCGTTATTTGACAATGACGGAAGGAAAGGTCAACCCGGATGCACAGCGCGCGATGACAAACATCGAACGCCAGGGGAATCCGTGGGGGCTCAACCGTAAAGAGAAGGAAAACTGGCGTGACCTTGATCCGACGGTCAATATCCCGACGGTCAAGGAAGCAAAGAAATCCGGTGAAGGCTTCGAGTACCTATTCTGGGTCGGCTCGATGGGGTCCTTCGACAACCGTTCGCAAAAAATCGCACTGTCATTTGCCCGCCTCATGAATGAAGCCGGCGTGAAATTCGCGATTCTAGGAAACAAAGAGAAAAACTCAGGCGATACGCCGCGCCGTTTAGGGAACGAATTCCTATTCCAGGAGCTGGCGACTGCCAATATCGATGAATTCGAGAAAAATGACGTGACGAAAATCGTGACAATCGATCCGCACGCCTACAACATCTTCAAAAATGAATACGGCGACTTCGGCTGGCATGGGGAAGTATACCACCATACGGAACTGCTGTATGATTTGGTCCAGCAGGGACGCTTGACGATGAACCACCGAGTGGAAGAAACGATCGTGTTCCATGATTCTTGCTACTTGGGCCGCTATAATGACGTCTATGATCCACCGCGTGAAATCCTAAAGGGCATCCCGGGTGTGACGCTCGTCGAGATGGAGCGCAACCGTCAGGATGCAATGTGCTGTGGTGCCGGTGGTGGTCTGATGTGGATGGAAGAGCATGTCGGAAACCGCGTCAACGTAGCCCGTACGGAACAGGCCTTGAAGACGGATGCATCCGTCATTTCATCCGGATGTCCGTACTGCCTGACGATGCTGCAGGACGGAACAAAGGCAAAAGAGGTCGAGGACAAGGTCGGTACGTACGATATCGCCGAGCTTCTTGAACGCGCTGTCTTCGGCGACGGCACACCAGTGGAGGAAGAGCCGGTGGAAGAAGAGGTCGAGGAGACAGAGGAGATGGTGCCTGTAGTGAAGGCGGAGAAGGAAGCGTCTGCCCCATCCCTGCAGGAGGCCTCCCATCCGGAAGTGCATGCAGCCGAAGAGGCGGTTGCAACAACTGAAGGCATCGAGTCGAAGGAGCTGAAGCAGCCGGAGCTGGAAGTGAAGGAAGTTTCATCAGAGGATCATCCAAAATCATAAAAATAGATGGGCCAGGAGAGGCGTGCTTCTCCTGGCCCATTTCTCATCTGATGTTGAATTGTTTCGTCTGGCCGCTCGTGACCTGCTTTCCATCGGCGGCTTTAATGCCGCTTGTAATGACGAGGGTATAGGGTCCCCCAGAGCCGTAGCCTGCTGCAGGTGCATGGATGGACAGCTTCTTCTTATCAATTGAAAGCGTCACACCCTCCACATGCTCGCCGGCCGAATTAAGTACATACACCGTTTGATTGGTGATCGACTGTGCCTCCAGCGTCTTGTTGAAGGTCACGGTCCACGTCTTGTCTTTGGCATATGACATAACAGGAGCGGGCCTCACCATCGTAAGCGTATAGGAGTACTCGCCGTAATTTGGGCTATGGGCTAAAATGTCCCCCGTTTCTTCGATATCCATAAAATCAAGACCCTGCCTGAGCCCGCCGACAGCCTTGCCCGTCTTTGCGTCATAGGCAAGGGTGGAAACCTGCGGGGTGAGGCTATGGATGAATACATAGTTTCGTAAGATTGTCAGCAGGTCCTGTTCCGGCTGGAGGCGCGCGAACTTTTGCCCGAGCGCATAGCCCTCCTGGAATAAATAAAAGCTTTCATCCGTCATCAAATAGGAAGGATATTCATAGCTTGATGCATAGCTGATTGTGCTGTCGAGGGGCTCGGTATCCATCTCCATCGTATCGAGGTCCAGCACCATGTATTCCTGACCCCGTGCAAAGGCGAAGCGGTCCCCCGTCGAGAAAAAGTCGTAATACTCTTCATCGTGGGCAAACTCGATCTCCTCTACAATCTCGCCCTCCGCATTAAATTCGATGAAGCGGTGCGTCATCTGTGAGTCATCCTCTTTATGGATGGAATTGACATACATCATATAGCGG
>JAZUQF010000301.1:0-5153 GCA_045605545.1 Lysinibacillus sp.
CACTTCTTGCGGATTCACATAATCCATCATGCCACCTCCTTTTGTGTTATTAAATCTTACATAATATCATTACCAATCTTTACATCCATTACTTTATCATGAAAAAATCTGATTGGAACCAACCAAGCAAAAAGAAAAAAGACCAACCAAAACATCAAATTTTTAACAAAAACACTTTCAGATGTTATAATTAATAACACAGACATTAATAAGGGGGATTCAAATGATTAACTTATGCAAAACAAAGGGAGTTCCTTACTATCGCCAAATAGCCAATTATATCGAGGATTGTATTGCAAAGGGGATTTATCCTGTAGGAATGAAATTACATACTGAACGAGAGCTTGCTTCAATATTGAATGTCAATCGTAGTACAATTCATGCAGCATACGAGGAATTACGCGCAAAGGGGTTAGTCGAAAGAAATGTCAGCATAGGCACCATTGTTGCTCCAAACGATAAGAAAGCCATTCATCACATCACACCTCCACCTGCTTTATCGAATATCCAACAACAGCAATCAATCTTACAGCAGCTCCAGACAAAAAAACAAAGTCATCAAATCATTAATTTTGCCTCGGCGGATTTATCAGCGGACCTACAGCCTCGTTCCCTATGCACATCATTCTACCCTTTTCTACAGCCCGTCTTTGACGCCGGCCACCCACAGGGACAAGAGGAGCTTCGTCATGTAATCGCCCATTATATGAAGAAGTACCGGCAAATTGAATCGACGGCCAATAACATTCTCGTTACTGCCGGTGCACGGCAGGCGATTTATTTAGCCGCCAGCTCCCTGCTCCAAAAAGGCGACGCAATCGCCATAGGGAACCCTTCATTCGCCTATACACTGCCGATTTTTCATGAAAACCGTTTTAAAACGCACTTTCTCGATATTGATAAAGAAGGGGTGAATCCGGACCAGGTCTTATCCTTATATAAAAAGCACCGTATTAAAATGATATTCATCAACCCTACCTATCAAAACCCTACAGGCGCCCGTGTAACGCTCGAGCGGAAAAAACGTCTATATGAAATCTGTTCCCTGTATGGCATTACTGTTGTGGAAGACGATCCGTCCAATTTGAATAGCCATATGTACCAACATGAATATACGTTAAAATCCATGGATGATTGCGGCATTGTCATATATGTAAGCTCCCTATCGAAAGTCATCGGTTCCGGAGCGAAAATCGGTTGGATTACAGCCTCCCAGCCAATCATCGACCACTTGACGATGATGAAGCTGCAAATGGACGCTGGATTGCCCTATTTATCACAGCAAGTGGCAACAGAAGTATTAAAGGCCGAGCAATTCTCCCAACACATTTCAAATCTCCGCCTTATGCTTAATGAGAAAAAGAAAGCAACGACCGATATGCTAAAAAAATACTTTCAAGACGAACTGACCTTTTATGAACCCGAGGGAGGAACAAACCTATGGTGCAAGCCAAGTGAGCCAAGCATTCAAATTAATGAGCTTTACAAGCAGGCCGCCAAGCAAAATGTCATTTTTACACCCGGTAGCGTCTTCGGTTCCAATCCCTGTTATTTCCGCATTTCTTATAGCACTTTGGACAAGCCGGATATTGAAAAAGGAATTGAACTACTTCATGGGGCCTATCAATCCGTTCTAAAAAGACAGAAAATTTAGTAAAGTTTCCACCAAGCAATTTCTCCATCGCTTGGCAGCATCCACGTCAAAAAGGGGCGCTCCCTCAAGATGGGGCCCCTTTCCAATTCGCCTTTACTTTTTATTGCGCACTTGCCTCAGCTCGTTTTACCAGCAGTCCGCTTTTTGACAAACAAATCCCGGATAGCTCCAACAACGGTATACGGAAGCAGTGTAATCACAAAAAATGCGGACATCAAGTTGAACAACGGTGTGTCGTACGGTGCATATAATTCAGTGAAAAGCGCCGATTCAGAAATCCTGCCGAACAACGTCCCATCTAAATCTCGGAAATTTGGTGACCAGGTCGTTTCACAGAAGATGTAAATGAGATGTACTACAATGACGGCCACAAGGCTACCAATCCAACCTTTTGAAAAAATCGCTTTCATTCACCCAACACCCTTCATTTTTTTCTTTCAACAATTGCCGAATGCCTACACAGGCTGAAACGCCACTGATGGAAAACACCCATTCGTCTTACAACAATTGAAACTCTTCAAATTTACGCCACAGTTCATTCATGAACTCTTCCTGTTGTTCCGGTGTCATCAACTGTTGGAAGATGGAGTCATATTCCATCACCTGCCCACCCTTTACAACAAAATCAATATCTCGGGTATGCTCAATATTTTGGATAGGATTTTCGTTTAATACGACAAGGTCTGCAACTGCATTTTCCTGGATACGCCCCACATCATTTCTCCCCAATGCATCGGCCGCATGGATGGTCGCCGCCTGCAATGCTTCTGTTTCTGTAAAGCCGCTTTCTACAAACAGCATAAGCTCGCGGTGCAGTGCCATGCCGGGATACGTGAATATCCCTGCCGGTGTATCCGTCCCTGTAACGACCAATCCGCCCATTTCATGATAGATATAGGCGATTTTTTTCGTGTAGGCATGCTGCATCCCAAGAGGCTTCAATCCTTCCTGCTGGTCGAGCATCCAGTGCCACTGCTTCATCAAGCCATCATTTCCCTCTATTTTCTGGATGATCGGGTGATTCGGCTTCCAATAGTCGTTCAATAAATTCATTTGATCAAACAGTGTCATGGTCGGACATAAAACAACCCCTTTATCTAAAAGAACCTGACATACTTCAGCAATTTTCTCCTCATCGGGATGTTCCCAATCAATGGCATCCCATGCATGTTGCTCTGCTTTCATGCTCCACCGCGGGAAAATCGCCTGCAAGACCCCTGAGCAGTGCTCATTCCATTTGATCCCGATATTTGCTGCATCGATGGCGGTTACCGCGGTAGAATACAGCAAATCGCAGCTGACCTCTTTGTGATGCCTTTTCGCTTCATCGACTACCGCTTCCATCACGTGCTTCTCCAGCCAGCCATATACTTTGATGAAATCAGCACCCGCCTCCACCTGTCTTCTAACCTCCCGGCGCGCCTCCCCTTCATCATCCGTGTTCAAATTATAAGGGCTCGTGTCCCCCCACAGCCCCGGAGGTCCATCAATCATCCTGTCCGCTGATATAACATGCGGATGGATGGACTGCGGGTTTTCCACCATCAAGTCCGCCAGTTCCAACACACTGCCTGCTGTATTGCGCACCGTTGTAACACCTGCCGCCGTAAAAAATGGCGCGAAGCTATGCTTGATATGTACGTGCATATCAATTAATCCAGGGATGATCCATTTATTTGTACAATCCAGCACTTCATTTGTGCCCTGCACTGAAATCCTATCTGCCACTTGAATGATATGCGTATCTTTCACTAAAATATCCTTTTTGCCGAACAGACCTGATTCTATGTCCAGCACATGCCCGCCTTTTAATAGTGTATACATTCTCCGCCTCCCGAATCATTTTACTAAATTTTATTATATTTATAATTATTTGTATATTAAGGATTTTGAGAAAGCTTGATAATGGTACACAAATAAATAGTTCCCAAATGCCGTTCGGGAACTATTCCGAGTATTCCATATTATGGAAATGGAGTCGGCAACGGCAATTAATATACACGCAAACGAAAATAATATGTAGGCAACACTGAGGCTGATGAAAACAGTCTGGCTTTTTGTAGACTCCTCGGGATGATGGATAACGTTTTTGAATAAGCTAATAACATTGGTACAGAGCACAATCGAAAAAAGCGGAATACCTATTATCGATAAAGGAACGAGCAGCTCCATAAAATCACCACCCACCATTTTCCTTTTATTATACCATTTTCTTGAATATGTATTGAAGCTACAGGCAAACATCCCTAAATAGTTGCTCAGGAACCTCCAGAATTTCCTGGCGTCATATTGACAATCTTAAAAACAAGAAGGGAGAGTACGATGCAGAAAATCAGTTCCGTCGTTTTAAGTGGCGTCATTATTTTCATAGGATTAATTGTTTTGCTGTTGTGTGTGTTCGCGTTACCGAGGGTAGCAGAGGAAACCGTACGGATCCACCCGGAAGTCGCCTATCTGAAATATCCGATTCTATTCGGCATGTATGCGACCGCGGCACCATTTTTTTATGCGCTGTATGAAACGGTGCACATGATTCAAATCGCTAAGCGTACATCCATCTTCTCAAGCCATATTATTCAAGGGTTGAATACTATTAAGTACTGTGCATTTGTCATCATTGGTTTATACATTGCGGGAATCTGCATACTGGATTATGCAGATGCATTACCGCCGATTATAGCACTCACGGGCTTTGCCATACTGCTTGTAACAGTGATGGTGGCGGCAGGAGCGGCTTTTATAAAAAATGTACTCTTGAAAACTCAAATGAAGGTTGCCTGAACACGAAAGACCACTCTTTAGGGCTAGGAGTGGTTTTTTGCTTGTTTCTTCTTATTAGGTTCCCATCATTACACAAAAATGTCCATGGGTTCCTCCGTACCATCATTACACATCCTGCAGCATCGTCTTCACTTCTACGGGAGTCTGGATGATTGCATCATGGCCATTCGGAAAAATGGACACCGCCCTGCCGTCCCGCTCCATCTCGACAAGTAATTCATCCAGAAAGGCTGAAAGCGTCATATGGAACGCTTCGCATGGTATGGCCAAACTCTTGCCCACTATTTCCGCAAAGCCCCGACTTGGCCATACCGGCAGTACTAAAGGATAGTCGCCTTCATCCTTGAACAGCAATAGATCACCTACTCTATTGCGCAGCAGCCACACATGCCTGTCCATTGAAATCATCTCATAAAAATAAAAAAGCCGCTTTTCCGCAGAGCGGCTTATAATAAATCGGTTCATCAAGTCCACCGGCTTCAGTCCCTTCCCACAGTCCCTGAAAATTCGCATAAAAAAACAGATGAAAATATCTTTTCCATCCGCCCACAAAAATACACATGTTGCGCACCAAAAACAAAAAAGCATGCCTGAAGCTGTTTCAGTGCATGCTCATCTTAAATATCTATCGGTTCAAGGCGAATACAGGCATTCTCCTAAATGGCTTAGGCTGCGCCAAAACCCACATGTCACGGAGCAAATGCTCCATTTCCTGCAG
>JAZUQF010000302.1:0-5449 GCA_045605545.1 Lysinibacillus sp.
CGCCGTTTTCCAGCGGAGCGGCAAGCGTACCGGTCATTTCACCATCTGCCACGGTAATGTCCTCTAGTGCCACGGTTGTGCCGTCAGCACCCGCCAGATTGAATGTGCTCCCTTGCTCGATTTGTCCCTCAAACGTAAGAGTGATTTCCGGCAACGGCTCTGTTACAGTGTCCCCGTCTGCTGGATTGGTGCTGCTTAAATGTGTATGGGCAGAGATAGTTGCCGGAGCACTGAAAATTCCCCCACACAATAACAATGTCATTATCCATTTTTTCAATGAAATACGCCCCCTATAGTAAAAATCAATGGAAAAGAAGGAAACTGCTTCTTTCTTCTCTACGAAACATTGTAAACAAAAAATGTGAAGTTTACATGAAATGAAGTCAGTATTTTTTTAGAATAATAATGTACTTCTTCGAATCCGCATAGCATCCCCGCTACCTCATCCTGTACAGATGGCAAAATCTCTTTTTTAGCTACAAACTCTCAATATAATTTTCAAAAATAGTATTTCTTTTCTAATATTTGCTATAATGGAAGCGAAATAGTGAATATTCATACATAAGGGGGAACCAGGTTTGAAAACATATCGCATCGCTGTCATCGAAGGGGACGGCATCGGCAAGGAGGTCGTGCCGGCTGCCATCGAAGTTTTGGACGCCGTCGCAAAGCTGGACGGAGGGTTTCGATTTGAATGGACGCATTTTCCGTGGGGCTGCGACTATTATTTGAAGCACGGTGAGATGATGCCAAAGGACGGCATCGAGATATTAAAGGGCTATGACCAAATCTTTTTGGGAGCTGTCGGCATGCCGGAGCTGGTGCCGGACCACATTTCCCTGTGGGGGCTGTTGATTAAAATCCGCCGAGAGCTCAAACAGGCCATCAATGTTCGACCTGCCAAGCTACTTGCGGGGCTGGAATCGCCTCTGAAACATCCGCAGAACTTCGATATCACCGTAGTTCGTGAAAACTCGGAGGGGGAGTATTCCGACAGCGGCGGCCGCATGCATCAGGGAGCGGATGAAATCGCCATCCAGAATGCGGTGTTCACACGGAAAGGAACGGAGCGGGCGATGCGCTATGCATTCGAGCTTGCGAAGGATTCGCGCGGACATGTGACAAGCGCGACGAAATCCAATGGCCTTACATACTCCATGCCATTTTGGGATGAGGTATTCGAAGAAGTGAAGAAGGACTATCCAGATATCGATACGGCGGTGAACCACATCGATGCGCTTGCCGCCTTCTTCGTCATGAAGCCACACCAGTTCGATGTAATCGTCGCATCAAATCTGTTTGGGGATATTTTAACGGACCTTGGTGGTGCCATCATGGGCAGCATCGGCATTGCACCCGCCGCCAATCTGAACATCGAGCGCGAATACCCATCCATGTTCGAGCCTGTTCACGGCTCGGCGCCGGACATCGCAGGAAAAGGCATCGCCAACCCGATCGGCCAGATCTGGACAGGCAAGATGATGCTTGATTTCCTCGGCCACCAGGAGGCGGGGGACAGAGTATTAGCCGCCATTGAACAGACGCTCGCAAATGGGGTGAAGACAGGAGACATCGGTGGTTCATCCACATTAGAGGAAGTGAAGAACAGCATCCTGCAGCATCTGCATAAGTGAGGATTGGGCTGCCTTTGAAAGCATAGACTTTCGGGGGCGGCTTTGCTTGTTTTATAAAACATTTAAAGCAGCATGCGAATATAACTAGAAAAGGGGTGTGGGCTTGCGGTTGTTCGACAAAATTACCGTGGCGGGTATTGCAACCTTTTTTATCCTCAGTCTGCTTGGCTACGGCTATATGAAGTACGGGCTGCTATGGGAGCACGGACGGGTGAAGGAGCAGATGCATGCCCATTTAGAGGAAACATATCAAGAAACCTTCGAGCTTGGTTCCATTCGCTATGATTTGCTGGATGGAGGTACTTACTATATGGATGCGACGTCTGAACAAACCAATGTGACCTTTTATGTGGAAGCATCTGATACCGAAGTGATGGATGATTATAGCCATGCCTATTGGCAGAAGTACGGCGACCGTTTTATATTGCCGCCAATTAGGGAATATTATCAGCAGGTGAATGCCAGTTCATTGTCGTTGGATATCGAAATGCTACAGCGAATAGAAGACGCAACTGATCAAGAAGAGCTGAAAGAAAATGCAGTCTGGCACATCAGTTTCTCGCTTCCCTATGAAATAAGTGAGAAAAATGAGACAATAGAATTTGAAAAGGCTTACATGTCGTTGCAATCGCTAAAAAAGAAAGGTATTCAAGTTGCTTCCTACGTGGTTCATTTTACGAATTGTACGTTTCGCCTGCCGGAAGAGGAGGGGGACAATATTACATCTATCCACAGTTTGGAGCAGTTCCTGAAACAATAGATGAAAGCAATAAAAAAATATAGATGGGTGAGGGAAGATGTCATGAAGAGATTCGGATTTGTTTTACTGTTAAGTGTCATGCTCGCCGCCTGTTCGGATGAAGGAAGCTTGGGCGGCCAGGAGGTACAGGCTGACCAGGATGAAGTGACGGTCATCAAACAGGTCGGCAAACTGTATTTCCCGGATGGTCATGGCGATGTCCAGTTCATTTTTGACCGGGATGCCGTTAATATTCAGGTGTTTGCCGAGAAGTTGTCTTTTCAGCAGACATACATGATCATGCTGGAAAAGGCTGATGGCGGCGTCACGTTCGGACCTGCGGAGAATGTGAAGATTACTGCCGGCCAAATCATAGGCAAGAAGGCATTCAGGCCAAATGCCAATGGAGAGCTGTTCGTATCGATGATGATTCCGAACAGGATGTTTGAAGGGGAGGAAGAGATGCGCGTCATCATCCAGTCTGAAGAGGATGCGGAGGATTCCTTCCAGTCCAAGCCGTTCACCCTGCAGACGAGACAGTAGCATAATGGTGGGGCAACGGGCTTAAAATCCCCAAATGAAGTTTATGCCACCCTAATTTGGTCAATAGATAAACAACCATTGAAAAAAGGAAGTGTTCTTATGAAAAAGATTTATGACCAGCTGGAAAGCTTCTTGCAGCAAATGAGGGATAAGCCCGATCTGCCGAACGCACATTCACACCTCTATAAAATATGGATGGACCCAACCGTCAACACATTCAACATAACGCTTCACTATCTGACACGGGACGGCGAGGAAATCGAAGATGAAGCCTACAAATCAATCCGCGTCATTACAAGCGGCTATGAAGAAAACTTGATCGAGCCGCAATTCAAGCAGGCGATGCTCGACGTCTTCCGGAAGCTTGATCACGACGGACATCATCATTTCAATCGTCCAACATACGTATCGTTCGATAACGATTCGGTCGTATATCATGTACAATCGCTGGATGAGGAAGAGAAGGAACAAGGCAGCTACTAGAGCTGTCTTTTTTTATGGAATTTTACAATCCCTCAAAGTGAAGTACTATAGGTATGAGTGGTAAGCTTTGCATTTCATATCTGATAGGGGGGATTATATGAAAAACCAATTCTTTAGAATGTTGATATATTGCAGTTTACTGTTGATTTTATTGTTTTTTAACCAATTGAACTTTTTCAAACTGGTTTTATTTTATAGCGCATTTGTATTACTGGAAGTGTATTTTACCGCAAAAGGCTGGCATTCAAAAAACAAATATATCATCTATGCCTATAGAGCTTTATTTATTGTAACAGGGATTATCGTGATATTTAGCAGAGAGAATATTATGGTGAAGTAAGAGTTGGCAGGTAAGGTTATGAACTCTTGATAAATGGATTCTGTGAAATCAAGGGAGATGGATGAATGAATATTGTAGTCGGTTATTTCCCAAAAAGTTACTACGGCTCGAAGCCTAGTGCCGGCGGGTTTTTACATTCTTCCAATCATACGTCCCATCAATGCTTGAATTGCACGCGGAACTATTGATCAGGCCTGAAATGGATAAGGGATAGGGAAAGCAAGTGACAGTTCGCGCAGGGAGTATAAAAACTTTTTGATAGTTACGCCACAAGCAAAGTAGGGTAACTTACCATTGACTATAACAAGCAGGGGTGATGAATGTTGAAAAAATTTTTTCCCTTTATTCTGACGGCTGCTGCGGTAATGGCGGGATGTGCTTCAGATGAACAGCCGGCTACTGTGGACCAGCCAAACGAATCCATCAATGAACAGGAAAATCAGGCCATGGAGGCAGTCATGGAAAATCTCGAGGTGCCCTGGTCCATCGAAAAGCTCGGAGATACATTCTATCTAACTGAAAGAGCGGGTCATATTGTAAAGGTTGAAGACGAGAAAATGGAGCGGCAGGAAGTCGAGCTGCAAAAAACACTTTCGACCGCTGCAGAGGCGGGCTTATTAGGGTTTGTGCTCGCCCCGGATTTTCCAGAATTGAATCAGGCATATGCGTACTATACGTATGAAGACGATGACGGACAATTCAACAGGGTCGTCACACTTCGTCTGGAGGATGGCACCTGGAGGGAGGAAGAGCTGCTCCTCGACCGGATTCCAAGTGGCGCCTATCATCACGGTGGAAGGCTGAAAATTGGGCCTGATGAGAAGCTGTATGCCACGACAGGTGATGCGACGGTACGGGATAGTGCACAGGACATGAATTCATTGGGTGGTAAAATACTAAGGATGAATCTCGATGGCTCGATTCCAGACGACAATCCAGATTCGGATTCCTATGTCTATAGCTATGGACACCGCAATCCGCAGGGGCTTGCCTGGTCTCCTGATGGGGAGCTGTTTGCCAGCGAGCACGGCAACAATGCCAATGATGAAATCAATCGGATTGAAGCCGGACAAAATTACGGCTGGCCGCTGATTGAAGGTACTCAGGAGCAGGAGGGCATGATTGCCCCATTATTTACATCAGGAGCTGAAACGACTTGGGCGCCATCTGGAATGGATTATGACAATGGAAAATTGTACGTTGCTGCCTTAAGAGGAACGGCAGTGCTGGCATTCGACCCGGCATCTGGAGAACAAAAGGAAATTGTAACGGGGCTCGGCCGGATTCGCGATGTGTTGGTGGACGGCGACTACCTTTATTTCATTACAAATAACACAGATGGACGCGGCAACCCGGAGGAGAATGGTGACAAGCTTTATAGGCTACGGCTTTCAGAGTCGAATGAATAAAATGGAGAGGGACATCCGGCAACTCTGTTGAGACAGCCCCTGACTTCAGGAAAACTTGTGGCCGATAATGGTAAGGTCATTGAAAAAAGGTATAAGACTGCTGGAAATCTGTAAAGATTTACTCCATTCAGGCCTGTTTGGATCCCCCAGACAGGCCATTATTCATGTGCTTCACCCGACAAGCACTTTCGGGAAACATTAATGGATTAGGGTTTCGAGATAAAATCGAAAAAATTACAAACAGGCAATACGTCTATTTGGTGAATTTGATATACAACTTAAAAATAATTAAGCGACAAGG
>JAZUQF010000303.1:0-5032 GCA_045605545.1 Lysinibacillus sp.
CCCTGTTTTCAATATCGCCGACCTCCATTCCTTTGTCCAGGAAGTCTTTCCGCAGCGCCTGCAATGCCGGGTATCCATCCACCTTGAACGTGATGGAGCACCTCTCTTCCCCGTGCACATCCATAAAATTGTCGCTTTCCTGTTCAGGGGATTTGACAAGAAAAAGACTTAAATCGGCTACATTCACAATGGCCTTATCCTCATCCTGATGGCTGAGCTGCGCACCCAGCTTGTCCATATACCACTCAGAAGACCTTTCTACATCTGCAACGGGAAGATAAATCGTCCCGACTCTCCTTAACATATTGCTCACTCCTTTCTACATATCAGGCTTTATTCGGCTGCATCTTCATCATCAAATCTTTTCGTAATTATAATAATTACTTTCTCTTTTTGAGGGAATAATCCTCCTGAAAATCATATTTGTTACAAATTTAAGTGCACCTAACATTTCGAAGAATTTAACTTGATAGTCTGACCACTCTAAAATGTAGTAAACTGGCTATTTCAATAAGTTCAGAATTTTCTATAATGGACATTATACTAACCTGAAGGAGTGAAGGGGAAATGACAGTTTTAACAGGGTCAGATGTAGTGAAAAGAGGAATGGCACTCATGCAGAAGGGAGGTGTCATCATGGATGTGGTCAATGCCGAGCAGGCGAAAATTGCGGAAGCTGCAGGAGCAGTAGCAGTGATGGCGCTGGAGCGTGTGCCTTCGGATATTCGGGCGGCAGGTGGGGTGGCACGTATGGCGGATCCGCGCATTGTAGAGGAAGTGATGAGTGCTGTGACGATTCCCGTTATGGCGAAAGCAAGAATCGGACATATTGTGGAGGCACGCCTGCTGGAGGCGATGGGGGTGGACTACATAGACGAGAGTGAGGTACTGACACCAGCGGATGAAGAATTCCATCTGCTGAAAAGCCAGTATACGGTCCCATTCGTCTGCGGTTGCCGCGACCTTGGTGAAGCGGCGCGGCGCATCGGGGAAGGGGCAGCGATGCTCCGTACGAAAGGGGAGCCGGGGACGGGGGATATCGTCGAGGCAGTCCGTCATCTAAGGAAGGTGAATGCACAAGTAAGGACCGTCGTGGCTATGAACGAGGATGAACTCATGACGGAAGCAAGGAATCTGGGTGCCCCTTATGAAGTACTGCTGGCAATCAAGCGTGAAGGACGTCTTCCGGTTGTCAACTTCGCAGCGGGAGGAGTGGCCACCCCGGCGGATGCGGCTTTGATGATGGAGCTCGGTGCGGATGGTGTATTTGTTGGTTCGGGCATTTTTAAGGCGGAAAAACCTGAAAAATTCGCCCGTTCCATCGTGCAGGCTACAACGCACTATCAGGATTATGAATTGATTGTAAAAGTATCGAAGGAAATTGGGGCACCGATGAAGGGAATTGAAATCAGCCAGCTTACACATGGGGAGCGAATGCAGGAGCGTGGGTGGTAATGAAGATTGGCGTATTGGCCCTGCAGGGAGCCGTGGCCGAGCATATGAAGGCCATCGAGGCATGCGGAGGGCAAGCTTTCCTGGTCAAAGATGCATCGGCGCTTACTGCCGTTGATGGTCTGCTTTTGCCCGGGGGAGAAAGTACGGCAATTCGGCGCTTGATCGACTATGCGCAGATGCTTCCGGCGCTTCGTCAATTTGCTGCAGAGAAGCCGGTATTCGGGACATGTGCAGGCCTGATTCTGCTTGCTGGAACGGTAGAAGGAGAGGAGGGGCATATCGGCAAGATGCAAATCACTGCCCGCCGTAATGCATTCGGACGCCAGGTAGCCAGCTTTGAGATGCAGTTGGCCATTGAAGGAGTAAGCGACTCTTTTCCCGCGGTCTTCATCCGGGCTCCGAAAATCGTGGCTGTAGGGAATGGGGTGGAAGTATTGGCGATGCATGAAGGTGACATCGTATGTGCAAGAGACCGTCACCTGCTTGCCTGCTCCTTCCATCCTGAATTGACCAATGACCATTCATTGATGAAGTTCTTCATCGAAGATATGTGCCGTAATCGACGATATTAGCTATGTGCCTGGACATATCAGGAGGTCCGGGCGCATTTTTATTCATCAATCCTACACAAGCAGTTTCAGAAACTGCATGACCTGTTCTTGATGGTGATAATCATGCTGCGTGAATTCCTCTATCGTATAAAGGAGCGAGTATGGGAGGCCGGTGAAGGGACAATGCGATTCCCCGTTCGAAGTCAAGGGCATCGTCAGCCTGTCAAGCGGCATCGCCTCCAGTTCCTCTACAAGAAGGAAGCGGGCTGATTTAGCTTGTGTGAGCAGCTCGGCAAAGGGAAGCCCTGATTTTGCATAGGCGGACGCCTGCTAGTTGAAGGGTTCGAAGTCCGTAAATGTCATCCCTTCTTCGTTACGCACCGTTCGATAATCGTTTTTTCATCATTCATTTTCCCATCCTCCTCATTTTCTCCCCATCAGGAAGGTACATATTCCATTGGTTCATTGCACAGTACGTAGCCGTGGCGCTTATAGAAGTCGACACCGCCTTCGCTCGGCCACACGATGACGAATTCATAGTCATTGTCCTTCACCCAGGCATTGACCTGCGAAAGCAGCTTGCCGCCCATCCCTTTGCCGCGCCATGCAGGTAAGGTATAGACGTTCGTCATGTAGGCGAATGGACGAGTAATCCGCCCGGGCCTCGGCACTTTTTCAATCAGTTCGATATACATATGGGAGATGATCTGCCCTTCCTCTTCAGCCACCCAGATATGCCATCGCTCCCCGTTAAACGCCCGTTCCAGAAAGCCCCTGCATTCCTCCTCGAACGCTACATAACCGTCCGATGCAGCCTCCATTTCCGGATAATCTTCCAGCGTGAAGTCCCAGCGCATACTGATGAGATGGTCCATATCTTCCTTCGTAGCCAGTCTGCAATCCATCAAATTCCTCCTCTCTGTTGTCCACCATCGTCAAAATAGGCAATCATGGTGCCTTTATTATAAAGCGAACAATGAGGATAATCGACCCTTTAAAGGGGATAAATTGAAATTTGCATTGAAAACACTTTACATTTTCCAATTGTTTGCATATTATTTAGTCAAACGCAAATATTCAACGTTGACTATTTGTTAGAGATGAAAGGGGGAGAAGAGAAATGTTCATTCAGGCAAGGAATCTTCACAAGGCATATGATAAACGGACGGTTGTAGAGTCCATCAGCCTTGACATTCAGGAAAATGAAATATTGGCCGTCATCGGGCCGAACGGGGCGGGGAAATCCACGACGCTGGAGATGCTGGTCGGGCTCAAGCAGGCGGATAGAGGGGAAATCAGCTATTGGTATGGACGCTTCAAGGAAAAGATCGGTGTACAGCTACAGATGGCACCGTTTTTTGCCGGTTTGACTGCATCCGAAAACTTGAAGCTATTCGCCGCATTCTATAACAAGAAATTGACGGAAAAGCAAGTGGATGAAGTTTTATCTTCATGCGGATTATACGACGCTAAAAAGCTGGATGCGCGCAAACTATCCGGCGGCCAACAGAAGAGGTTGGCCATTTCCATTGCACTCATCCACAGCCCGGAGCTAATTTTTTTGGATGAACCGACAGTAGCGCTCGATCCTCGCGCCCGTCAGGAGATTCATGGGTTGATTCGCCAGTTGCACCTGCAAGGGAAGTCCGTCGTCTTCACTTCGCATGATATGGATGAGGTTGATAGGCTGGCCACACGTGTCGTCATGATTGACCAGGGGCGTATCATTGCCGAGGGAAATCCCGCCTTGCTATGTGCTGAGTATGGCGTCGCCAGGTTGGAGGAGCTGTATCTACGTCTGACAATGGGAGGGGAGAATGATGGTATTAATCATTTTTAAATCGATGCTCGCCACGTCCTTGCGCGATAGGGTGACGTTGTTTTATTCCTTGGCGTTTCCGATTTTCTTGATGGTCGGGCTCGGCTATTACTTCGATGAGGGAGGCCAACAGCTGCAGATTGTGGCGGGGGTGACGGCCATCAGCACGATTTTCTGGGGAATGCAGGGGATAGCCTTCCAGGTACATGTGCAACGGAATCGCGGTGTCTATAAATTATTGAAGCTGACACCGATGCCGCTCCTTTCCTTTATCGTCATCATGGTGATGGCACGGACATTCATCGGTGTGCTGCTGAATGCGATTGTGTGGCTGGTGGGCGTTTTCACCTTTGGCATTGAGGTAACCGTAGCAACAGTGCTTGCCACGTTCGCGCTGCTTGTTGTCGGTTCACTCTGCTTTACAAGCATCGGCTTCGTCATCAGCAATTTCGCACACAATGAAGCGCAAATCAGCATGTTCTCCAACATCGTGCAGTTGCCGATGGTCTTTATGAGCCAGGCGTTCTACAGTTTGCAGAATGCTCCGGAGTGGGTGGTGCTGCTCGGCAAGCTACTGCCATTCGAGCATTATGTGCAGGCGCTGCGCGGATTAATGCTCGGGGAAGGCCTTCTACTCGCCGGAGTGGGTGTTCCGCTCATATACCTCCTGCTGGCACTACTGGTCTCCATTCCAACCTTCAAATGGGAGAGCAGTCCCGAACAAGGCAATAGAAGGAAGAAACTGGCGTCCTAACCTGTACGGTCGGTACCGTTCCATGCTACAATGATACTCAACGTTGAATAGTGAAAGATGGAGTGGTGCTAGATGACAAGATTAATGGTGCTGGGCCTATTAAAAACAGGACCGATGTCAGGCTATGAGATTCATCAATTATTAGGGAAGAGCCAGACGGATACGTGGGCCGGTGTCCTGCCGGGATCTGTCTACCACGCATTGAAAAAGATGGAGAAGGAAGGCCTCGTCGAAATCGATTCCATCGAACAGACAGGCAACCGTTCGAAGGCAATCTATAAAATTACTGAAGCGGGGGGCGAAGAATTCGAAAAGCTGCTGCTCGAATCCCTGCAGATGTCTTCCGTCCATCTGCCAAGCAGCCTCTATACGGGTTTGAGCTTTGTACAGTATGCGGAAAACAGCCAAATCGTCGCATCCCTCACGAAACAGCGGATGGAGCTGATGGAAGAG
>JAZUQF010000304.1:0-20161 GCA_045605545.1 Lysinibacillus sp.
ACATCGATGACAACAGCTCCCGGCTTGATATGGTCTTTTGTAATGAAGTTGGTACGTCCAACCGCCGCAATCAGGATGTCCGCCTGTTTTGTGAAAGCCGGCAGATCAGGCGTTTTGGAATGCGTATATGTAACGGTCGCATCCTTCTGAAGGAGCAGCTGCCCCATCGGTTTTCCAACGATGTGGCTGCGTCCTACGATGACGGCATGTTTGCCTGCAACTTCAATGCCGGAATGCTCTAAAAGTTTCATTACACCGAAAGGAGTGCATGGCAAGTACGTATCTTGTCCCAGCATCATCTTCCCTACACTTATAGGTGAGAAGCCATCGACGTCTTTCTCTGGAGAAATCGTCGCGATGACTGCTTCTTCATCGATGTGCTTTGGAAGAGGCAGCTGTACAAGGATACCGTGAATATCTTCACGTTCATTCAATTCCCGAATTTGATCAAGCAGAGCCTCCTGTGTGGCATCTTCCTGCAGTTTAATTAACTCCGAGAACATGCCGATTGCTTCACAGGACTTCTGTTTGTTTGCAACATATGTTTTGCTTGCTGGATTTTCCCCTACTAGAATCACTGCCAGACCAGGCGTCACACCTTGCTGTTTCAGCTTTTCCACACGCTTTTCTACCGACTTGCGAATTTCCTGACCAATTTCTTTACCATTAATGATTGCACTTGACATGTTGTTACCCCTTCCAATGTTCAGCGAATATTATTGTGTAAATTTAGAAAGAACACCATTTACAAACTTGCTCGACTTTTCGTCGCCGTACACTTTGCAAAGCTCGATCGCTTCGTTCAGTACGACCCTTTCAGGCGCATCCTTCATATATAGGAGTTCATAGACGGATAGACGTAATACAGTTCGTTCAATTTTCGGAAGACGACTAAGTGTCCATTTCTCCAACTTTTCTTCCAGCGCTGCATCGATTTGCGCTTTGTGTTCAACCGTCCCACGTACAAGCTGCTCTAAAAAGGCATCCGTCTCCTGCTCTTCTAGAACATGCTCGATTGCTTCCTCTACCGGAAGTTCCGTGCTGTCCAATTGAAACAATACCTGCAACGCTTTAGCGCGCGCTTCATGTCGTTTCATACATTAAATCTCCTTCTTGTTCACATTAATTTTATGATAGCATATTTTTTCCTGGGGTACACCGCCACCATAAACTTTTCCTTAGGATAACGCCTCATTTTAGCAAAAACCATTCCTATTAGACAAGCCGGAAAAATTTACGAATTATAAATCCCCCTAACATAACAAGGGGTGTTTTCCATTATAATGGAAACTTTCCGCAGACACGCAGCTTTAACGTATACAAAAAAGCAATAAATAATAGTAACTTTACTTATATGTGAAGCTGTCTACATTTCCATCGCAGACAGACTCGTGTTGCCAGGAAACCTCGCTGTGCTGAGAAGAACGAGGGCTGTCAGCCACGCACGCTTTCTTCCGTTCAATCAACAGTTTTATTAATCGCGAGTGGTCATCCCGAGATTCCAGGGATGAACCAATGATTAAAAAAGATAAAATATCTGGAGGTGTCCATATGGGCTTTACCATCTTCATCCTGTTGTTTACCATTATCTTCGGAATCATTACAGTGTTTCTCGGACTTCCATTTTGGCTGTTCATCGCCGCTGTCATCGGTGTGTCCCTGGCACGTACCTTCTACGTCATCCATATCTTGTACAGAAGCCAAGATGTAAAAAAAATCGGCTATTTTTTGCAGTCTTCTGCGAAGAATCCTTTATATCATTACACCCTTTCCCTAAAAAGCGGCTCAAAGCAAGCCCAACTGCAGGCAATCGACCTGGTCCTCGGCGCCTACAAGTCTCCCCTCATACAGGGAATGCACCGGTCCAGCAGGGCAATGCTCGAGCATGACTACTCCGCAGCCAAAACTTTCGCTGCCCAGATTCCTGATGAGATGATGCGGAGCTACACGCTCGCCCTCATTGCAGCGGCGAACGGAGAGGTAACGGCAGACGACCATCTGTTGCAAAAACCATGGATGTCATCCATTATTGCCGCCACACGAAGCTATAAAAAGGGCGACATGACGGAATTTGAAAGACATAAACAAGAGGCCCTTGCCAATTCAAGGGGCATCCAGTACTTCTCCAATTTCTACTACCTCGAACGCATCCATGAAAACATAAAGGTTTCAAAACGAAAGAAAACAAAAAGAGGGGCGGCCTCCGCATCGTAGCTCCTCCGACCGTCCAAAACCCTTTTCCTAACATTCATCTATTACCTCTAATACCGTATTGGTCAAAAGGGCAAATCGTTCAGCGATGTGCTCTTTTTCAATATGCTCGTATTCTGCATGAATGCCGTCACCTACAAGTCCAAGTCCATCCAGCGTCCGGACGATTGGGGCAGTGAAGTTCCCGTCGCTGCCGCCGCCCACCTTCGCTTCATGAAGATTCATGCCTAGATGCTCCGCTTCTTCACGTGCTATTTCGAATAACTTCGCCGACTGATGCGTCTGTTCCATCGGTGGTCTGTTGATACCGCCCTCCACCTCGATTTTCACCCGATCGTCATGCGGCTCCAATTGTTCGAAGTATTCATCCACCTTCCTTTGTTCTTCCTTCGTAGCTGCACGCACATCCACTCCAAGATGGGCTTCATTCGGTATGACATTCAATTTCCCTCCTCCTTGCACCAGCCCCACATTGAGCGTTGTCCCTTTGTCATAATCGGTCATGCCTTCAATGTCGAGAATCTGCTTTGCCGCCTCCTTGATGGCACTTACACCTTCCTGAGGATTATTCCCGGCATGCGCGGATGCACCCTGGAGTTTCAGCAAATATTTCGACGTTCCTTTGCGGGCCGTTTTCAGGTCACCCGTCCCTACAACGGGCGGCTCCAAAATGAAGGCAGCCTCACTTTTTGCCGCTTCGGCCTCGAGGAAAGGGCGGGACGCTTTACTGCCGATTTCTTCGTCACTGTTGATGAACAGCACGATTTTTTTCTTTAACGGTATATTGAAATGCTTTATATACTTCAGAAACCAGATGGCGCTGATTAGGCTTCCCTTCATATCCAGTATGCCAGGTCCGTAGATTTTATCCGAAACCTCCCGATATTCCACGGTACCCGGCTCCCATACCGTATCATAGTGTCCGACAAGCAGCACCTGCCCCGAGGCGCTGCCATATGTGAATTTCAGATGATTCCCTACCTCCTCCATGACCATCTCCTGCGCCTTCCTGCCGAAATATGATTTGAACAGCCCCTGCAGCACATCCTTGCACTGGTCGGCCAATTCCTTGTTCAGAGAAGGCGATGCAGCCATGACAAGATGCTTCATGTCCTCGATGATTTCCTTTTCATGGAGTTTAAAATAATCTTTTGCCTCCATTACGACCATCTCCTTTTTTCTCCTTTTACCCAAAACAAAAAGCCTCTATCCTAAAAAGAATAGAGACATCTCGTTTATTTAAAAGCCTGTGCAGCTTTCACCGCTTTATGCCATCCGGCAAATAATGTTTCCCGATGCTCCTCTTCCATGGCCGGATCGAATTTTTGATTAAGCTGCCAATTCCTTTGAACGGCGTCTTTGTCTTCCCAGAAACCAACTGCCAGCCCAGCCAGATAAGCGGCACCTAACGCTGTCGTTTCATTCACTGTCGGACGCTCTACAGGTACATTCAGGATATCGGCCTGGAACTGCATGAGGAAATCATTCATGACCACGCCGCCATCAACACGCAGCTTCTTCATTTCAATCCCAGAGTCAGATGCCATCGCCTCGAACACATCACGGGTCTGATAAGCAAGGGATTCCAGCGTGGCCCGGATGAAATGCTCCTTGCTCGTCCCCCGTGTAAGACCAAATACAGCGCCCCGCACATCACTGTCCCAATACGGTGTACCCAGCCCTACAAAAGCAGGTACGACATAGACACCGTCCGTCCCCTGAACGCGCTTGGCATAATCTTCGCTGTCGCCTGATTTGCGGAACATGCGTAGTCCGTCGCGGAGCCACTGAATAGCCGAACCGGCGACGAAGATGCTCCCTTCCAGTGCATAATGCACCTGGCCGTCGATTCCCCATGCAATCGTCGTCAGAAGGCCATGCTCGGACTTGACCGCTTCTTCACCGGTGTTCAGCAGCATGAAGCAGCCCGTTCCATATGTGTTTTTTGCCATGCCCTTTTCGAAGCATGCCTGGCCGAACAGAGCCGCCTGCTGGTCTCCTGCAATGCCGGCTATGGGCACGGAATGGCCAAAGAAGTGCTTGCTTACGACAGTGCCATAGACTTCCGATGAAGGACGGACTTCCGGCAGCATCGTTTGAGGTACACCCAATATCTCCAGAAGTTCCTCATCCCACTTCAGGTCATAGATGTTATACATGAGGGTTCTCGATGCGTTCGAGTAGTCCGTCACATGGACCGCCCCGTCCGTCAGCTTCCAGATCAGCCATGTATCGATTGTACCGAAAAGGAGGTCGCCGTTCTCCGCCTTCTCGCGTGCACCCTCCACATTGTCCAAAATCCATTTGACCTTCGTGCCGGAAAAGTACGCATCAATAAGAAGTCCCGTCTTATTGCGGAACAGCTCCTCATAGCCCTCGCTTTTCAGTTGCTCGCAGATTTCGGCAGTCTGGCGCGATTGCCAGACGATGGCGTTATAAATCGGCTCCCCTGTGTTTTTATCCCACACGACAGTCGTTTCGCGCTGGTTTGTGATACCGATTCCTTCCACCTGTTCGGCAGCTATATTATTTTTATATAATATTTGAGCAATGACTGATAGAATCGAGCTCCAGATTTCCTTTGGATTGTGCTCAACCCACCCGGATTTCGGAAAATGCTGCTTGAATTCCTGCTGGGCGATGTGAGCAGGATTCCCCATCTCGTCGAATAAAATCGCCCGGCTGCTCGTCGTCCCTTGGTCCAGCGCCATGATATATTTTTTCATACATTATCCCCAACTTTCCTCTTAGACATAGAAACCTGTGCTGCAACGAACAGTGCCAGCACAGCGCTTAGGCAAAGCCAAAAAGCGATTGAATTTTCACTTAAGAAAAACTGCTTGTAAAATAAAGCGCCAAACACACCGCCAACAATAGGGCCTACGATAGGCACCCACGCATACGACCAGTCGGAATCTCGCTTGCCCGGTATCGGCAGCAAAAAATGGGCGATGCGCGGACCGAGGTCACGCGCTGGATTGATGGCATACCCTGTCGGTCCCCCCAGACTCATACCTATGGCGATGATGAGCGTACCGACGATCAGCGGATTGAGCCCTTCCGTAAACTCATTGGCCCCAATTGCCAAAATGCCAAGGACGAGCGCAAAGGTACCGATCATTTTGGCAATCAGATTCGATGGTAAGTGGCGGATTGCCGGGGAGGTGCCGAACACCGCCAGCTTCAAGTCGGCATCCGCCGTAGCCTTCCAATGCGGGAGATATGCGATATAGACAAGTACCGCACCGATGATTGCCCCAATCATCTGGGCTGCTATATACACTGGTACATCCGCCCACGGGAAATCGCCTATGCTTGCAAATGCGATTGTAAGAGCCGGATTCAAATGCGCGCCACTAATATCCCCCACTGCATAAGCTCCCATTGCAACAGCGAGCCCCCATGCAATCGTGACGACAACCCATCCTCCGTTTTCCCCTTTAGAAAATTTTAATACGTTACCGGCGACAACGCCACCTCCGAATAAAATCAGAATCATCGTTCCGACCATTTCTCCCCAAAATTGCGACATACATGGCGCCCCCCTGCTGTCATAATAATTATACTTTTGCGTTTTTCAATTCTGCTTCGAGTTCTTGTGTATAAAGGGCTTTTTGGTCTTCCTTCCAGCCGAGCAGGCGCTGCATCTCATCAATGACCGCCTCCTGGTAGGCCTCGACCATCGCAATATGAAAGAATAGCGCACCCGTACGGCGGATGAAGAAGTCCACCGGCTTTGCCACACTTTCATGATGGATGCCATATAGGAGCTGTGCATGCACTGCTTTCGGCAAAGAGGAGGCATCCTTTGTATAGGCCAGCACCCGGTCGATATTTGTACCATACAGCCTTGCCAGCTGCTCGCTTTCCTGCGGGGACAGGCCATGAGCCATTCCTTTTTCGATGCTCCTTTCAATATAGGCTTCAAAGTGCTTCGAGCCGCTCAAATCGCCGCCTGAGAGCGGCAGCTTTTTGGTCGTGCATGGCCGGTATGTTCTACTGTATTCGGCTTCCAGCTGTTGTACAATCAGGTCTACGATTTTTTCAGCCATTTTTCGATATCCGGTCAATTTTCCACCTGCAATCGTGATGACACCTGATGGCGATTGCCAGATTTCATCCTTACGGGAAATTTCGGAAGGTGCCTTTCCTTCCTCATGAATCAACGGACGCACCCCCGCCCATGTCGATTCGATATGCTCCTTGGACAAATTCGTTCCCGGGAACATATAGGCAATGGCACCCAGCAAATAGTCGATATCCGACTGTTCCGCCCTCATGTCCCCCGGGTCGCCCTCATGGAAGGTATCCGTCGTGCCGACATAGGTCTTTCCTTCACGTGGAATGGCAAAGACCATTCTTCCATCTTCCGTATCAAAGTAGACCGCCTGCTTTAGCGGGAAGTCGGCTTGGTCGAACACAACATGGACACCTTTCGATAGAATCAGATGTTTTCCGCTTACCTCGCCTTCCAGTTTCCGTACTTCATCCACCCATGGGCCCGCCGCATTGACCACCTTGCGCGCCTTGAACGTATGGCGGCTGCACGTCAGTGCGTCCTCCGCCACCACTTCCTTGAACGCGAGGTTGTTCGTGTTGATTTCCACTGCCTTCATGTAATTGAAAAGGACCGCCCCACGCTCGTGCGCCGACTTCAGCACTTCAATCGTCAAACGGGCATCATCCGTCCGGTACTCGACATATACACCGCCGCCTAGAAGGCCGTCTGTTTTGACGAGTGGCTCCCGCTCCAAAATATCTTCCTTTGAAAGCATGAACCGCCGCTCACCCTTCTTCACACCGGCCAGCACATCATACATCTTCAGCCCAAGTGCCGTTGTGAATTTCCCGAAAGTTCCGCCCTGATGGAAGGGTAGCAGCATCCAGACAGGCGTCGTTACATGCGGGGCGTTCTCGTAGACGATGGCCCGTTCCCTGCCTAATTCCGCTACTTCCTTTATTTCAAATTGCTTTAGATAGCGAAGGCCGCCATGCACCAGCTTCGTCGAGCGGCTCGATGTCCCCTCGGCAAAGTCCTGCATCTCCAAAAGTGCAACGGACAGCCCCCGCGCCGCTGCATCGAGCGCAATGCCCGCCCCTGTTATGCCGCCTCCGATTATAAGCAAATCAAACGTTTCCTCGGTTGCCCGATCTATTTGTTCGTGACGATTCAGTACTGAGAATGTCATGTGTCATCAATCCTTTCATCAATGTCCATACATTAATGTGCTTTCCCTCAATAACTTAAACAAAAACGCAGGATGCATGCGTGCCGGAAAGGGGTGGAGAAGGGATAAAAAAAGAGTAGGAAATGTCCGGTTGCAACATTTCCTACTCTTCTATTCTATGCTTGGGCTTCGTCTTTTTCGAACTGAATGCCTGTAATATGTACATTCACTTCATTTGTCTCGATTGCCGTCATATTCTGGATTGCTTGACGGATGGATGTCTGTACACCCTTTGCCACCTTCGGAATGGAATAGCCATATTTGACAGAGCAGAATACATCGACGGCCCCCAGCCCGTCTTCTGTCATCGATGCCTTGATGCCTTTTGAATGCACCTTTTTACCGAAGCGCTCTACAACCCCTGATGCGAAATTGCCGCGTGTCGCAGCGACTCCTTCTACTTCGGTAGTCGCAATGCCCGCAATGACCTCCAGCACCTCAGAGGCCACTTCAATGCGGCCAAGCTCCTCTTTCCCTGCTGGTGTCGGTTGTACAAATGATGTTGGTTGTTTTTCAGCCATAGTTAACATCCTCTCTTTACGGTTGCCGGTTCGGATCCGGTCGTACACAATCTGGTTTTAACTTTCTCGCATCACTATTATACTACATTTTCCCGGCAATGTAAGATGAAAACCCCCGCCTTCCACTGAAACTTCCCATACGATTGAAAACCCCCTTTTCCTATCAGAAAAGGGGGTCGGGTAGAGATTATTTCACTTTCTCAGCTACGCCCAATACATCGTTCTCTTCTAGGAACTTCGTATTGAACTTTGCAGATTGGAATACTTCATTGTTCATCAGTGCCAGGTGGAATGGAATCGTTGTATTGATGCCAGGTCCTGATACTTCGAACTCTGAAAGTGCACGGTTCATTTTGGCGATTGCCTCTTCACGCGTATCCGCATGAACAATCAGCTTCGCCACCATTGAATCGTAGTATGGAGGGATTGTGTAGCCCGCATATACAGCCGAGTCGATACGCACGCCGTAGCCGCCCGGTGTGATATAAGTGTCTACCGTACCAGCTGAAGGCATGAAGTTCTTATATGCATTTTCAGCATTGATTCGGCACTCGATTGCCCAGCCGTTGATTTTGATGTCCTCTTGTTTGAACGGAAGCTCCGCACCAGCAGCGATTTTCAGCTGCTGTTGAACAAGGTCGACACCTGTGATCATTTCCGTAACCGGGTGCTCTACCTGGATACGCGTGTTCATTTCCATGAAGTAGAACTTGTCTTCCTGGTAATCATAGATGAACTCGATTGTACCGGCACCTTCATAGTTGCAGGCCTGTGCAGCTTTAACGGCCGCTTCACCCATCTCTGCACGACGCTCTGGCGATAATGCAGGTGATTGCGCCTCCTCGACAAGCTTCTGCATACGGCGTTGTACCGTACAGTCACGTTCGCCAAGGTGCACTACATTGCCATGACCATCCGCCAGAACCTGAATTTCACAGTGACGGAAGAATTCGATGAATTTTTCTAAATAAACGCCAGGGTTGCCGAATGCTGCAGCAGCCTCTTTCTGCGTAATTTCAATACCTTTTACAAGCTCTTCTTCCGTACGGGCGACGCGGATGCCTTTACCGCCACCGCCGGCAGTAGCCTTGATGATGACCGGGTAGCCGATTTCAGCCGCCCACTGTTTGCCCGTTTCGATATCTGGAACGATTCCTGTACCCGGAACTAAAGGTACATTCGCCTTCTCCATTTCCGCACGTGCAACGTCTTTAATCCCCATGATTTTGATGGAGTGTGAAGATGGGCCGATGAATTTGATGCCGGCGTTTTCACAAGCTTCTGCAAAATCAGCGTTTTCAGCCAGGAAGCCGTAGCCAGGGTGGATGCCGTCAGCACCCGTCTTCTGTGCCACGCCCAATACGGCCGGGAAGCTCAAATAAGAATCTTTTGATAATTTAGGGCCGATGCAATATGCCTCGTCAGCAAGCTTTACGTGAAGTGCTTCTGCATCCGCCTCGGAATATACTGCGACTGTTTGAATACCTAGTTCTTTGCAGGCACGAATGATACGTACTGCGATCTCACCACGGTTTGCAATTAATACTTTTTTCATGTCGGTAGCGCTCCTTACTCAGGTTTCACTAAGAATAATGGTTGTCCGTATTCTACTAATTGTCCGTCTTTCACTAGGACCTCTACGATTTCGCCTTTAATTTCTGCTTCGATTTCATTGAATAGTTTCATAGCTTCTACGATACATACGATTGTTTCGTCGCCGACTTTATCGCCGACTTTCACATATGCAGGAGCATCAGGTGATGGAGACTGATAGAATGTCCCTACCATTGGTGAAGTGATTTTATGAAGATCTGCATCTGACGCTGGTGCTGCCGGTGCTTTTTCTTCCTTTACTGGTGCTGGCGTTGGTGACGTTACTGTCGTTGCCGCAACTTGTTCTACAACAGGAGCTGATGCCGGTGCTGCCGCTTTAGGAGCTACCACCTCTACAGAACCTCCGTTTTTCTTAAGCTTCACTTTTGAACCGTCAGCTTCATAGACAAACTCGTCAATTGAAGAAGCGTCCACTAGTTTGATGATTTCACGGATTTCTTGGATTTTGAACATGAATAACTCTCCCTTGTATGTAATTTAAACTACAGCATCTATTTTATAATTAAATGTGCCAATTTGAAATAGGTATTTGCAAAATTAAAAAAATTCAACATAAATCAGTACAAACGTTTACATTTTGTATGCAAAATTGCATCCTCTGCTATATAACACAAGTGCGAGAGATGCAATTTTTCTTTTCTGTATTAGTAATAAGTCGAATTCGTATCAACGGCTACGTCAACCGTTGAATCCAGCTCTGTTCTTACAAGGTAGACAATTTCATTTGCCTGCTGTGCCGACCATTCTTCTGACAAGACCGTGACATTCACCTTTCCTTCATCGATGCGTACAAGTGCATCGGAATACCCCAGTGACTTGATGAGCATCTCCAGCATTGCTTCATTTGATTCCTGCTCGATGAGGGCATTCATTTCATCGAATGCGGCGCTCTTTTCCTCTGCCGTGTATTCATCGGAAGCCATCTTCACGTTCAGTTGCTCTCTCAGCTGGCTGCGCTCATTGCTCATTTCCAGACGGAATTCTTCAAATGCATGGCTATCAGTCTGTGTCGTTTCCGCTTCATCAACGCCCGTCAGGATGGCCCCGTCCAGTGAATCATCCGTAAATAGCGTCGTAAAACTGAACTCACCTGGCTTTTCAAATAAATAATAGACTGATATTACTGCCGTCAAACACACCAGCGTCAAAAACCAAACCGTTCTCTTCTTAACTTTCATGAAGTTCCCCCTTTTCCATAGGTAAAATAACAATCCGATGTGGAGATAGTTGGAGGACGGAGCTTACCGTCTGTACCAACCGCCTCTTTACTGAAGGTGAACCTGCACCTTCGGAAACAATCAAAACCCCTGTGTACGTCGAAGTGTCGTCTGCTGTGCCGAATGAAAATAATGATGACCCCTTTGACGCGTCCGTATGAAGATATACGGAGACTTGTCCAACACCTTCAATTTTTGCCAGCGTTGCAGCCAATTGCTCCTCGATCGATTGCTGTTGCGACGGGCTTGAATCCTGCTTCAAAAGCACAAAACCGACGAGGGCCATGACAAGCAATGCGATTATGTTCGCCTTTTTTGTTGCCACATATTGCTTGCCCCCTTTCTGTCAACTTATCCTATGAGAAATATTGCGCCAATATACTTGATATGGCTTGCAATAAATTCAAACATCCATAAAAATACCGCTAGTTTTACGAAGGTAGAAAAATCCTCTTTCCCTAGAATCGCCTGCAGAACAACTGAGAAAAGAATGATATATAACAGCTCGGTCATAGTGATTTCCCCGTTCCGATTTGGACAATGAAAAACAATAGGAGCCAAATGACGATAAAACCGATGGCCAATACGAGCCCGATGGCACAAAGGATGAAGAGCGTCTTGCCGATGTCATCCAGCAATTGGCTGATGCGGCCGTCCACAAACGGCTCTGCTATCGCTCCGGCCAGTTTGAATGTAAACGCCTTAATCAGTAGGGAAGCCGCCGGGTAAAACGACATGAGGACAAGTGCCGTTATTGTCGTAAATCCGGTAACCGTCGTGGCTGTCGATTGAAAGTTCTTCAGCATGGACATCCCTTCTACCAGCAGCGAGCCGATAATCGGCACATTTTTTTCGATGCCCTTCTTTAATGGTGTGGAGAGCGTTTCCTGGATAGAGAAAAAGGCGACGCTTGAGAATGTTAATATGGAAGATAGTAGAAGGATGGAAGCTGCGATGATGCTAAATACCGTCTTACGAATCAATTCGGCAATCTTCAAAAAAGATACTTGCGGATACAGCCTCGAACATGCATCGAAGACAAGCGCCATAAAAAGTGCCGGGATCAATAGCTTGTCACACACATAGACGAGTATCTGCAAAACAAATACAATCGCCGGGCTCCAGGCCACGAAGGAGATGACCGATTGCACAATAACGAGCACGGTGCTTACCAAAGGGATGAACCCCAAAAAGAAATGCGAAAAAATGGAGGCTAGTTCTTTCATCAGCGTGAATGCTTCCACCAGGTGCTTGGTTACAATGACAAGGATAAGGAACAAAAATATCGTCGATAGAAATTGCCGTGACTGCTTGGCCACCCCTTCGATGATCAACATTAGAAGGAACAGGAAAAGCAGCATGATCAGCATGGAGGCGGATTCGGTTAGCGGCTTCAATAACGCTGTCATGACGACCCTCTAGCCCAGCTTCTGCAATAGCACGGTTAATTGCGACATGGCGGGCTTCAGCTGCTGGAGCCATAAAAGGATGAGCGATCCACGCACGGCGATGTCCACTCCATCGGAAAGCGCATCGTACTCCTGTTCCTCCAGCACCGATTTTATGAGCTGGCTGAACAATAAAAGCAGTGCCGTGTAGATGATGAGCTTGCTGTAAGGAAGCACGTCGGTGATGGATACCAGCTCCGAAAATAATGGATAGAGCACCAGCTGGTAGATTTGTGCAAGGAATAAAAAGAAAAAGATGATGCTGATGATTGAATGAAGCTTACCCATTGCCCCTTTGACAAAGTTTAAAAGCACCATGCAGACGACAGTGAAAAGTAAGTACTTCATATTGTAAAGGAGAGCCATTTCAGAAACTGCGCCAGCTCATCGAAGAACAACTTCAAAAAGCGGATCAGCTCAATTGTCATATATAGATAGGCGATGAAAAACAAAAAAAATGAAAACTCCTTTTTCCCGGCTTGTTCAAAAAAGATATGCAGCAGGGCTACAATCAGCCCGACCGCGGCAACTCGCAATATATCTTGCAACTCCACAGCAACTCTCCCCTCCTCCCGTACCGCAATATATGAAGTCGTTGCACGAATCAGAACCTCGAATGAAAACTACCAGCCCGTCCAAGCGAGATTCCTCCCATGCCGACAGTCAGCTTTTCCATTGACATAATATAAAATTCCAAATATATGAACGATGATTTGATTTTCCCAATCCTTCTATCTAAAATAATAGTAGGTATCACATGATGTTGGATTTTGTCAGGAGCTTTTTGAAAAATCGATTGTATGATTAACGAAAAAAACAGGCGTAGTTCGCCGGCTTAGGAGGATGATCATGTCCATTGATTTGCGCAAACAAACGGTGAAAGTCATTCTAGAGAAGAAGAAATTGTCGGGAGTGAAAGCCCGCGTCGCCCTGGTGTTGGATATCTCAGGTTCCATGAGGAAGCTATATAAAGAGGGCGTTGTGCAGGATGCGGTGGAGCGCGTGCTGGCCGTCGCAAGCCAATTCGATGATGACGGCATGCTGGATGTATGGGTCTACGACAATACATTTTCCCGTCTCCCGGCCGTTTCTGAAAAGGAGCTGCCCGGGTATGTGGAGCGGGTCATTCTGAACAATGACGCCATCCACAAATTCGGGCGCAATGACGAGCCGCTCGTCATGAAGGATGTCGTGAATAAATATGTCAACGAGGAGCCGAGCAAGGATCCGGCCTTCATCATCTTCATCAATGATGGCGGATGCAGAAGCGGCATCAAAAAATGGATCGTCAGCTCATCTAACAAGCCGCTGTTCTGGCAGTTTGTCGGCATAGGCAATTCTAATTTCGATGTGCTGCGTAAATTGGATACGATGGAAGGCCGTACAGTCGATAACGCAAACTTCTTCCATCTTGAGGCATTGGAGGCTGCATCCGATGAAGAGCTGTACAATTCCCTGCTTGATGAATTTCCGAGCTGGATGGAAGAAGCCAAGGAAAAAGGCATTCTTTCTTAAAGAAGCGCAGGATACGCCTTTCTAACCCAAAGGCGGCAAATAGGAAGTCATCGATTCATTCAGACAATTCATCGAACCTGGTCATAATATCTTCATCCAAGAGACCCAGCTCTCCAAAATGGCCAGCCATGACCGAGATGATCATTTCATTTTCTTCATTGACGATGATTTTCCTGAAGATGCGATTGATGACCTCCTTATTTGCCATGGGTTCTGCATACAGTGTGTTAAAGGCCCGTACCTGCAGCTCCATATCGCCGCCAAGTGCCGCTTCCGCCAATTCCTCCTGAGGCAGCGGTATGCTGAAGATGGCATCCGGATCTTCATATGTGTCACAAAAAATCCGTTCGATGCATTCCTCCATTGTTTCCGCGACTTTTATCCCCCCGATATAAAAGCCATCCTCTTTCTCCTGCGGCATCTCTAGATTCCACGGCACAATAGCATTGGTGATGAATACATGGCGATGGGCAGGGTTTAACGATTCCACATATTCCTGCAGGTCCATATCCCCTTCCCGCTCCAAATAAGCCACAGGCCTAAAGTAGCAGGCCGCCTCAATTGTTTCACATTCCACCGTCCATTGCATCTCAGGGCAGTCGAAAATGACGCGCAGTGCAACTCCCTTATCCGCCCTTCTCAGTTCATCATATACATAGTAGCTGCCAGTTTCGACGTAGCCTTCTTCGCTGGAGATATTTACGAACTTTAATACGATGATTGCCTTGGAGGTAAAACCGCCCCCCATATCGAACATGAGGGCGAGGTCATTTCCTATGTGCTCTACGTTAGTGACTACACCGTCATGCAGGGAATCCTCAAACACCTCCTGTGCATGCTGCGGCAGAAGCGGCAATGCCTCTTTCCGGCTTTCCCCCGCCTTCTTTAGTATGTTTTCAAACAGCCTTGCCTGCTTCTTCATCCAATCCATATAATCATCGCGGACCTGTTTGGCTAGAGCAGGCGTATTAAGCGTATAATCATGAACATATGGATGGAAGCGTCCGGGAATGACGGCAATCAGCTCATCGCGGACTTCCTCCAGCTCCTGCCTCAATTCTTCATCCATGTTCCGTCCTTCTTCCTGTGCCTCCCGGATTACAATGGCCCAGTCATCATCCGATTCATGGATGGGGAGTACAGATACCCGTTCAAATTCCCTCTTTTTTTCTAATGTCAAATGCCACATTTGCTCCACCTGCCTTTACATTATTCATGGTGCCTTCCTACTCTTTTTAAAAAGCATGGAGGAGGGGATGCCGCCCCTGCCTCTGCACGTTTTATGTACTTCATTCCCACAAAGAATCGATGATTTCCTTTACTGTTCCCCGCCTTGCCATATGGCTGTTTTCCCCCATCCATAAGGACAGATATTCGGGGCGCCCCACTTTTGCGCTCTCCTGTCGGATTTTCTGCGTCAAATGATGCTGGAGCGGGTAAGGGGCTACAATCGCATGTTCAAGCTGCTTTGTGAATGCATTTCTCTGGCCTCGTGCCGGCTTTCCTGTAAAAGCGCTCGTGATGCACGTCTCGCCTTCTGCAGACTGGAGAATCGCCTCCTTATGATGGATGCTTACACTGCTCTCGTCAGCAGCCAGCAGTACGGTGCCCACTTGGACCGCATCCGCCCCAAGCAACAGCATTTCCTTGATCTGCCCTTCCGTCATGATGCCTCCTGCCGCGATGAGTGGAATATGTACGGTGCCTGCCACCTGCTTCACCAATTCCCAGACAGGAGTAAGCTCCGCTGGTTCTAAGAAGGAACCACGGTGCCCGCCCGCTTCTTTCCCCTGCAGAACGATGGCGTCAAATCCCGCCTCTTCCACTGCTGCGGCCTCTTCCTTTGTCGTTGCCGTACCGATGACGAAAATGCCCTTACTCTTCAATCGACGAATTACATCCTGTGGAGGGATGCCGAATGTAAAGGATACAAATGGCACGTCTTCATCGAGGATTGCCTGAACCTGCCCTTCAAATAATTCATCAGAAACGACTCGTGATGTATTTGTAATCCCCAGCTCTTCATAAATCGGCTGCAGGGCCATGCGCGCTTCCTGTAGTATCGTTACATCGATTTTCGGCTCCTCCTGGACGAACAGGTTGACGCCGAATGCCTTGTCCGTCAGCCTTTTCACTTCCCGGATGAATGTCCGCGTATCTCCTTCTTCCAAATATCCCGCTCCGATAAAACCAGCTACCCCCGCCTCACAGCATGCAGCGACGAATTCCGGAGATGTCGCCCCTGCCATGGGAGCCTGAATGATTGGTTTTTCAATTTCGAATTTTGTCAGCATTATTCTCACCTCTCACTGAAATTGTAATTTATTCCAAATGAATGCACCACATGTCCGAAGGTGTATTTTCCCCTTGTTCTGCTCCTTATTTCATCTCTTTTTTCGCAAAAGCATTACTAATGGCCTTTACTTTTGAAACTCGAACGCCCCCATTAAAAGTTTGCACAATTAACAGAGTCCCTTTTCAGGCCTGCTTTGTGCTTCATTTCACCTTGAAGTCCTACAAAAAAACACCCGCCACAAGGGCGGGTGCCAGGTAATGCATATGAATGACGCAGCTTAGCCACGAGAAACGTAAGAGCCGTCTGTTGTATTGATGATTAGTTTGTCGCCTTCGTTTACGAAGAATGGTACGTTCACCATCAGGCCTGTTTCCATCTTCGCAGGCTTCGTACCGCCTGAAGCTGTATCGCCTTTAATGCCAGGCTCTGTTTCAGCAACTACCAATGTTACTGTGTTCGGCAATTCGATACCGATCATTTCACCTTGGTATGATTGGATATGCAGCTCCATGTTCTCCAATAAGTATTTCAACTCATCTTCAATTTGTGCAGCTGAAAGAGTTGTTTGGTCATAGGACTCCATGTCCATGAACACATGCTCGTCACCTTGTGCATAAAGGTATTGCATTTTACGGTTTTCAACCATTGCCTTTTCCACTTTTTCGCCGGCACGGAATGTTTTTTCCACTACGTTGCCGTTGCGAAGGTTACGTAATTTAGAACGTACGAACGCTGCACCTTTACCAGGCTTTACGTGTTGGAAATCAATTACACGGTATAGGTTTCCTTCTACAAGGATAGTCAAGCCAGTACGAAAATCATTTACTGAGATCATTTTTATTCCTCCAACTATTATAAAATAATTAATTCCTTCGTCGAATGCGTCAATATTTCATTACCCGTTTCCGTGATTAAAATATCGTCCTCGATACGAACACCACCGATGCCAGGCAGGTAAACACCCGGCTCAATCGTCACCGTCATACCGGGCTCAAGGACCGTTTTTGAACGGAATGACAGGCCAGGCCCTTCATGAACCTCCAAGCCGATGCCATGGCCGGTCGAGTGCCCGAAAGCTTCGCCGTAGCCCATTGATTTCAGATAATCGCGCGCCACTGCGTCCGCCTCGATTCCCGTCATGCCCGGACCTACCTTCTCAAGTGCCAGAAGCTGTGATTCAAGCACGACTTCATACATCTCGACAAGCTTCTCCGAAGGCTGCCCTACAGCCACAGTACGTGTGATGTCTGAAATATAGCCGTTATACAATGCACCGAAATCAAGCGTTACAAAGTCACCTTTTTCAATGACTTTATTCGTCGCAACACCATGAGGGAGCGCACTGCGGATGCCGCTCGCTACGATGATATCGAAAGATGAGCCTGCAGCGCCCTGTTTACGCATGAAAAATTCAAGTTCATTCGACACTTCAAGCTCTGTTCTGCCAGGCTTGATGAATTCTAGAATATGTGTAAATGCATGATCTGCAATTTCACATGCAACCTTAATAATATTAATCTCTTGTTCTGTCTTAATCAAGCGAATTTTTTCAATCAGCCCTGAAACAGGCACGAGATCGGCCTTCAATGCATCGCTGTACAGCTCATACATGCCGTATGTCATCGTCTCTTTTTCAAAGCCTAGCGTCTTTATATTCATCGCTTCCGCCTGGGATGCCACCTCTGAGATGATTGTCCCTGTATGCTGCACGATGCGGAAATCCTTCACTTGCTCCGCCGCCTGTTCCGTATAGCGGAAGTCGGTAATGAATACGGCATCATTGTGCGATACAATGGCAACCCCTGCCGTACCGGTAAAGCCTGTCATGTAGCGGCGATTGTACTCATTGGTAATGAGAATGGCATCCAGCCCCTTCTCGACTAAACTTTCACGTAGCTTCGCTAGTTTCATTATCCCATTCCCCCTTATCGTCTTTGTAAAAACTTTCGTATCGCCAATTCGTACCCGAACGTTCCCAGTCCGCAGATTTGGCCTATGCATTCTGCCGCCAGCTTCGACTCGTGCCGGAATGCCTCCCGCTTATGGATATTGGAAATATGTACTTCAATGACCGGTACATTCACTGCTGCAATCGCATCCCGTAAAGCGATGCTCGTATGTGTATATGCCCCCGGGTTGAAAACGATGCCCGCCGCCCCCGTATCCTCCGCTTCATGAATCCAATCAATGAGCACCCCTTCATGGTTGGATTGGCGGAACTCAACGGCCGCACCATACTCTTCTGCCAGCACCAGGCACCTTTCCTTTACATCGTCCAGCGATTCGGAGCCGTAAATTTCCGGCTCCCGTTTTCCCAGACGGTTCAAATTCGGTCCATTCAACACGAAAAGCTTCATCCCTAATTCTCCTTTTCCAACGCATTTCCTCTATTTTATCACAGACGCCTTATACGGCAACTCATTTCCTTTACGCATATGCTTGCGATGATAGGTAGCCGTCTCTGTCAGAAATAACGCGGTCGTCACCACAATGACCATGAAAGGGATGGATAGGCGTTTGAAGGACTTCGCCTGTGCCTGCATATCATAGATGATCCACTCCGCCACGAATGCGATGGCAAGGCCCAGGATGATGGCCGTCACGAATGAAGGAACCTTTTGGATATACTGGACAATCATAAAGAATGCGAAGGATGCAATATACAATATGACAAATAGGACAATCCAGCGTGTCAGTCCGTCATCAACGATATGTAAAAATTTCGTCGGGTGCCAATGGATCCAGTTGAACAGCTGCAGCATCTTCAACATGACTGTAAGATACAAACTCCCTAAAATGCTTGTACCATTTGCAATTTTAAGCATACACTCACCTCTAATGCTACAGCGTATCCAAATCTCCACAATCATATGCAGACAGGTAGTGATTTCTTGAAAAATTTAGTACAATGGAAAGGTAACGCTTTAAAGATTAATAGAGAGTGGTGTCGATATTGAGCAACGAAACACCTGTATATGGGGGACAAGCACTGCTTGAAGGAGTAATGTTTGCAGGGCAGGACCATATGGTGACTGCCGTCCGTCGCAATGACGAGTCAATTGATTATTATCATTTGAAGAAAGAAAAGAAGCCGATCTATCAGAAGCTGAAGAAAATTCCATTTGTCCGCGGAGTCGTCGCGTTGATGGAGTCGGCTGGGTTCGGCTCGCGCCATTTGGACTTTGCTAGTTCGAGGTATGATGTCAACCCAGGTGAAGAGGAGGAAGCAGCTGGTGAAGAAATGAGCAAGCTGCAGATGATCCTCGGAGTAGCCGTGGTGGGCGTCCTGTCTTTTTTGTTCGGCAAGTTTGTTTTCACTCTTGTTCCGATGTTCATGGCTGAATTCCTGAAGCCATGGTTCCCTGGAAAGACGGCCCAGATTCTTTTGGAGACGGGTTTCAAATTAATCCTGCTGTTGGCCTATCTGTATTTCATTTCGATGGCGCCGATCATCAAGCGGGTATTCCAATACCACGGAGCTGAACATAAAGTGATCAACTGTTATGAAGCAGGCATGCCATTGACAGTGGAAAATGTGCAGAAGCAGTCCCGGCTACACTACCGTTGCGGTTCAAGCTTCATTTTATTTACAGTTATTGTCGGGTTTTTCGTATACTTTTTCGTGCCGACCGATCCGCTGTGGGTCCGCCTTTTATCCCGGATATTGCTGATTCCGGTGGTCATCGGGATTTCATTCGAGGTATTGCAGGCAACGAACAAGCTGCGCAACGTGCCGGTACTGCGCTATTTGGGCTACCCTGGCCTATGGCTGCAGCTATTGACGACGAAAGAGCCAAATGACGATCAGGTGGAAGTCGCCATCGCTTCGTTCAATAAACTGCATGAAGTGGAAAGAAACCCCGAAATCGCTTGTACGTTGAACCATGACTAAGGAAATCTTCCAAATACGGTTGTCTCCATTCCATATGATCCAACCGACGAAAACAAACCATCCCTCAGCGGATGGTCCGTTTTTTTGTCTGACCGGATAATGCCTGATGCTGCTCGGATCAATTTAGCACAAGTGCGTAAATGAGCACGCCTGCAAATGCCAGTGCAATGGCGATGGCATGGGAGAAAGAAACGATGTAATGGCGGAAATCCGGCTCAT
>JAZUQF010000305.1:0-30004 GCA_045605545.1 Lysinibacillus sp.
TGATGATGACCTGCGCCGTGGAAGACCAACAAATCACAAAGTATTCGGAGAGGCATTGGCTGTACTTGCCGGAGATGCACTTAACTCTTTAAGCTTCGGGATTCTGGCGCGGATGGATGAAGTGCCGGCAGAACAACGCCTTGAGCTGATTCGTATGCTGAGTGAAGGTGCGGGAGCAGAAGGAATGGTAGGCGGCCAGGTCCTTGATATGGAAGGTGAAAAGCATCAGCTGAACCTTGACGAGCTGGAAAACGTCCATATTAATAAAACAGGGGCTCTGCTCCGTTTCAGCATTGAATCAGGTGCTGTTTTGAGCAATGCGACGAAGGAAGACAGGGAAGCACTGGTGCAATATGCCCATCATATCGGTCTTGCATTCCAAATTCAGGACGATATTCTCGACATCGAGGGAACGAGCGAACAGCTTGGAAAGACAGCGGGCAAGGACGTAGCAAGCGATAAGAGCACATATCCAGCATTATTGACGCTAGAGGGGGCGAAAAATAAGCTGGAGGAGCATTATAAGGCAGCGGTTGCAGCATTGGATCGCCTTTCGGTAGATGGGGAACTACTGCGTGAGTTCGCAACATATATCGTTCGTCGTAGCAAGTAAGATGTATAACGTTTTATTATGGCGTTTAACACTGCTATAATGAAGAGTATCGCAAACACGGTGAATAAATAGATGAAAAGGTGTGTGGAGAGATGGATTTAAACAAAATTTCTAGTCCATCCTTTTTAAAGGGCTTGAGCAATAAACAATTAGAGGCATTAGCGAAGGAGATTCGTGCCTTTCTGATTGAGAAATGTTCTGTCACTGGAGGTCACATCGGTCCGAATTTAGGTGTAGTAGAACTAACAATCGCTTTGCATAAAGCGTTCAATAGTCCGACGGATAAACTATTATGGGATGTAGGACACCAAGCCTATGTGCATAAAATTTTGACAGGGCGGGCAAGCCAGTTTGATACATTGCGCCAATTTAAAGGATTATGTGGATTCCCGAAGCTTGTGGAAAGTGAACATGACGAGTGGGAAACTGGGCATAGTTCAACCTCATTGTCAGCGGCAATGGGGATGGCAGCTGCCCGGGATATCCAAAAAAAGGATAACTATGTAGTGCCGATTATCGGAGACGGTGCATTGACAGGCGGTATGGCGCTGGAAGCGTTGAACCATATCGGTCATGAAAAAACGAATATGATTGTCATTTTAAATGATAACGAAATGTCGATTGCCCCTAACGTAGGCGCGCTTCACGGGGTGTTGGGCCGTCTGCGTACGGCGAAGGAGTACTCGAAGGCAAAAGAGGAGCTGGAGCGTCTGATGCTCAAAATCCCTGTCCTTGGAGACAAATTGGCGACGACGGCAGAACGTGTAAAGGACAGCCTGAAATACCTTGTCGTATCAGGTGTATTCTTTGAGGAAATGGGCTTTAAATATCTTGGGCCAATTGATGGTCATGATTTCGAAGCGCTGGAAGATACATTGGAGTATGCGAAAAAAGTGAAAGGCCCAGTTCTTGTCCATGTCATTACGAAAAAAGGCAAGGGCTACAAACCTGCCGAAGAGGATACGGTAGGTACATGGCATGGTACCGGCCCTTATAAAATGGAAAATGGGGAATTCGTCAAGTCGGCAGTAAAAGGTCCGGCATGGAGCAGCCTTGTTGCCGAATCTGTCCGTAAGTGCATGAAGGACGATGGACGAATCGTGGCCATCACGCCCGCCATGCCTGTTGGTTCGAAGCTTGAAGGCATCCAAAGAGATTATCCGGAACGCTTCTTCGACGTCGGGATTGCCGAGCAACATGCTGCCACAATGGCGGCAGGTCTGGCCACACAGAAAATGAAGCCATTTCTGGCCATCTATTCGACCTTCCTCCAACGAGCGTATGACCAGGTGCTTCATGATATCGCCCGTCCGAACCTGAATGTCTTCATCGGCATCGACCGTGCAGGACTTGTTGGTGCGGATGGCGAAACTCACCAAGGTGTATTCGACATCGCCTTCCTACGTCATATTCCTAACATCGTCTTGATGATGCCGAAGGATGAAAATGAAGGCCAGCACATGGTGAAAACGGCGCTTGAATACAATGATGGCCCGATTGCCATGCGCTACCCACGAGGCAATGGATCAGGCGTAGAAATGGATGCGGAAATGAAGGCGTTGCCAATCGGTTCATGGGAAGTGCTACGCGAAGGACAGGATGCAACAATCCTGACATTCGGTACAACGATCCCAATGGCAATGGAGGCTGCTGAAAGGCTGGCTGGCCAAGGAATCAATGTAAAGGTCGTCAATGCACGCTTCATTAAGCCGCTGGATGAAGAGATGCTGCATGGTTTGATGAAGAAGGGGGCTCCGATTCTGACGATTGAGGAGGCCGTCCTGCAAGGTGGCTTCGGAAGTGCGGTCCTCGAGTTTGCGGCGGATCACAGATATAAGGCAGACATCGACCGTATCGGGATTCCGGATGAGTTTATCGAACATGGAAATGTGGATCAGCTGCTAGCTGAAATACACGTGACGACGGAAGAAACGATTAAACGAATTAAAGTTTTATTGCAAAAGCAGGTAGAAACAGTATGACGAAACAACCAAAGGAGCGTGTAGACGTTCTATTAGTGGAGCGCGGGCTATGTGAAACCCGGGAAAAGGCCAAGCGCTCTATTATGGCAGGGCTTGTCTATTCGAATGAAACACGTATAGATAAGGCCGGTGAAAAGATTGCCATCGATGCGCCGCTTCAAGTGAAGGGCTCCGATTTAAAATATGTAAGCCGCGGCGGTCTGAAGTTGGAAAAGGCACTGCAGATTTTCGATATGAGCGTCGAGGGGAAATTGATGCTCGATATCGGTTCTTCGACAGGCGGTTTTACGGACTGTGCGTTGCAAAATGGTGCGCGCCATTGCTATGCGCTGGATGTAGGCTCCAACCAACTGGCGTGGAAAATCCGCTCGGATGACCGGGTTACTGTAATGGAGAAAACGAATTTCCGCTATACGAAGCCGGAAGACCTTGTGGAGGGGCTCCCGGAGTTTGCGACAATTGACGTCTCCTTTATTTCCTTATCGCTTATTCTGCCGGTATTGAAAACTGTACTGATGCCAGGAGGGGATGTAATGGCCCTTGTTAAACCTCAATTTGAGGCGGGTAAGGAAAATGTTGGTAAAAAGGGAATCGTCCGGGACCCTAAAATCCATCTAGCTGTGCTTGAACAGACTGCCGGCATGGCTACACAAGTTGGTTTTGTTGTGGTAGATGCCTCTTATTCGCCCATTACAGGCGGGGAAGGGAATATTGAATTCCTCTTCCACCTGAAAAATCCGAAAGACGGTGAGGAACTTGTGCCGTTCACTGATTTTTCACGTATTGTGGCAGAAGCACACGAACAACTGAAACAATAAGGGACAGGCAATAAAGCAATTTTCAGTTAGCCTAAAAAATCATAAAAGGGCAAAATCTTATACGTAGGATTTTGCCTTTTTTTATTTTTCAAAAACGTAAAACTATTGAAACAATAGGTTTGAGAGCCGCTATTCCAATTTTTCTTGTATTTTTTTTATGCAAATGTTAGTGTAAAAATACAATTAAAAATTTATGAGGTGAATGTATGAACAAAGGTCAACGCCACATTCGTATTCGTGATATCATTACCAATAACGAAATAGAAACGCAAGATGATTTAGTAGAGTATTTAAAAAAAGCGGGCTATAATGTCACACAAGCGACAGTCTCGCGCGATATTAAGGAACTGCATCTGGTAAAGGTGCCGCTGCAGGACGGACGTTATAAATACAGCCTGCCTGCGGATCAGCGCTTCAACCCGATCCAAAAATTGCATCGCGCATTGGCGGATGCGTTCGTATCGATAGACGGCGCATCCCACTTCTTAGTGATGAAGGCGCTTCCGGGGAATGCCAACGCAATTGCAGCGCTGCTTGATCATTTGGAGTGGAATGAAATTTTGGGCACTATCTCAGGAGATGACACGATTCTCATCATCTGCCGTACGGAAGATGATAGGGAAGACATTAAAAATCGACTATTAGATATGCTTTAATCCGAGGTGGAAATTATTGTTACGAGAGTTGAGTATTCGAAACTTTGCCATTATAGATGATTTAACTGTCAGCTTTTCAGATGGTTTAACAGTATTGACAGGGGAGACCGGCGCTGGAAAGTCGATCATCATCGATGCAGTGCACCTGCTGGCCGGCGGACGAGGCTCGTTGGAATTCATCCGGCATGGCGCCAGGAAGGCGGAGCTGGGCGGCCTGTTCCAGGTTGCGGATGATAGCCACCCGATTTATGCAAAGCTTGAGGAAGCAGGGCTGGAAGCGGAAGAGGGAACGATCATCCTCCGGCGTGATTTGAATGATAATGGCAAGAGCGTCTGCCGCATAAACGGCAAGCTTGTACCATTATCGGTGCTGCGTGACATCGGCGGCAGTCTGATTGATATCCATGGACAGCATGAAAATCAGGAATTGATGGATGAAAAGCATCACATCAACCTGCTCGACTATTTTGCGCATGATGAGCTGAAAGACATCAAAGAAGAATATGGACGGCTTTATCAAGCTTATCGGGAGCTCAAAAGGGAAGTACAAGCCCTGAACCTCGATGAGCAGCGTACAGCGCAACGCATCGACCTCTACCAATTCCAGATTAATGAGCTGGAGGAAGCGGCTCTTCAGGTCGATGAGGAAGAGAAGCTGTTGGAAGAACGCCGCCGTCTCATGAATTTCCATAAAATTTTTGAACGCGCCAATATGGCCTATGAGGCAATTTCCGGAGACGGCAATGGCCTGGACTATATCGGAAATGCGATGAACGCCTTGGAAGATATTGTGGAGCTCGATGCCAATTTTAAAGAGTCTTCCGAAACAGTTGCTTCGAGTTTTTATGCACTGCAGGACGCTGCATTCCAGATCAAGAACGTGCTGGACGATTTGGAGTTCGACCCGGAGCGCATGAATGAAGTGGAGCATCGATTGGCACAATATCAAGCGATGAAGCGCAAATATGGTACGACGGTGGAAGAGATTCTGGCCTATCACGCAAAAATTGAAGAAGAGCTGATGCAGCTGATCAACCGGGATGAAACCATACAGCAGAGCGAGAAGCAATTGCGCGACATGGAAAAGCAACTGCATGCATTCGCTGGGAAGCTGACTGCCATCCGCGAGGAAAATGCACAGCGCTTAAGTGATGCCATCATGAATGAACTACGTGTCCTCCATATGGAAAAGGCGAAATTCATTGTGAAATTCGAGCAGTTGGAACAATTTGATGCAAACGGCAAGGACGATATCGCCTTCTACATTTCAACCAATGTCGGGGAGCCGCCGAAGTCCCTTCCTAAGATTGCATCGGGCGGGGAGCTTTCCCGTATCATGCTTGCACTGAAAACAATTTTCTCCTCTTCGACAGGCATCACCTCCATTATTTTTGATGAGGTGGATACAGGTGTCAGTGGCCGCGTGGCACAGGCGATTGCCGAAAAAATTTCCGATATTTCGGTGAATTCGCAGGTTCTTTGCATTTCCCATCTTCCACAGGTGGCTGCAATGGCAGACCAGCATTACTATATCAAAAAGCAGGTCGAGGATGACCGTACGTTCACCACTGTGTCGGAAATCAGGGGGGAAGAACGTATTGAGGAAGTGAGCCGTATGATGAGTGGTGCCGAAATCACTGACTTGACGCTCCAACACGCTTCTGAGCTGATTGAAATGGCAAGGCTGCGCAAAATGGAAATCAAATAAGCAATTAAGGATGTGTCTTTGGACACGTCCTTTTTTTTCCGTTCATAAACGATTGAAAGTGCCACATCATAAAGAAAAAAGGAGGTGGAATATGAACAAAAGGCTCATCCACTCTATAGTGATTGCTTGGCTGGCGTTCTTTACGTTCGTCGTGCCCATCGAAGCGAAAAAGCTCATACCGATGGGCAATACCGTCAGTGTCCAATTGGAAATGCCCCATTATTATGTGCTGAATGATGTTCTTTTAGATAGTGGTGAATGGCTGCGTAAAAGAGACCAAATTTTGAAAATCGACGGTGAAGAAGTGCGAGAGCTGTCAGACGAAGATCAGAAGGCCAATGATGCGCAACTGCTTGTCAAACGAGGTGAAAAAGAGCATACAATCCAAATAAGCGGCTCCGAGCTGAAGTCTTTGACGAGCTTCATCAAAAACGAAACGGATGGCGTCGGCACTTTGACATATATTGATCCGGATGACCTGGAATACGGGGCACTTGGCCATCAAATCGTCGACCATTCACTCGATATCAAGCCTAAGGTGATGAAGGGATCGCTATACCTCGCCAGCATCTCACAAATTAAAAAAAGCCGCCCTGGAGACCCTGGTTACAAAATCTCCACGAGCAAGCGGCATGAAGCACAGGTAGGCAGTATTTTGGAAAATGAAGTGTACGGCATTTTTGGCAAATGGCAACAACCTCTACAACAAAGTTTGTATCCCCCGCTAGAAATTATACATGGAAACGAAATTAAGACGGGTCCAGCGCAGATGTTAACTTCAATAGAAGGCTCAACCATTGAAAAATTCGATGTAGACATCCAAAAGGTTACAGATGAAACGTTTCAGTTCATAGTCACAGATGAACGCCTGCTCGAAAAAACAGGTGGCATTATACAAGGGATGAGTGGGAGTCCAATCATCCAAGACGAACAATTTGTTGGGGCGGTCACGCATATGTTCGTGGAAGAACCGACAAAAGGTGCAGCTATTACGATTGTTGAAATGATAAAAAAATCCCCCAATTAATGAAAAAACGACTACATTTTCCCGTGGAGTGTAGTCGTTTTTTCATTTTTTTATTAAAATATTACTAATAAAATTTTAGTGGGATGAAAAATATTAACATACCTGTCGAATTAGATGTTTTTTGTGTTACTACTTATTCATTTTAGTAATTTTGAAAGGTTTTTTCTCGAAACTGTCGAAATAGCAGAGATATGTCAGTAGGCATAAATTACAGGGGAAATTGTAAAATAGGGGGAGAAATAATGTCAAAAATCAAAGTTGCAATAGCTGATGATAATCGTGACCTTGTCAAAATGATGGAAACGTTTTTTGATAACCATGAGGAGATTGAAGTAATTTTTACTGCACCGAATGGTAAAGTTTGTATTAAAATGTTGGAACAGCACCAGCCGGATGTTTTGCTGCTGGATATCATCATGCCGCATCTTGATGGAATGGGAGTACTAGAAGCCATGTACCATGATGAGAAACTGGCCGATATTCCGGTCATTATGCTTACTGCCTTCGGACAAGATGATGTAATGAAAATGGCTGTGAATTACGGGGCATCCTACTTCATGTTGAAGCCTTTCGAATTCGATCAGCTTGTGCAGAAAATCAAGCATGTTGCAGGAGGAAAGATGGACTTGCCGAAGCGCGAGAGCGTACTGCAGCCTGTAAAAAACAAAAAAATGGACCAGCGCCAGCTTGATACAACCATTACAGCCATCATCAAGGAAATCGGCGTGCCTGCCCATATCAAAGGATATTCCTATCTGCGTGAAGCTATTCAAATGGTTTATTATGACATCGAATTATTGGGTTCGGTGACGAAAATATTATATCCCGAAATCGCCAAAAAATTCAGTACAACCCCTTCCCGTGTGGAGCGCGCCATTCGCCATGCAATCGAGGTGGCATGGAACCGTGGCAGCTATGAGACGATTTCCGAAATGTTCGGCTATACGGTGCATCATATGAAGTCGAAGCCGACGAACAGCGAATTCATCGCCATGATTGCGGACAAGATTCGGATTGAGATGGTGGCGAGCTAGCCGTTTATCCTGTTTGACGATGCATGTATTTGGATAAAAGTATATGGAAGCTGATAATGCATATTTCTTGTTTGGTCTTGGAAACTTCTGTAGGAGGGATTCGATTGAATACAGGCGGCTTACTACGTGCATTTGATTTGGCAAAGCATCATAAAATGGATGTCCGGACGTTCAGGCATATCCAGCACATAGTGGAGAATGAAGTAGATTGCAAAGGGATTCTGGCGGATGAAATTACGGAACAAATTGTCATGTACCTCCGATATTGTAAAGCAGCGATGTTGGAAATTACGACGGTACAGGATTTGAAGAGGGAAATTACCATTATAGAACAGCAATGATATGAGTAATCCAGAAAGTATGTTTAAAATGCACGAAAAGGGGTAAAAGTGGAGTAGTAAGCTATCTTGATATGTTTTACCTCCTTTCTTTATATGGTTTATATCCGTTGTGTGATATAAACGGTTTAGCGTCCTCTTAGGTGGACGCTCTTTTTATCTCTATTTCTGCAGGTCTTCGAATTGACAAAGCAAGTGGATGTAGAGTGTTGGGTCTAAAGGACTAATTATAGCGTAGAGGAAAAATGACTCAATGTCATTGATTGTTAATTATTGCTAAACAATAATAGGTATATTGTATATAATAGTTTATAAGGGAAGGAGGATTTATGTGCTCGTCTTTAAAAATGACTATTTTGAAATTACAGAAGAACATGGGGAAGTTTATTTGACAACTTCTAGGACAGGATTTCCACTCAAAGAATTTGACGGCATTCTACGCAGCTTTCCCCGCATCAAGCTAACAAATTTCGCATTGTTGAAAAATGCCTTATCAACGCAGGGTACAAACGCAGTCAAAATCGGACAATGGCTGCCGAATGTGGAAGTCGAGGTTTCGCGGGATAAAATGTCTGCCTCCTTATTCATTAATGAGACGGTGGACTACATACGCCTGAATAAAGGGGAATTGGCAAGACAGGTAGACGAGCTATTGAAGGAAAATGGTATTGTAAACGGTGTTTTGCCACTACATATAGAAAAAATGATTCCGGGAAAGGCGATGCTGGTCGCCCAAGGTACCCCTCCTGTCAAAGGGAAGGATGCCGAGGTCACTTATTTGGAAATCCCCGACCGGAAGCCTGTCATAAGAGAAGACGGAAAGGCTGATTATTACGATTTGAATTTCATCCATGAAATCAAGGAAGGTTCATGGCTGGGGGAAAAAATTCCGGCTCAGCCTGGTGTTGATGGAATGAATGTTCACGGGGAAGTCCTGCCTGCTTCAGCCGGCAGGGATATCGCGTTGAAATATGACCACAAATCGGCCTATGAGGTGGAGGAGGAGGGGAAGATCGTCCTTCGTTCACGTATTGGGGGAGTCCTTGAGCACAGTCGAGGGAAAATTTCTGTCAACCGACACCTGCCGATCAATGGCGATGTAGGAATTGAAACCGGCAATATAGAATTTGAAGGGTCCATCACCATCCGGGGCACGGTCCAAAATGGGTATTCCGTTATCGCTAAGGGAGATGTCTCCATTGAAGGCCCTGAAGGTGTTTCGGGAGCGAAGCTGGTCAAATCGGTCGAAGGGGACATATATATTCGAGGCGGTATATTCGGGCTGGGGGAAACACGTGTGGAAGCAGGCGGCAATATTTTCGTCAAGCATGTCAATGAAGCGAATCTATACGCAGGTCAGAATATCAATATAGGCTTTTATGCAATGGGCTCCAATCTGAAGGCAACTTCAGTCCTGGTTGATGAGCATAAAGGCAAAATCATTGGTGGGCAGGTGGTTGCGAAGAATCAGATTGTAACATCCATATCGGGCAATCATCTGGAGAGAAGAACAGAACTTATCATCAATAGCATGAATAAGGAAGAAGTATTTGCACTCATTCAGGACAAAGCCAATCATTTGAAAGTCCTCAATGAGGAAATGGCTGTACTTGAGGATCAGATAGAACGGGTACAGCCCAGCATCAACCTGCTGAACTCGCAGCAAGTGGCCGCCCTTAAGCAGGTCAAGCAGAATCTTCAGAGCCTTAAGCAGGAAGCTGCCCACTATGATCAGGAAATCCAGCAGATGATGGGCGATCTGCGTAATGCGGGAAAAGAGGAAATTATAGTGACAAATACAGCTTATCCCGGGACATATATTCAGATTGGGAGGAAGTCTCGTATTCTTACGAAAAGTACAAAGGGCCGATTCCTAATAGAGTTTGGAGAGTTGAATGTATAATGATGAAGCACATCCCGATCTATGCGCATCGCGGCGCATCCGCATACGCGGTCGAAAACAGCGTGGAGGCGTTTGAAAAGGCAATCGCTCTTTATGCAGATGGTATTGAGCTGGATGTCCAGCGCTCAAAGGATGATGGACTATATGTATTTCATGATTTAAACCTGAAGAGGCTGACTGGGGTCAATCGGTTCATCCATGAATGTACCGCCGAAGAGCTGAAAGGGCTCAGGATAGGGAAGGGATTTTTCCGGCGTTTTGGAAAGAGCCGCATTCCAAAATTCGAAAACGTGCTGCAATGGGCGAAGGAACACGACACTCCATTGAATATCGAGTTGAAGGAATCGCTGATTGACCATATGGAGCCCGTCATCAGGCGTTTAAAGGAGCATCGCCTGCCGAAGGGAAGCCATGTCTCATCCTTCCATGATTCTTTATTGTATGAGGTGAAGGAGCACTGTCCCCATGTAGAGACGGCCATCATTGTCACGAAAAAGTTTGACTGGCCCTCTCTGCAGAATATGAGGCATATTGATGCGGTCCATGCGCATAAAAGGTATTATAAACCGCGCTTTTTGCAGATTTGTGAGGAAGCGGGAAAACATATGCGTTTTTACGGCATTGAGGGAAAAGAGCCCTTTTTAGAGTATCCCCATCCAATGGTGGCAGGATGGATCACCGACTATCCGGACCGGATTGTTGGAAAATGCATCAAACGATAAAAGGTGTAGCCGCATTTACGGCTACACCTCTTTGTGCTTTTCGGAAGAAGGTACGGCCTTCTTTTGCCATCGCTCTGCCACTTTGCCTTTTTTTCTGTCACGATGAAGCAGGAATCCGGCAAAGAAGCCGAAACCAATCAGGAAAAAGACGATGCCTACCATAAACTGGAGCCATAGCCAGGGAAACGGAAAAATCAAATTGCTGAATAATGTATCACGCATGAACTTAATACCCGCTGCTGCCATCAAGCCGGGAATAAGTAGTACGATAAATGCTGCCATTCGAGCCATAGGGAAACCTCCTAATCATATACTTAATTTTACAATGATGCATTTGAAAGTCAAGATTCATCTACGTGTAGATGGGTTAATTACCTTCTTTATTATCGGTTTGGAAAAATTTGAATATTCTCAATAAAAGAAAGATACGTTTTTTTAGTTGCGTTCTTCCAAGATAGAAAGTATTGTAAATTTACAGGCGCATTATTATTGTGGAAAAAACATAATATTCGCTTTAAGCAGAAAAAATAGCTTCTTTGGAGAAAAAACCACGTTCTATGTAAAGGGGGATATAAGTTGTGGAGATTTTTAAATACATGGAAAAATACGATTACGAACAACTCATAATGTGCCAGGATAAAGAGTCTGGATTGAAGGCGATTATTGCCATTCATGACACGACATTGGGGCCTGCGCTTGGTGGTTGCCGCATGTGGACATATGCGTCCGAGGAACAGGCGATCGAGGATGCGCTCCGTCTTGCAAGGGGAATGACTTATAAAAACGCGGCGGCAGGATTGAATCTGGGTGGCGGTAAGACAGTCATCATCGGAGATCCGTTCAAAGATAAGAATGAAGAGATGTTCCGTGCGCTGGGCCGGTTCATCCAAGGATTGAACGGTCGATACATTACAGCAGAGGACGTTGGTACGACGGTTTCGGACATGGACATCATCCATGAAGAGACAAACTATGTAACGGGCATCTCACCGGCATTCGGTTCATCCGGTAACCCTTCACCGGTAACGGCATACGGTGTATATCTAGGGATGAAGGCGGCGGTCAAGGAGGTCTACGGTGAAGAAAGTCTGGAAGGAAAAAGGGTAGCGGTTCAAGGATTGGGAAATGTAGCGTATACATTATGCGAGTACCTTCACAAGGACGGAGCACAATTGATCGTCACGGACATCAATGAAAAGGCTGTTGCTCGAGTCGTGGAGAACTTCGGGGCGACAGCCGTGGCACCGGATGATATCTACAAGCAGGATGTCGATATTTTCGCACCATGTGCGCTGGGGGCCATCATCAATGATGACACGATTCCCCAGCTGAAGGCGCAGGTGGTGGCCGGTTCCGCGAACAACCAGCTGCAGGAATCACGCCATGGCCAAATACTGCATGAAAAGGGCATCCTCTATGCACCGGACTATGTCATCAACGCAGGAGGAGTGATCAATGTCGCGGATGAGCTGTACGGCTACAACCACGACCGTGCGATGAAACGGGTGGAGACAATCTACGACAGTCTGACAAAAATATTCGCCATTTCAAAGGAAGAGGACATTCCGACATATATGGCGGCCAATCGGTTGGCCGAACAGCGTATCGCCCGTGTGGCGAAATCGCGCAGTCAATTTCTGCAGAACGAAAAAAACATCTTGAACGGCAGATAAAGTATGGTTTCGACCAGTGGAGGCCCATCAGCTCTGCCGAACATTGGTGGAAGGAATTGAATGATGACAGGCAGTCGGCTTCTTCCCAGGACGGGCACCGCCATTTCATCTAGGGATGAAATGCACCTGGTGCTTCGCTTCCGATAAGGAGCCGATTACTATACTGCCTGTTAATATGGGATGAATCATGGCAAGGGGTGGAGCATTCAGTCTGCCCTTTGTCTATAAGGAGGTCCGCTTATGGCAAAGGATTATGATGTAGTGATTTTAGGCGGAGGCACAGGCGGCTATGTAGCCGCAATACGCGCCTCGCAGCTGGGCTTGAAGACAGCGGTCGTGGAACGCAGCAAGCTTGGAGGCACCTGTCTACATAAGGGGTGTATCCCGAGCAAGGCACTATTAAGAAGTGCTGAGGTGTACACCCAATCAAAAAAGGCGATGGACTTTGGGGTGGATATCAGCGGAGTGGCGCTGAATTTCGGAAAAATCCAGGAACGCAAAAATACAATCGTCGAACAGCTCTACAAGGGTGTTCAGCATCTAATGCAAAAAGGGAAGATTGATATATTCCACGGTACAGGCCGGATTTTGGGACCTTCCATTTTTTCGCCAATGCCTGGGACGATTTCCGTGGAGATGGATGATGGCTCGGAGAACGAGATGCTCGTGCCTGCCAACGTCATCATTGCTACCGGTTCAAGACCCCGCAAGCTTGAAGGGATAGAGGTTGACGGCAAGACAATCCTCACATCGGATGAGGCGCTGGCAATGGAGGAACTGCCGAAATCGATGCTCATCGTAGGCGGTGGGGTAATCGGTATAGAATGGGCTTCCATGCTGGCAGACTTCGATGTGGAAGTGACCGTTCTTGAATACGGTGACCGTATTTTGCCGACAGAAGATGAAGATATTTCCTCGGAAATGATGAAGCTGTTGAAAAAGCGTAAGATCCGCATTGTCACAGGAGCAAGAATGGATGCAACGGCTGTCAGCACATCGGATGAAGGGGTGACCGTCCCCCTTGCAACAGGAGAGACGTTCACTGCTGAAAAAATGCTCATTTCCGTCGGCCGGGCAGCCAATACAGAAAATATTGGCATTGAAAACACCGAAATCGAAATTGAAAACGCTTGCATAAAAGTGAATGGAAACTATCAGACGAAAGAGAGTCATATATATGCAATCGGCGATGTCATTGGCGGCATGCAACTGGCCCATGTAGCATCACATGAAGGCATCCGTGCAGTGGAACATATCGCCGGGATGAAGCAGCAACCACTTGTCTATGAAAACATCGCGCGCTGCGTTTACTCGAATCCGGAAACTGCGAGTGTAGGCTTGACGGAACACCAGGCGAAGGAGCGCGGCTATGAGGTGAAAGTGGGGAAATTCCCGTTCAAGGCGGTTGGCAAGGCACTTGTACATGGTGAGACGGATGGCTTTGTAAAGATTATCGCCGATCAGGAAACAAATGATGTGCTGGGTGTGCATATCATCGGCCCGCATGCAACGAATTTGATTTCGGAGGCGGCTTTGGGTATCTTCCTGGATGCAACGCCATGGGAGATTGGTGCGGCAATCCATCCGCATCCATCACTTAGCGAGGTCATTGGAGAAGCAGCCATGGCCGTGGATGGAAGGGCGCTTCATTTTTAAAAGGGAAAGGGGATGTTCATATGGAAGGAATAATGGTGCATCATGAAAGCTTGGGACTGACAGGTGAAGATGTATTGAAGATGTACGAGACGATGCTGCTTGCCAGAAGATTGGATGAGCGCATGTGGCTGTTGAACCGTGCTGGTAAAATTCCGTTCGTAATTTCATGCCAGGGACAGGAGGCTGCCCAAGTGGGAGCCGCGTTCGCTCTCGACCATGAAAAGGACTATATTGCACCGTACTATCGTGATATGGGGGTAGTGCTTCATTTTGGGATGACGGCAAGGGATTTGATGCTGTCGGCCTTTGCGAAGGCGGAAGATCCGAATTCCGGCGGCCGTCAAATGCCAGGTCACTTCGGCCAGAGGAAGAACCGGATTCTGACAGGCTCATCACCTGTTACGACACAGGTGCCGCACGCTGTCGGTGTAGCGCTTGCAGGGAAGATGCAGAAAGAAGATTTCATCACATTCGTAACGCTCGGGGAAGGATCGTCCAATCAGGGTGATTTCCATGAAGGGGCGAATTTCGCAGGTGTGCACAAGCTCCCTGTCATCATCATGGTCGAAAACAACCAATATGCCATCTCCGTACCGGTCGAACGTCAGTTGGGCTGCGCGAAGGTATCAGACCGTGCAATTGGATATGGCATGCCTGGTGTGACGGTCGACGGCAAGAATCCGCTTGAAGTATACAAGGTTGTGAAGGAAGCGGCAGACCGTGCGCGCCGGGGAGAGGGACCGAGCCTAATCGAGACGGTGACGTACCGGCTGACGGCGCATTCCTCCGATGATGACCACCGTCAATATCGGACGGCGGAGGATATCGAGGAGGGGCGTGCAAAGGATCCAATCCTCTTGTTTGAAAATTACTTGAAGGAAACAGGTACAGCATCGGAAGAAGATTTACAGCTGTTGAATGAAAAGATAGCAGACATCGTAAATGATGCGACCGATTATGCCGAGGCTGCGCCATATGCCGCACCGGAGCATGCCCTCAAGTACGTATATGCCGAAGGGAGCGATGAGTAATGGCGGTAATGTCTTACATTGATGCTATCAATCTAGCGATGAAAGAAGAGATGGAACGGGACGAACGCGTCTTTGTATTAGGAGAGGACGTTGGACGTAAAGGAGGCGTCTTCAAGGCGACGACGGGTCTTTACGACCAGTTCGGGGAACAACGCGTACTGGACACCCCGTTGGCTGAAAGTGCCATAGCGGGAGTCGCCATCGGGGCGGCCATGTATGGCATGCGGCCGATTGCAGAAATGCAGTTCGCCGATTTCATCATGCCGGCAGTGAACCAAATCGTTTCGGAGGCGGCCAAAATCCGCTATCGTTCCAATAACGACTGGTCTTGTCCGCTAGTGGTGCGCGCTCCGTTCGGGGGAGGCATCCACGGCGCCCTTTACCATTCGCAGTCGGTCGAGGCATTGTTTGCCGGGACGCCCGGGCTGAAGATTGTCATTCCTTCGACGCCCCATGACGCAAAGGGCCTGTTGAAGGCGGCCATCCGTGATGAGGATCCTGTCCTGTTCTTTGAGCATAAGCGTGCGTATCGGCTGGTAAAAGGCGAAGTACCACTTGACGACTACACGCTTCCAATCGGCAAGGCGGATGTCAAGCGTGAGGGGGATGACGTGACGGTCATTACGTACGGGCTTGCCGTGCATTTTGCGATGCAGGCGGCAGAGCGTTTGGCGGCAGATGGAATCGAAGCGCACGTCCTTGATCTGCGTACGGTCTATCCACTCGACCAGGAAGCAATCATCGAGGCGGCCTCGCGCACAGGGAAGGTGTTGCTTGTGACGGAGGATAACAAGGAGGGCAGCATCATGAGCGAAGTGGCGGCCATCATTGCCGAGCATTGTCTTTTTGAGTTGGATGCACCGATTCAGCGTTTGGCTGGTCCGGATGTGCCTGCTATGCCGTATGCACCTACAATGGAAAAGTTCTTCATGATCAACCCAGAAAAAATAGAACGGGCTATGCGCGAGCTTGCGGCGTTTTAGGAGGGAACCATTATGATACAAAATATTACGATGCCCCAGCTTGGAGAAAGTGTAACCGAGGGGACGATCGAGCGATGGCTCGTCAAGGTCGGGGACAAAGTCAATAAATACGATCCACTTGCAGAAGTGAATACGGATAAAGTACAGGCGGAAATACCATCTTCCTTCACCGGTGTCATCAAAGAACTGCTTGCAGAAGAAGGGGAGAACCTTCCAGTCGGAACAGTGGTCTGTACGATTGAAATCGAAGGGGAAGGGGAACTGCCGGCTGCGCCAGAGTCAAAGAAGTCGAATGTGAGTGCCGCGATAATGAATGCTGGGGTCCATAAACCGCTTCCAAAAAAAGAGGAGGCGCAGCCAAAAAGGGAACTGCGCGAGCCGAAACGCAAGGCGCGCTACTCGCCCGCTGTCCTGGCGCTTGCCGCAGAGCATGATATTGATTTAGAGAGTGTCCAAGGAACGGGAATGGAAGGACGCATTACTCGTAAGGATGTGCTTGCCATCATAGAATCGGGCGTACAGCCTGCCAAGATGCAGCCTGAGCAGGGAGCAGAGGCGATTGCCGCTACTACAGTGCAGGAAAAGGTGGACCAGCCTGAAATGCCGATGCAGCCGCAACGGAAAGAAGAGCCAGCCATTGTACAAGGGGATGTTGAAATCCCGGTAACGAATATCCGCAGGGTGATTGCAAATAACATGGTGCGCAGCGTGCAGGAAATCCCGCATGCCTGGATGATGATGGAGGTGGATGTGACGGACCTTGTTGCATATCGTGACAGCATCAAGGATGAATTCAAGGCGAAGGAAGGCTACAGCCTGACATATTTCGCTTTCTTCCTCAAGGCCGTCGCACAGGCGCTGAAAGAATTCCCAATCATCAACTCCACATGGGCAGGCGATAAGATTATCCAGAAGAAAGACATCAACATGTCAATTGCCGTCGCCGCGGATGACCGATTATTCGTGCCTGTTATAAAACACGCGGATGAAAAGTCCATAAAGGGGATTGCAAGGGAAATTCAGGAACTTTCCAGTCTAGCAAGGGCTGGAAAACTACGTACAGAGCATATAACAGGCGGAACATTCACAATTAACAATACGGGATCATTCGGTTCCGTCCAATCGATGGGCATCATCAATTATCCACAAGCTGCTATACTACAGGTGGAAAGTATTGTTAAAAAACCGGTAATTGTTGGTGGTAATATGTTCGCTGCAAGGGATATGGTGAATCTTTGTTTATCTTTAGACCACCGGATACTCGATGGTCTGATTTGCGGAAAATTTCTAAAAAGAGTGAAAGAAATACTCGAAAATACGAATAAAAATACGACGTCAGTCTACTGACAACTGGAAGGAAGCCTATAAATATGGGCTTCCTTATATTTTTAGGCTTTATTGAAAGCATTTTCTCATGTAAAATACTTTGTAGAATATAGTAAGGGGGGAAGCTGATTAGCGTCCACATGTCAACTAACATGAAAGAAATTGAATTTCAGGCAGCTAGTTATGAACAATGGAAGGATCAAGCGATACAAGCTTTAAAAGGCAAACCTTTCGAGTCATTGTTCACGAAAACAATTGAAGGGGTAACATTAGAGCCGCTCTATACACAAGAAATGCTGGTTGAAAAACTTGGTGACCAGCTTGAAAAGCAAGTGGCGACAATCCGTACGTTATCGGCAACGAATGGATTGCAGATTGCGCAGCAAATTACAGGCGATTCCTCAGAGCAATTCTTTGCGAATCTGGAAGAAAGCCTTGCGCGCGGCAATAAGGTCATCACAATCGACAGTCGTCTGCCCTTTGCACTAGACGGCCAAACCATTGCAAAATTATCCAATTATTTAACTGAATATTCGTTTAAATTTATAATAAAAGACGGCAATGACCCGCTTCTGCAAGTGTTCAATGTCATCGAAGAATCTAAGAAAGAAAAAGTAGAAGGCTATATTATAAGCGAGGGTGCAATTGATTTGGCGGATTACCCTAACGTCCGTACGTCAGTAGCAAATACAGTCGTCTACCACAATGATGGTGCAAATGCTGTACAGGAGTTGGCTATTGCCCTTGCCTTTGCATCAAAGCAAGCAAAAGAGGCTGAATCTTATGAAAAGTTTGCCGCAAAGTTCTTTGTGAACTTCGCGATTGATACGCAGTTCTTTGCAGAAATAGCAAAACTTCGTGCCTTCAAAGTACTATGGAAAGCATTCGCAGCCGGAGTAGGAGCAGAGGCGATAGCAGTACCGATTGTTGCTGAAACATCCGTACGCAGCTTCTCGAAGGTGGATGTCTATGTAAACTTATTACGTGCAGGCAACGAGGCATTTGCAGGTGCAATCGGCGGAGCGGACGTATTTACGGTGCATCCACACGATGTATTGTCTAAACCTACCGCTACATCAACACGTATTGCACAAAATGTGCTGCTGGTCATCAACGAGGAATCACAGGTGCTGAATGTCCTGGATCCGGCCGGCGGTTCATATTTCATCGAATCCTTGACGGCGGATTATGTAAAGGCAGCTTGGGCGTTGTTCCTTGAGATTGAGGAAGCGGGCGGCATCGATGCCTATGCAGATACACTGGCAACGCAGGTTGCGGAAGTTCATGAACAGCGCATCAAGGAAGTGGAGACGCGTAAGCATTCTCTCATTGGTACGAATATTTACGCAAATCCGACAGATAAACTGCCGACGGAGGAAAATGCCCAGTTTGCAGATGTAAAACGTCTGGCCATTCCATTTGAAAACCTGCGCAAGGAGTTTTCATCAGCGAATGCCAAAATCGCCATCCTGACATACGGTGAATTGAAGAACTTCAAGCCACGTGCAGACTTCGTAGCAGGCTTCTTTAATACGGCAGGCATCGTTCCGGAGCAGTCAGGTGCCCTCGATTCAATCGATGCAGCAAAAGCCTGGTTGGCACAGGCGGATTACGATTACGTCTGCATCGCCGCCACAGACGAGGATACAAAGGCGCTAGTCCCTGCACTTCTTGCCGACAAACCGCCTCATATCGTTTTGGATGCAGCAGGTAAGTTCAAGGAAGAAGCGGAAGATTGGACATCCCAAGGCTTAAACGGCTTTATCTTTGCCGGCCAAAATATTATTGAAAAATTAAACACAGTAGCTGCTAGCATGAAGGAGGTACAACGATGAACGCAAACTTTAAATCAGTTGTAATCGAAGACGTGCTACAAGCAGAACAAGTAGAAGCAAATGGCACATTCTTGACAAACGAAGGCATTGAAGTGAAGTCCGTCTACAATGAAGAAGATATCAAAGATGTAAAACATACGAAAGATGTAGCGGGCATTGCGCCGAATACACGCGGTCCTTATCCGACGATGTATGTGGCCCGTCCCTGGACGGTACGTCAATATGCTGGGTTCTCGACAGCGGAAGAATCAAATGCATTTTACCGTCGTAATTTGGCGATGGGGCAAAAAGGTCTATCAGTGGCGTTCGACTTGGCGACACACCGCGGCTATGACTCGGATCACCCTCGGGTAACAGGTGACGTCGGGAAGGCAGGCGTTGCCATTGATTCCGTGGAGGATGCAAAAATTTTATTCGACGGCATCCCGCTTGATCAAATGTCCGTATCGATGACAATGAACGGGGCCGTATTACCGGTGCTGGCGTTCTATATTGTCGCAGCGGAAGAGCAGGGGGTTGCACCTGACAAACTTGCAGGTACAATCCAAAATGATATTTTAAAAGAGTACATGGTACGGAATACATATATCTATCCACCGGCCATGTCGATGAAGATCATTGCAGACATTTTTGAATATACATCCAAGTTCATGCCGAAGTTCAACTCCATTTCCATCTCGGGATACCATATCCAAGAAGCGGGTGCAACAAACGACATCGAGCTAGGCTATACATTAGCGGATGGTCTGGAATATGTACGCACAGGTTTACAGGCAGGCATCGACATCGATAAGTTTGCACCGCGGTTGTCGTTCTTCTGGGCAATCGGCATGAACTACTACATGGAAGTGGCGAAAATGCGTGCAGGCCGTCGTATCTGGGCACAAATGATGTCGACATTCGATCCGAAGAACAGTAAATCGCTGGCGTTGCGTACACACTCGCAAACATCAGGGTGGTCATTGACGGAGCAGGATCCATTTAACAATGTCACTCGTACATTGATTGAGGCGAATGCTGCTGCAATGGGGCATACACAATCACTTCATACAAACGCTTTAGACGAAGCAATCGCACTGCCGACTGACTTCTCGGCACGTATTGCACGTAATACACAGCTGTTCCTGCAAGAGGAAACAGGCATGACGAAAGTCATCGATCCATGGGGTGGCTCCTACTACGTGGAAAAATTAACAGAAGAGCTGCAAGATAAAGCTTGGGAATTAATTGAGGAAATCGAGGAGCTGGGTGGTATGGCAAAAGCGATTGATACAGGCTTGCCAAAAATGAAGGTCGAAGAAGCGGCGGCAAAACGCCAGGCGAAAATCGATTCAAAGGCGGAAACGATTGTCGGCGTAAACCGATACCGTTTGGCAGAAGAAGAGCCAATCGACATTCTGGACATCGACAACACAGTCGTACGCCAGAAGCAAATCGAGCGCCTGGAAAAAATGAAGGCCGAGCGCAATGAGGAAGAGGTTCAAAAGCACTTGGCCCGCTTGACGAAAGCAGCGGAAGATGGTTCTGAAAACTTACTTGCCATAGCGGTCGATGCTGCACGTGCCCGCGCATCTCTAGGTGAGATTTCTGATGCGATTGAAAAAGTATCAGGTCGTCATAAGGCAGTAATTCGTTCAATCTCCGGTGTCTACTCTACAAACTTTGCGGATGATGAGCAGATTGCGGAAGTAAAACAAATGACGGAAGAATTCTTGGAAAATGAAGGGCGCCGTCCTCGTATCCTGGTTGCCAAAATGGGGCAGGATGGCCACGACCGCGGGGCGAAAGTTGTAGCAACAGCCTACGCTGACCTCGGCTTTGACGTCGATATTTCGCCATTGTTCATGACACCGGCTGAAACAGCCCAAATGGCAGTGGAAAACGACGTACACTGTGTTGGGGTATCTTCACTGGCAGCAGGCCACAAAACATTGGTACCAGAACTGATTGCTGAACTGAAAAAATTAGGCCGTGAAGATATCATCGTCATCTGTGGTGGTGTAATCCCGGCGCAAGACTATGACTTCCTATACGAAGCAGGAGCAAAGGCAATCTTCGGCCCAGGTACGGTCATTCCGGTAGCGGCTCAGAAATTGATTGAGGAAATCTACAAACAGTTGGGCTACGAGGAAGTGGCCAACTAATGGAATACTTTAAAGGGATGGAAGATAAAGGCTTAATCGTAATGGAAGGCGTGAAAGGTGGTCATGATGGTATGGGTCAGTCGGCACCAAAGCGATTCCGTAAGAAAAAGCAAGAGCAGCTTGATATCCCTGCCCTGGCAAGTGAAGTGCGTGCAGGTGCACGTACTTCGCTGTCCAAGGCAATTACGCTTGTCGAAAGCTCGAATCATGAGCATAAGGAGCAGGCACAGAACTTACTGCAGGAGCTGCTCCCTTACACAGGGAACAGTATCCGCATAGGCATCACGGGCGTCCCGGGTGCAGGGAAGTCTTCTTTCATCGAGGCATTCGGCACAATGTTGTGCCAGATGGGCAAAAAGGTGGCGGTACTCGCCATTGATCCAAGTTCCTCTTTATCTGGTGGAAGTATTTTGGGTGACAAAACACGTATGGAAGAGCTTGTACGTCAGGAAAACGCATTCGTCCGCCCATCCCCTTCAGCAGGCACGCTGGGCGGCGTCCATAAGAAGACGCGTGAGACGATGCTCCTTTGCGAGGCGGCAGGCTATGATGTCATTCTGATTGAAACGGTCGGCGTCGGCCAAAGTGAGACATATGTACGTGGCATGGTCGACTTCTTCCTGCTGCTTGTGTTGACAGGTGCAGGAGATGAGCTGCAAGGGATGAAAAAAGGCATCATGGAATTGGCGGACGCCATTTTAGTCCACAAGGCAGACGGTGATAATATCCGCCCTGCACGCAAGACCGTCCAGGAATATAAGCAAATACTGCATTTCCTGCAGCCGTCCACTCCAGGCTGGGTCAGCACATCGCTTGCTGCCTCCTCGATGGAAAAGACGGGTCTTCAAGAAGTGTGGGAGATGCTCGAAGAATTCGAACAAACAATCAAAAAATCGAACTATTGGACGGTGCGCCGTCATGCGCAAACGCGTGACTGGTTCCATTCGATGATTACCGACCATTTGATCGATTCGTTTTACCAAAATCCTTCACGTAAAGTCCAAGTGCGGGATTTGGAAAATGCCATTCTAAACGGCCGGCTCACTGTCACACAAGGCGTGAATCAATTATTCGGAGAAAATCAGGAATAATCCGCTATTAATCAATCGATTCTGTAATGGAAGTCCTTTGCAACACCTGGATGAACTTGCTATGATAAAATGGTATTGTGAAAGGAGCGATATATCGATGAATATGGACTACGATTTATTCATGCAACAGATTACAACAACAGCTCGTGCTGAAATGGAAGCGGCGGGCTACCAACAATTACGTACACCAGAAGACGTGGAGGAGGCGTTTAGCCGTCCTGGAACGACGCTTGTGATGGTGAACTCGGTATGCGGATGTGCGGGGGGCATTGCCCGTCCAGCGGCAGCATCATGTGTTCATTACGACAAACGTCCAGACCATTTGGTGACTGTTTTTGCAGGACAAGATAAAGAAGCGACAGCGGCTGCCCGCTATCATTTTGGTGAGGACCACCTGCCGTCCTCTCCGTCATTCGTTCTATTGAAGGATGGACAGGTAGTTGCTGAAGTCGGCCGTTATGAAATTGAAGGCCATGACCCTGTCAGCGTTGTAACAAATCTACAAGGCTATTTCGAAGAATACTGCGAAGAAGTATAATTGCTCATTGCTGTGGGTCCTGCTGTGAGCAGGGCCCTCACCAATAGCTTAAGGGGGAGCGGTCGATGAAAAAATTCTCTATCGGCTATCGCACATTAAAAACGGCCCTCGGTGCTTCCATCGCGATAGCAATCGCCCAGTATTTTGATTTGCAGTTCTTCAGTGCGGCCGGGATATTGACGGTTCTTTGTGTACAGCCAACGAAAAAGAAGTCTGTCCATGCCGTATATACCCGTGTCGTGGCAAGCATCATCGGCATTATTCTTGCATACCTATTTTTCGAAATATTTGGATATCACCCGGTTATCCTTGGGTTGATGATTTTATTATTTATCCCGACCATTGTTTCGTTCAAAGTCTCGGCGGGTTTTGTTTCAAGTGCTGTAATCATCATGCATATTTATTCCGTAGCAGACTTCACGCTGGCGCTTCTCTATAATGAGCTCGCACTAATGGCAATCGGCTACACGGTCGGGTTGCTGGTGAATATGTATATGCCGGATATTCAGCCTGAGCTGAACTATTACCGCCAAAAAATAGAGGCCCTTTACAAAAAAATATTTTCTGAAATTGCGAAATATTTAAAGGAAGGCGACACGCTTTGGGACGGGAAGGAACTTGTTGAGGCGGTCGATGTGTTGAACAGGGCAAAGGCGCTCGCGTTCCACGATGTAGAAAATCATCTTACCCGGAAAGAGAATCTATACTATCTTTATTTCGATATGAGGGAGAAGCAGCTGGAGATCATCGAGAGGGTGCTGCCGAAAATTACTGCCCTTCCTGTTATAGTACAACAGGCGGAATTAGTCTCTGTCTTTATGGATGATTTAAGTGAAAATGTGCATTCAGGGAATACAGCAAGTCATTATAGAGAAAAGTTGGAAGATGTGAAAGTGGAGTTTGCGAAGATGCCGTTGCCTGATGACCATCAAACATTTTTGGCGATGGCGGCCTTGTATCAGTTTATTGAGGAAATGGATGCCTACCTGGCAATCAAGCAATCCTTCAAGGGCATGAAATGAAAAAAGATGGATGCTCTTTGCATCCACCTTATCCGATCATCGCTACACCCATAGCAATTGTTGAAATCAGCATGATGATTACCATTGCATACACAACGATTTTTTGGAATTTCTTATTGCTCATTAAACTCGCTCCTTCTTTATATCTTTAAATAGTGTATCAAATTTCTAAAAATTCTCAAGTGATATCGTTAAGTCTAGGTGGCTGATGCCACTTGTAAGAGGAGTTTTTATAATGGAAAAAGTAGACCACATTGGAATCGCAGTAAAAAATCTTGATGAACGTATTACATATTACACGGAGACGCTCGGGCTGAAGCTGTTAAAGGTGGAAGAAGTAGAGTCTCAGCAGGTAAAAGTGGCATTCATCGATGCAGGCAACGTGAAAATCGAGCTTCTGGAGCCGATGAGTGAAAAAAGTGCCATTCACGGTTTTTTAGAAAAGCGCGGTGAAGGAATCCATCATGTTGCATTCGGTGTAACGGGAATCCGCGAACGTATGGCTGAGCTAAAGGAAAAAGGCGTCCGCCTTCTTTCAGAAGAGCCTGGCCCGGGAGCGGGAGGCGCTGAGGTAGCATTCCTGCATCCGAAAGATTCTTTTGGCGTACTATACGAGCTATGTGATAAAAGTGGAAAAGGGGAACAGAAATGATGACGATTACTCTAGACATGTTTGACAAAATCAACGAACTGTATGACCGTAAAGGAATCATTGAACGAGGCGGCGGCGACGCACGTATTGAAAAGCAGCATGAAAAAGGGAAGATGACTGCCCGCGAGCGTATTGATATGCTTCTTGATGAAGGCACTTTTGTAGAAATCAATCCATTCATTACACACCGTACAGTTGACTTCGGCATGGACAAATTAGAGGGTCCTGGTGATGGAGTAGTGACGGGCTTCGGTAAAATCAATGGTCGTAATGTCTACTTGTTTGCACAGGACTTCACAGTATTCGGTGGGGCACTTGGAGAAATGCATGCGAAAAAAATCGCGACAGTAATGGATTTGGCGGCGAAAAACGGCACACCATTCATCGGCATCAATGATTCAGGCGGTGCGCGTATTCAAGAGGGCGTACTTTCATTAGATGGCTACGGCCACATTTTCTACCGCAACTCCATCTATTCTGGTGTAATCCCGCAAATCTCCGTCATTATGGGACCATGTGCGGGAGGAGCTGTTTACTCTCCGGCCATCACTGACTTTATCCTGATGGTGGATAAAACATCACAAATGTTCATCACTGGCCCGGAAGTAATCGAAACGGTAACAGGCGAGTAGATTTCTTCTGAAGGCCTTGGCGGTTCGAAGGTGCACAATGCTGTATCTGGTAACGCCCACTTCCGCGCGGCAAATGAAGAAGAGGCCATTAAGCAGATTCAGGATTTATTATCTTATTTACCGCAGAATAACAAAGAAAAAGCACCGAAGGCAGAGTATACTGCCGGAGACGAGTATCGCTCGGAGCTTGTGGATGTTGTGCCGATTGACCAGACGAAATCCTACGATGTTCGTAAAGTAGTAGAACTTGTAGTAGACGAAGGCTCATTCATGGAAGTGCAAAAAGAATTTGCGAAAAATATCGTAGTCGGATTTGCACGCATTGCCGGGGAATCGGTAGGCCTTGTATGTAACCAGCCGAAATTCCTTGCAGGCGGACTTGATATCGATTCATCTGATAAATTAGCACGCTTCGTCCGTACATGTGATGCATTCAACGTACCGGTCATCACATTTGAAGACGTATCAGGCTTCTTCCCAGGCGTTAAACAAGAGCACGGCGGCATCATCCGTCACGGTGCGAAAATCCTTTATGCCTACTCGGAAGCAACAGTGCCAAAAATCACTGTCATCCTGCGTAAAGCATACGGCGGCGCGTATGTAGCGTTGAACTCGAAATCAATCGGTGCCGACCTTGTATTCGCTTGGCCGAACGCGGAAATCGCGGTAATGGGTGCTGCTGGTGCGGCAAACATCATCCATGCGGGCGAAATCGCCAAATCGGCTAATCCGGAAGTGACGCGTGCACAGAAGATTGAAGAATACAAAGAGAAGTTTGCAAATCCATACGTTGCCGCATCCCGCGGTATGGTGGACGATGTCATCGATCCACGCGAAACACGCATCAAGCTGATCCAGGCGCTGGATATGCTTTCAACGAAACACGAAGACCGTCCATATAAAAAGCACGGCAACATTCCGTTGTAATAGTAGATATAATGAGTCGCCCTCTTTCATGGAGGGCGACTTTTAGTTTGTGCGGAAGTCTAGATGGACGTTGTTGGGCTAGTGGTCGAGGTATAGAAAGGCCAGAGTCACTTATAGCTGTTCTTGCGAATTTTATCATTGCGTTGCCATTTTTACGAGGGGAAATGGAAGCGTCTTATTGGAATCACTTTGGAGAGGGATTTATTTTTACAGTAATACCCAGTACAATGGAGGAAAGGAGTGAAAAACATGAAGTTAACAGAAATGCAGGATAAGCTTCAGGATGGCAAAAGGCAGCTCAAGGCACTTGAAAAGCTGAAGAAGCAAAGAGAACTGCTGGATGGCCAGATTCGTCGTGCCGAAATTGACATAGAGAAATATGAACATGATTTAAAAGCGGAGCGCAAGCGGTTGAACAAGCTTGAAAACTTCTCCTTCGTCAATCTATTCCGTACATGGACGGGAAGGCAAGACGAGCTGTTGGAGGAGGGGTACGGCCAGCTGGCGGCAATGGAGATGAAGCTGAATGAATCCCGGCTTATCTTCAAGGATTTAAACGATGAGGCTAGTGAACTGGACAGCAAAATGAACAGCATTAGTGAAACATATCTAATGGAGCAGATAAAAAGCATGGAAAATAAAATCCAGCTTTATTATATGGAGAATGAACCGCAGCTGGCTGAAAGGCTGAATGGGCTAGTGGAGCAGGAATTCCTTATGCAGCAGTTGATCGTCGAAATCACCGAGGCATTGCAGGCGGGGAAGGAGGCGCAGAAGAAGCTGGTGGAGGCGGTGAGCGCGCTGGATACGGCAAACAGCTATTCTACATGGGATACATTCCTTGGAGGAGGGGTAATTGTCACCGCCATGAAGCACCAGGAGCTGGATAAATCGAACAACTATATACATAGCGCCCAGAGAGCGTTGCAACGGTTCCACAATGAACTGCTCGATGTACAGGAAATGAGGCATGATACCCTTCAAATTGAGACGGATGGATTCGTCAAATTCGCAGACTACTTCTTCGATGATATTTTTTCGGCATGGTCCATCCATTCCAAAATTGCCACATCAAAGAATCAAATCCGACGTGTGTTGGATGATGTGGCCAATACATTGAATGAACTGAAAAATAAAATGATGCTGGCAGAGGAAAAGAAGAAGCAATTGGCTGTCCAAAAGGCACAATTGCTTGCAGGCGCAGGGATTGATTGTTTTCATGATGGGACAGGAGTAAAATAGTACCGTATCTGATAAAAGAAAAGGGGAGTAAATGATGACTACTCGATTAGTGGAAGAATTTTTGGAGCTTGTGCAAATCGACTCCGAAACGAAGCATGAGGAAATCATTGCACCAATTCTGGTGGAGAAGCTGGAGGCAATGGGTTTTGAAGTTATACAGGACGATGCCCATACACGTAATGGCCACGGGGCAGGGAACATCATTGCGACATTGAAGGGCACGCTCGATGTGGAGCCGATTTATTTCACGGTCCATATGGATACAGTCGTTCCGGGCAAGGGAATCAAGCCTGAAATCCGTGAAGACGGCTACATCTATTCAGATGGTACGACGATTTTAGGTGCGGATGATAAGGCGGGGATGGCTGCCCTGTTTGAAATGGCCCGCCGTTTGAAGGAGCAGGACATTGAACACGGTACCATCCAATTCATCATTACCGCTGGAGAGGAAAGCGGCCTTGTGGGTGCGAAGGAATTGGATCCTTCCATGATCATCGCGAAGTACGGCTTCGCGGTGGACAGCAATGGTGACGTAGGCGGCATTGTGACGGCGGCGCCGTTCCAGGCACGTATCGAGGCGAAAATCATCGGGAAAACAGCCCATGCAGGGGTGGCACCTGAAAAGGGCATCTCGGCCATTACACTTGCAGCCAAGGCGATCAGCAAGATGAAGCTGGGACGTCTCGATGAGGAAACGACAGCCAATATCGGACGCTTCGAGGGCGGTCAGGCGACGAATATCGTGTGTGATGAGGTCAATATTTTAGCGGAGGCCCGCTCCATTGATGAGGGCAAGCTGAATGCGCAGACGAAGCACATGAAGGAGACATTCGAAACAGTGGCCGAACAGCTTGGCGGCCGTGCCGAGGTGGATGTGAAAATCATGTATCCAGGTTTCCGCGCGACGGAATCAGATAAGGTCGTCCAGGTGGCAATGGAGGCGGCCCGTGCAGTAGGTCGTGAGCCTGTGCTGGGCATTTCAGGAGGAGGAAGCGACGCAAATGTCATTGCAGGCTTCGGCATCCCTACAGTCAATCTGGCGGTCGGATATGAGGAAATCCATACGACGAACGAGCGTATGCCGATTAAAGAACTGGAAAAGCTAGCGGACTATCTAGTGGAAATCGTGAAGTGCGCGGCAAAATAAGAGCAGAGACTTTCTAGGGAGCCGGACAAGGACATTGTCGATTCCCCGGAGAGCATCCAGGAACGAAAAAATTCGTCCCAGGGTGCTCTTTTTTATTGCCGTTGATTTTCATTCAAGTGGCTCCTGCAGCTTCACTTAGGCGCCGATCAATGTTCCTGCGTGCCCTCCGCGTATGAAAGATGGCTTTTTTGCTATAATAAAGGAAATCTACGGGAGGTGTGCACAGCCTATGAAATTGATTCTCGAATGGACGTATAAATCGCCGAAGGGAGCAATCGCAACTTTCCGCTCCGAGGCGATGTCACCTGCAGAGGCGCTCATGATCGCCGAAGATGTCGAGCGCACCGGACGCGTCAAGAAATTGGAAATCATCGATGAATACGACAGCACCTGGATGATCAAGGAGCTGAAGAAATACTTGAAGGAACTGGAGACGGAGCCCCATAACATTACCCTCTACTTCGACGGGGGATTCGACATCCAGACGAAGGCTTCGGGTCTTGGTGTAGCCATCTATTACGAAAAAGACGGGAAGAAGCAGCGGCTGCGCCGCAATGCCTACGTGTCGGGGCTGGATTCCAATAACGAGGCAGAATACGCGGCACTTCATCTTGCACTCGTGGAGCTGGATCTGATGGATGTCCACCATCAGACGATCCGTATAGTGGGGGATTCCCAAGTCGTCATCAATCAGCTGAACGGGGAATGGCCAGCATATGAGAAAAATCTGGCGGAATGGGCTGATAAAATAGAAGACAAGCTTCGGGCTCTAGGACTCAAGGCCGAGTATGAACTTGTACCAAGGAAGGAAAACAGCGAAGCGGACCGGCTTGCCACACAGGCACTGCAGGGAACGGAGATATCGGGGGTCATTGAGATACAGCCCTGATTCGGCCGGCTGTCAGGTTTCGCCGCACGACATGAAAAGGCAGGATGGATTCGCTCCGTCCTGCCTACTCTTTATGTATCAGATAAACCGAAAAATGGCCGATGCGCAAGTAAAGGCCGCCATCCATTGAGGTTGCCCCTCGGTAGGACTTCTGCCTGTAGAGTTTCCGAATCTCGCTTGGGCTAAGACGAACGGCCTGCACCGTTTGGCTTGCCTTGATTGAAGGAGGGATTTCCACATTTTCTTCGTTATATTCCTCGAATTCGCCATTCACACCATGCATGCTGCTGAGCCCGCTTTCGTTCGTCGCCGTGCCATCAAGCTCGTCGGCTGATGCGGAAAATGCAATACTCATCCCACATAAAAGACCTGCAATTGCAGCCATCTTCTTCATCCACAACACACCCCTTTTTCA
>JAZUQF010000306.1:0-2391 GCA_045605545.1 Lysinibacillus sp.
ATATGACATTCGTATGGTTTATATCGCAATGCGAATTGGGTTTATCTGTGCAATTGTAGGTAAAGGCGTATTTAAAATTTTAACACTTTCAATCCTTGCCATTTTTATTTTAATTGTAATACTGTTTGGGATTAGTCATGCTTGACCTCTTTAACTAACAAGTGTGTTGGTTAAAAAAGAAGTAAACAACTTTAATATTAATCTTTCAAGGATGATGTAAGCAGATGAATTGAATTTAAAACACCTTTAACAAGCCTTACTACAACCTATTTGTAGCAAGGCTATTATCTTTTCAACTTAAAGTTAAATAACTTTATTATCTATATATACATGTCGAAGCATTCACTCTACCCCTTTTTCGAATCTACCCGCCATGAAAGTTTCACAGTTCATACAAGCGCTTTTTCAGCAAAAATTTGGTATTATGATAGCAGTACATAGAAAGGAACGAAAAAAATCATGGCAACAGATATTAATGTTTTTTTGGCACTCGGTGCAGGGTTTCTAAGCTTTATCTCGCCGTGTACTTTGCCGCTGTATCCCGCGTTTTTATCGTATATCACAGGGATGACGCTGGACGAGCTGAAAACGGAAAAAGGGATGTTGCAGAAGCGGGCGATTTTACATACACTGTTCTTCTTGATTGGATTCTCCATCATCTTCATTGCCATCGGGTTCGGCGCCTCATTGGCGAATGAGTTCTTCATTCAATACAAGGATCTGTTGCGACAGGTGGGAGCGATTTTAATCGTGGTCTTCGGGCTGATGATTGTCGGCCTGCTGCAAATTGACTTTTTGATGAAGGATCGGAAATTCCAATTTAAAAGCCGCCCGAGCGGCTATATCGGCTCGGTGCTGATCGGGCTTGCCTTTGCGGCGGGATGGACACCGTGTACAGGTCCTATTTTAATGTCCATCATTGCTTTGGCAGGAGCGAATCCCGAGGCAGGCATGTGGTATATGCTGGCCTATTTCTTCGGATTCGCGATTCCGTTTTTCATATTGAGCTTCTTCATTTCACGTTTGGGCTGGATTCGCCGACACAGCCAGAAAATCGTCAAGGTAGGCGGCTGGATCATGATTGCAGTAGGCCTTCTGTTATTCTTCGATGGAATGAATTACATCATCACTATTCTTTCACCAATTTTCGGTGGATTTACTGGGTTCTAATTTGATAAAATATAGCAGATACAGCTTGCAATTCGTTTTCTAACAAAGAAGGAGACTATTATGCCGACAGTACTTATCGTAGACGATGCGATGTTCATGCGCACGACAATCGGCAACATGCTGAAGGAATGGGGCTTTGATGTTGTGGGGGAGGCGGCGAACGGCAGAGAGGCGGTCGAACAGTACCGCACGCTGCAGCCGGACCTCGTCACAATGGATATTACCATGCCGATCATGTCGGGGATAGAGGCGGTAAAGCGCATCATTTCTGAATTTCCGGACGCGAAAATCATCATGATTACAGCGCTCGGCCATCAGCGTTTGGTGATAGAGGCGATTGAACACGGTGCAAAGGACTTTATCACAAAGCCGTTTACACCACAGCAACTAAAAGCGGTCATCGACAATTTGAAGGAATCGATGAAAGCATAAGAAGGTCAAGCAACAAGAGGAGGGATTCGTGTGTTTGGGGCAATACCTTCTCAATATTTACTACTCATTACCAGCGTCGGAGCGGTGTTCATGGCTGTTTTTGTGATGTTCGTCCGTCTGCGTTCGCAGAAAAAGCCGGTCAATGAGAAGAAGATCATCATCCCGCCGATTGCCATGTCGACGGGGGCGCTCATGTTCATCTTTGAGGAATTCCGTGTGGCACCCATCCAGATTCTAGAGGCGGCGGCACTCGGCGTCCTCTTTTCGACGGTGCTGATTGCCACTTCGAAGTTCGAGGTGCGGGAGGAAGAGATTTACTTAAAACGTTCGAAGGCATTTGTTTTTATTTTAATCGGACTGCTTGTTTTACGGATTATCTTAAAGCTCATCTTTTCAAGTACCCTCGATGTAGGAGAGCTCGGCGGCATGTTCTTCATCCTCGCATGGTCCATGATTATTCCATGGCGCCTGGCGATGCTGGTCCAGTTCAAGAAGTTGAAGAAAACAATATGGACGTAGAAAAATCCTTGCGGGATATGCCCGTAATGATTTTTTTTATGCGTCAAACAGGCGCTTGAAAATTTCAGCCCTGCGCCGTATGTTTCCTTCTTTGATAGGTTGCTATGATGGAAAAAAGGAGGCAGGACCATGAAAATACGACAGGTTGAGCTATTCATCGCTAATTTTGAAGATTCACTATTATTTTATCGCGACCAGCTGGAAGTCGGATCGTAGCCATGTCGTTCTGTGAGGCAAGAAGTTGGGTGTGGGGGTTGTCTTGCTTAGGAG
>JAZUQF010000307.1:0-17205 GCA_045605545.1 Lysinibacillus sp.
TCGTAGTACAAAAAATCCCTCCTATTATTAACAATATTAATAATAGCAATCATTTATATATATTTTACTGATGGATGCAGCTTTTATAAAGTAGAAGCACTAGGAAAAAAGAAGGAAGTGTCATATATGAGTGCGGTAGAAGGACAGGTGAAAAAACAGCGCATAGCTGCTTTTATAAAGGGGTTGGGCATTACACTGCTCATCGCCATCATGGCAAAGTTTTTATCAGGGTTCCCCTTCCTGACCATCATGGGGCAGCTGGTCATCGCCATCATGCTCGGCATGATATGGAGGGCGCTGTTCGGCCTGCGGGAGGACCTTTCGCCGGGAGTGTCCTTTTCAAGTAAGAAGCTGCTGAGGGTAGGCATCATCCTGTTGGGCATGAGACTGAATCTACTGGATATCTATCATGCCGGTGCGAGCGTGTTTGTGGTCGCCGTCATCAATCTGGTGTTTGCCCTGTTTGCTGTATATGGACTGACGCGCCTGTTCGGTGTGGAAAAAAGGCTCGGCATCCTAACGGCATGCGGCACGGCCATCTGCGGGGCCGCCGCAGTCGTTGCCATCGCCCCGTTGATCAAGGCGAAGGAGGATGAAACGGCAGTGGGAGCCGCCACGGTTGCGGTATTGGGCACCATCTTCACGCTGCTTTATACCGCTTTCTATTCTGTCCTGCAGCTATCCGAAGAAGGATATGGCGTATTCGCCGGCGGAACATTGCATGAAATCGCGCATGTAATCGCCGCCGCGGCAGTCGGAGGGGACTCGGCCGTGGAACTGGCGGTCATCGTCAAGCTGACACGCGTAGCCCTGCTGGTGCCCGTGGCGCTTGTCATCGGCTGGCTCGTCCAGCGGCAAGGCAGCGGAAAAGGCGGGCAGAAGCTATCATGGTCGATCATCCCCTGGTTCATTTTCGGTTTTCTTGCCATGAGCGGAGTGAATACACTGGGCATCATCCCTGACACGGTAGCCGGCTATATTGTGGACATTGCCTATCTGCTGATCGCAATGGCGATGGCCGGGCTTGGGCTGGGCATTGAGATAAGGACCTTTGGGAAACTTGGGAAGAAGGCGTTTGCGGCAGGCTTGGTCGGCTCTGTCCTGCTATCGGTTTTGGGCTATGCACTCGTGGTTTTCTTTCAGCTGAATTAACCTAATCGCCTATCGGGGAATGGAAGGGTACGCCTGTTTTTGTCAACTTGCTGCTGGATGCGGCAAAAAAGTTGATAAAACAGGCGTATTTTTATTGCTCTGGGAGGGGTATAGACAGAATGCGGAGAGCATGGCCGGCAGCTGGATTCCATCTCCATGAATGGGCATGCTCATAGGCTTTATCGCTTCAATCATGGTACGATAATAAAAAGAGAAAAGAGTAAAGGAGCGGAAGTTCATGTTCCTAGATAAAATGAAGGGCCAGCTTGAGGAGAACCAATCCCTTTTCATCGGAGAGGAGAAGGCGTTCCGGTCGGCCGTTTTGATTCCGTTGGTACAGGTGGATGGAGAGTGGCATGTGCTGTTTGAGGTGCGCTCCTATAAAATGAGGAAGCAGCCTGGTGATATCAGCTTTCCAGGCGGGCGGATCGATGTTACGGATCCCTCCCCCCTGGCGGCGGCCCTGCGTGAAACGTACGAAGAATTGGGGGTTGACCCGAAGACGGTGGAAGTCATAGGAAGCCTGAGTCCGTATGTCGCTTCCCCGACATTCGTCGTCTACCCGTTTGTTGCGGCAATCGACCGCAGGCAGATCATCCAATCCTTCAACAAGGAGGAAGTGGAGGAGGTGTTCACGGTCCCGGTCAAGTGGCTGCTGGAATATGACCCGTACATGCATCTGGTGTCCGTCGAACCGGTGCCCGCCTCGGACTTCCCTTTCGAAAAAATCATGAACGGCACGCAGTATCAATGGAGGGCCCGCTCCATGGAGGAATGGTTCTTCGACTACGGAAAGTATACGATCTGGGGATTGACCGCCCGAATCCTGAAGCATTTTATAGAAGTGATAAGGTGAAAGAATCACCTTCAAAGCGAATGAGCTGTCCGATGAGCAACATCTGTCGGACGGCTCTTTACATAAAATCCATCTTCAGCAAGATGTTCTTTCGGCCGGGAGTGGCAGATGATTAGGCTTCAGAGAGAGAAACGCTGACTGCCCGGCTTTTCTCTTCCTTCCGAGAGTGAAATTATGATATTTTTATTAGATTTCTATGAATGATGATAATAGGTGTACTATCCGTGGAGAATGATGTAGATTTATTATGCTAGTATTTTAATAGGATTAATAGAATTTTGCGGATTGAGCGTCTTATAGCGGCTTATCTGAAAAGGAAGCAGGTCCGGTGATGAAAAAATCCGCTGAAAGTACGATATAACAAATGTAGCGGCATTTTAAAAATCATCATTCGGCAGGGGCACTTATTCTATAAGGATGTCTCAGTTTAAAAGAGAAGGAAGTACACATCATGAAGAAATTTAAAATCAGGCTCATATTGACGCTATCTGCGACTTTGTTTCTGTTTTTTACTACACTGAATATCTATGCTTCTTATATGAAGATTTTAAAGACGGTCGAGGAGTCGGTTGCGAATCAGACATTGCAGGCAGCCAGGTCCATTGCCTCGGAGATGGATATGGGCGTATATGAGCGTTTTTTAGAGAAGCCGGCGCGGAATATATATTATTGGAATATAAGAAGCTATTTAAATGATGCGAGGGAGAAGCTGGGGGCCCTCTATGTCTATACGCTTAAGGTGGACAATCCGGTCGTATCGACGACCTTGATTGTAGGGCATCCCCGGCAAGAGAGTGCGCCCGAGGGCGATTTTCCGATAGGCGAGGCATGCACCGTGCCGGAGGAGCAGGTCAATGTCGCCTACTACGAGGAGAGGGACTTCATTACGGACATCATCAATGATGAGAAATATGGAAATTATTTGACGGTGGGGACGCCGATCAAGAATGACAGGGGAGAGGTCATCAGCTATCTTGGCATCGACATCAGCGTAGAGACGCTGAATGATATCAAGGGGCAGGCCCTGCAGAATAACATATCCCTTTTCATCTTCAATGGAGTGTTTATCATAGTAGTGCTCGTCTCCTTCCTGTTCATGCAAAGATGGTACCAACGGGAAGTGCAGAAGGAGGTAGTCTATACGGAGGATACCTACCAGGCGGAAATCAAGAATCTGATTGCTTCTGTCTCCTCGCTACGCCATGATTTCACGAACCACATTCAGGTGGTGCATGGACTTCTTCAAATAGGGGCGTTGGAGCAGGCGCAGCAATATCTGAATTCCCTTGTAAAGGACATCCAGTCGATTGAAGTGATCAAGCTGGGCATAGACCATCCGGGACTCCTCATCCTGCTCGAAACGAAGAAGATTGCCGCCCAGAATCATAACATCGATATGGAGATTTCAGTAGCTGATGATTCATTTGAAGCCATAAAGAGCACGGATCTGATTAAGATTTTGTCCAATCTGATCGATAACGCCATCGATGCGGCCAATGAGCTCCCTGAGGGCAGGCGCCGGATTGAAATAGGCTGCGGGGTGGATGACGAGGGGTATGTATTCAAAATCGTCAATACAGGACCGGCCATCCGGGATGGCGAGCGCATCTTCCAGAAAGGATTCACCACTAAGAAGGCGGAAGAAGGAAGAGTAAGGGGGCAGGGATTGTTCATTGTAAGGGAAGTGGTCGGCAAATATGGAGGGGAAGTGTCCATTCAGCCGACCGGCGAGTTCGAAACGACGGCCATTGTGAAGATTCCCAAATAAAAGCGGCCCTCCAGCAGTGGAAGGCTTGAAGCTGGGAAAAGAGAAGGTACCTTCATGGGGCCTTCTCTTTTTCCACTGTTAATACCGGTTCCTTCAAGAAGGCATGTTTCGATAACAAGTTGGGGGATGGCTGTTTTGCACCGGGCCTGTTTGGGAACTGTAGGAATAACAATCATGTATTTGCCGGGAGGTATTCCTATAGTGAAAAAGCAGACAATCTTCTCCCTGCTTCTCATCAGTCTGGCGGCTTTCCTTTTGGTGCTCATCATCGGCGTGGAGGATCCTCAGGCAGTCGAAGGGGAGGGCCCATCGATGGTCGAGGCACGGCAGAAGTTCTTCGGCGAGGGCAATGTAGATCCGGTGACGGGCGAGGTCGCTGCGGACAAGGTGGTCCTTTCCTGGATCGGCGTATCGAATTTTGCAACGGCAATCAACGGACATGTCGTCCTCCTGGATAGCTGGATTCCTGGCGGGGACGAATCGGATTATGTACCGGCTTCCACCGAGGAGCTGATTGCCCTGGACCCGGCGGCCATCTTCATCGGCCATGCCCATTATGACCATTCGGATAATGCGGCAGCCATCATCGAACAGACCGGTGCCATCCTTGTCGGTACGCCGGAGCATTGCAAGATAGTGAAGGAAGATGCAGAAGACGCGGCACTGGTTTCATGCCTCCATGCTGTAGGGGAAGGGGCCCGGCCTGGAGAGATGAACAAGCTGGATTTCCTTGAGGGGGTCCAGGTTACAGCCTTGTCCCATCTCCATTCGGCCGCCAAGCCGCCGGATGCAGAGGACGGATCGCATGGCATTTTTCCGAAAAAGGACCTAAACAGCGATGCACCAAAGGGAGACTTCGGAAAGCTGTTGGGTGCCCTTGGGGAAGATGAAGGCGGTACGATGATGTATCAGTTCAAGGTGGGGGATTTTGTACTGACATGGAACGATTCGGCAGGCCCAATCAAGGAAGAGGCCCCGGCATTAGGCAATGTGATGGCATCCCTTCCGCAGACCGATGTCCAGGTCGGTGCCATCATGGGCTTCAACCAGTACTTCAATGGCCTGCGCGACCCGCGGATGTACATGGAGGCGCTGAAGCCGAAGCTGTTCGTCCCGACGCACCACGACAACTGGGCGCCTCCTATCACGACGACTGCAAAAAATTATGAAGGCCACCTTCGAAAAGAGCTGGAGCTGCTGGCGGAGGACGAAAGGCCGGAGATCCTGTTCATTTCCGATCCGGAAGATTATGTGAATCCAGAAATCCTTACATTTGATATCCATGATGCCAAGTGGAAATAGAATGGACCAAAATCAGCGTTTGTCCACTAGATGAAAATCAAAAAGGCTATGTATGTTTAACAGGGCGATTGATGGGACCTGGGGACTGCTGGGCGTAGAAAAAAAGAGGCACCGCTACCGTCAGCCATGTATGAAAACGAAATCCCACGGGATACTACTCCTGTGGGATTTCCTGTTTTAGTGGACCTTATATTCTTCCTTCAATTCGGCGATATCCACTTCCGAGCGCTCCTCCAACGAGCGTCTCAGATGGACGGTGGCCGTCTTATGGTCATCATGCAGCTTGTCAATCCAAATGGAAACGCCGTTATAGCTGACCTCGTATTCCGCAGGGGAACTGACGATTTCTTTCGCACGCTGAAAGTCCATCACATCATCCCCCTATTTTTTATGTTTCAAGCGGCTGGCTGCTTTGGCAATTTCGATTAGTTCCTTCGAAAATTCTTCCCGGACTTTACCTGGGGGAATCTTTTCGTTCTTTGGCGTCTGCGGCAATGTGTCCTTATTAAAGCTGCTTCCCTTTTTATCGTCTCTGCCCATATAGCATGCTCCCTTCCTGTTCGGTTGTCTTTAATATGGCACCCGGAAGTTTTTTTATCACAGGTAAATATCCTCGAGGCGATAAAAATGAATCCAATGAAGGGATGCCCCGCCTTGTGGGAAAGTGGCTCCTTTGACCGAAATGCACCGTCCTAGGTCAGCAGAATACCGGTTCGGAATCAATGGTGCGCATAAGAAGGAGGAAGATGGATGCCCGCCCTATCATCAAGGGGCATGCAGTTATGAAAAGTGGGTATGTATAGAATCAGCGGCGAATTCAAAGCTAAGGGGAGGCCACAGGAAATGAAGGCGTTTTATGCAGATCTACATATTCATATCGGCCGGACCGCCACGGGAAGGCCCGTGAAGATTACAGGCAGCCGTACGCTGACACTGGCCAACATCCTGCAGACGGCGGGCAGTCGCAAGGGGCTTGATATGATCGGAATCATCGACTGCCATTCACCGGAAGTGCTGCTGGAGCTGGAGGAGCTGGTGAAGAGAGGGGAAATGGAGGAACTGACGGATGGCGGGCTCCATTTCGGAGGGACGACGCTCATACCGGGCTCTGAAATCGAACTGTACGACCGGCATTGCCAAGGGCCGATTCATGTCCTCGCCTATTTCCCGACGCTAGGGAAAATGAAGGTATTTTCCGAATGGATGAGCCATCATGTCAAAAATATCACCCTCAGCTCCCAGCGGATTTACGTTGAAGGCAGGGCGCTGCAGAAAAAGGTGCATGAGCTGGGCGGACTGTTTGTGCCGGCACATGTATTCACACCATTCAAAAGCCTATACGGCAAAGGGGTCAGATTGAGTCTGAGCGAGGTGTTCGATGCGGACGGCATCGATGCCGTCGAGCTCGGGCTGAGTTCCGATACACGGATGGTGGAAGGAATCGCAGAAATCCAGCGGTATCCATTCCTGACGAATTCGGACGCCCATTCCCTCGGCAAGATGGCGCGCGAATATCAGAAGCTGCTGCTGGAGCGGCCCAGCTTCGTGGAACTCAAAAAGGCGCTTCGAGGAGAAGAGGGACGCAGGATTCTCGCCAATTACGGATTGAATCCGCTTCTAGGGAAGTATTACCAGACGGTGTGTGCCAGTTGCGGATGGCAGATGGCGGAGGAGGCGGTATGTCCGCATTGTGGGGGAGGCGCCTTCATCAAGGGTGTGTCCACCCGCATCCAGGAACTGTCGGAGGAGGGGCTGCCTGTTGTCGAGCGGCCTCCGTACATCCATCAGGTGCCCCTTGATTTCATCCCCGGCCTCGGCCCGAAGACATTCGAGCGCCTGCTGCAGGCTTTCGGCACGGAGATGGCCATCCTGCACAGGGCGACGCAGGAGCAGATTGCACAAGTCGTTCCTGAAAAATTGGCCCTCTTGATTGATAAGGCGAGAAAAGGGGAAATAGCCATTAACCATGGTGGCGGGGGCAAATATGGAAGGGTAGTGGATGAACCGTGAAATCGCAGAATATCTGCTGGCGCGGCGCCTACCGGAAATATGGCCGGCGTAGTTTATAACTTCATGCCGATCCGCCCATACTATGAATGAAAAGAAAGGACGTGATGGCCATTCTTACAGAAAAGCAAATGTCGAACCTGAAGAATATGCTAATCGAACAGAAGAAGTCAGCGGAGGGGATGGACGACGAGTTCCTGGACAAGGGCAGTCTGCGTGATTCAGTGGATGAACTGTCGACCATCGATAATCATCCTGCAGATTTAGCGACGGAGCTATTCGAGCGGGAAAAGGATATGGCGTTGAAGGCTCATAATGATGATGAACTGGCGAAGGTGGATGCCGCATTGGAGGCGATGGCTGCCGGTACGTACGGGGTTTGCGCAACTTGCGGGGTAGACATTCCGTATGAGCGCCTGGAAGCAGTACCGTATACGCTGTTCTGCATCGAGCATACCGATGCGAAGGCCGTCCCTACAGACCGCCCTGTAGAGGAGCAGGTCATCCTCCCGGCCGTGGACAATTCCTTCTCCGGCCGTGACGACAAGGACGATATCCATGATTATGAGGACACGTTCGAAATCGTCGCCCAGTACGGTACATCAGAGACGCCCTCCGATTTCGAAGGGGATTTCGACGATTACGACGACCTGTATAACGACCCCGAGGAAGTGGGCATGGATGAAGAGGTTGAATCCCTGCCGATTTCCCAAATCGACGAGCTGCCAGGGCAGGTTTCCAGAAAGGAAATCGAGCGTGCCAGAAAAGATGACTACGTAGAAGAATAAGGCGGGAATCCGGATGGACGGCATCATCCATCATCCGGATGAGCCCCCAATTAAAAGCGCATCCACACCGATTGACAGGTGGATGCGCTTATTTGTCCTATAAATAGAGGGCGGCCAGACAAATCCCCAATGCCGCTTCATACATTTCATCGAACTGGGTGATGGGAAGGGGGTTCGTGCCGATTCCGAGCTCGACGGTAAAGCCTGAGCGCCGCCAGTCCTGGATGAACCAGTCCTTGTAGCCCGCATAGCTGTCTGTCGTTTCTTCCGGCGTATAGCCGCTCACCCTGCCGAACTCCCCGGCGAGCACCTCGTTTTCCGACGGATGGCAGCCCTCGAACCCCCAATAAATCACCTGTCCCTGTGTATGGAAGGGGAGGACCCTTGCGAAATCCCGCCTTCTCGTCAATTCGGCCATGGCAATGGATTCCGGCTGGGACAGCGGACTTTCCCCCCCATAATCACGGGGACCCGGCGTTCTCGGATTGCCCTCCCTTTCCTTCTCCCATTCGGCCGGGAACTGGTCGTTCAAATCGACGCCGTCTATATTCGCCTTCCAGCTGGAAAAGTCCAGGCTGCCATCGTTCCATTCAAGGACATTGCTTCGGTGGGGCTCTTCCTCCGGAGGACCATTGAGCACGAGATCGACGCCGTCCGGATTGACCATGGGAACGATGGAAAGGCTCGTTTGCTCGTAGAGTAGGGACGTGACGACGCCCCGCAGTGTGCTCTGATTCGTCAATGAAAGCGCATAGTCGTTCAGGAAGGTCATGATGATGGCAGTCGTAATCCATTCATTGGCGTGGAAGGAGCCATTATAATGAACCCTTTTATCTCCCCGCCCGATAAGCACTTCGGGAATCTCATTGCCCAGCACCGAATTGCCGATGGGGGCAATCTGCAGGAATGGGTAGATGGCCAGCAACTGCTGCAGGTCGTTTTTCATCATCCCGTATTCATATTCCCTTCTTCCATTGACGATTCGCCAGGTTACCCTTGTCGGGACATTGACGACTTGGCCGATTTGCAGCTGATTGGGATTGAGGTCCGGATTGACAAGAATGAGGGTATCCAATGGCAGGTTGCGGCTCATGGCAATCGACCATAGAGAATCGCCAGACCTGATTTCCCGGTGTTGGACTGCATAGCCTGGAATGCGGACGAGCTGACCGATCGACAACCTGTCGGAATCGAGGTTCCGGTTGGAGTCGATGATCAGTTGTAGAGGAATCCTGAATAATTGACTGTAGGACCAAAAGGAATCACCTGATCTTACATATACATCCATGTAATGCCCTCCTGTATGGGAAGCTCCCTTACTATATGAGGGAAAAAGGGGCTTTATGAAATGAATAGGAGGGGGGGAGGCAAGCCTTTGGAATTATAAGGGGGTGGAAGAAAATCAGGGATGACTATATATATCGTTTTATTTTATGGTTTTATGCATATTTTTCCTTCCGTGCATGTTAAATTATGAGTATATCAGGCTGTGTCGTTGCTACTGAGAATGCTTGATTTTGATAATTTTTCTATTGATTATAATCTGCGGTGATAAAGGGAGGTTGATTTTTTTATGACGGATGTGATGACGAGAAACAATGTAACCGTGACAGGCAAGGGGGAGAAGACCATGGTGCTGGCCCATGGATTCGGCTGCAATAAGAACATGTGGCACCATATGATTCCCATGTTTGAGCAGGACTACCGGCTGGTGCTGTTCGATTATGTAGGGTCGGGGAATTCGGATCTCGGGGCATATGAAACTGCAAAATACAATACACTTCAGGGCTATGTGCAGGATGTCCTGGATATAGTGGACAGTCTGCACCTTGAGGATATCATTTTCATCGGACATTCCGTAAGTGCCATGATCGGCATGCTCGCCTCAATCGAGAGGCCGGAATGCTTTGATAAATTGGTGATGATCGGGCCTTCCCCCCGCTACTTGAATGACGGGGACGAGTATTTCGGCGGGTTTGAAAAGAATGATATCATCGAGCTGCTCGACATGATGGAGATGAATTTCACCGGCTGGGCAAGCTATATGGCGCCGATGGTCATGGATGGGACGCAGAATCCCGGTCTGATCCAGGAGCTGGAGGAAAGCTTTGTCTCTACAGCTCCTTACGTGGCGCGCGAATTTGCAGAGGCGACGTTCTTTTCGGACTGCCGTGCGAGCTTGCCGGAGGCGGATGTTCCGACGCTCATCATCCAATGCTCAGATGATAGCATCGTACCGATCGAAGTGGGCGAGTATCTGCACGGGCATTTGAAGAACAGTACCTTCCGTCTGCTGGAGGCAAAAGGGCACTATCCACACATCAGCCAGCCGGAAGAAACGGGCAGGATCATCGCGCAGTTCCTGGCTCGATAGAAGGATTGTAAAGGAGATAGATCATTTACCATGAATGAACGTTTACGAAATGCACCATGCGGCTTTCTTTCCCTTACCGAGAAGGGGATGGTGCTTGAAGCGAACCATACCATCCTCGACTGGCTCGGCTACAGGGAGGAGGAACTTCTTGGCCGTCATGTGGAGTGCCTTTTGCCGAGAAGCACGAGGCTGATCCTGCACGCCTATTTTTTCACGAACATCGATCTGCATGGCCATATAGAAGAACTGTTCATCAACTTGCGGGATGCCGATGGAAAATCAATCCCCGTCCTATTGAACGCCAGACGTGATGAATGGAACGGCAATCGGGTCATCGATTGTATAGTTGTCCAGATGAAGAAGCGGATGGATTACGAACTGGAGCTTCGTTCAGCGAAACGAAAGATGGAGGAGGCCTATGCAGAAAAGGAGCAGGCGCTCGCCAGGCTGGAACAAATCTACCTCGAGATTGAAGCGAAGCAGGCGGAGCTTTTGGCCATCAACTCGGGGCTGGTCGAATTATCGAACACGGATAAGCTGACGGGAATCAGGAACCGTCGATTCTTCCAGGAAAAGCTGGAAGAACAGATTAATCTGTATCGCCGGGAGGGAACTTCCTTCTCCCTGCTGATTATCGATATCGACCATTTTAAGCAGGTGAATGATACGTATGGCCACCAGGTGGGAGACGTCGTGCTGGTCAAGTTGGCGGGACTGCTGGTGGATGGGGTCCGGCCTGAGGATGTCGTCGCCCGGTTCGGTGGGGAGGAATTCACCATCCTTCTTCCCGGTACAGGTGCCGACAAGTCAAAGGAGATGGCCGAACAGCTGAACAGGACGGTCGCGCAGGCTGCCTGGGAGGAGACGGGAAGCCTGACGGTGAGCATCGGGGCGGCCACTTTTTCCGAGCAGGATACGGAGGCTTCCATCCTCGTAAATGCAGACAGGGCCCTGTATGCCTCGAAAAGGAACGGAAGGAACCGCACCACTCACTTCAATGAGCTGGATTGAGGGTGGTTGCGGATGCCGACTGCTCTTTCGTGCGGACTTCCTGCCAGAAGAAATGTACGAAAAGGGGGAATCCTATGAATATCCCGCCCGATTTCAAGAAAAGGATAGCCGGGGCTTTCGGAAGTGAAGGGGAACAATGGCTGTCGGAACTGCCTGCGCTTGTGGAGCGATTTGCAGAGAAGTGGCGGCTGCAGGTGGAGGAGCCTGTGGAACAGCTGACTTACCATTACGTAGTGAAGGTGAGGGGATTGAATAAGCGCTCCCTCATCTTGAAGCTCGGTGTTCCTGAAAAGGATGTTACACGTGAAATAAGTGCTGTCAGGCTATACAACGGCAGGCGTCTTGCAAAATTGCTCGCGTATGACGAAAGCGGGGGTGCCTTGCTCCTGGAACGTCTGGAGCCTGGATTTATGCTGTCGGAGGTAAAGGATGAGGAAACGGCGATCCGTCACTATGCGGAAGTGTGGATGGCAATCAGGCGCCCAGCAGAAGGGCTGTTTCCCTCGATTGGTGAATGGTTCGACGGACTTGGCGAATATATGGAGAGCTATCCCCGAGGAGAAGGCCCCATTCCCAACAGCCTTGTGAAAAAGGCGCAGCGATATGCCAAAGAGATAGAAGCGACATCTCTAAGCAATGAACTGCTCCACGGAGACTTACACCATTACAATATCCTGTATGATGCAAAGAGGGGGTGGTGCGCCATCGATCCGAAGGGCGTGGTAGGCGATGCCTATTTCGATGTTGTGCCGTTTTTGTTCAACGAGCTGGACGGTCAAGATATGCTGAGGCGGCGGGTGGAGGCAATCTGCCGTCTGCTGCAGTTGGAGGAAGGGCGGCTGTTGAAGGCATCCATCGCACTGCTCACCCTCCAGGCATGCTGGGCGTCAGAGGACGGGGAAGAGTGGGGGGAGATGCTCCGGACCGTTCGATGGCTGGAAGGCCTCCTGGATGGAGGGGGCGCCGCTTGATAAGCGCCCTGTCAGTCGTCCGAGCAAACCAACCTTCTATAAAATTGTCCAAAAATAACGGAGCCGCCCGGTTAGCTGAAACTTTCCGGGCGGCTCCGTTTTTAGGCCTCCATATTTGCCTCATCTGCATGGGAAGGCCTGCTATTTCTTCATGATGAAGCTCATATGGCGACCGCATTTTTTATCCTGTCGATAGGAGAAGCATCGCTCATCCAAATAGGTGCAGGTAGAATCGATGGTAATCCGGTCTGAAGGGATGCCGGCAAGCTCGCACTGCTTTTTCACCGTCTTCTGGTTATCGATGTGGTATTTCTTCGTCTCTTCATTATAGTCGATGAACTCATCGGCATAGCCCAGGGCCTTGAACCTGTCATGCACATCCCCGTCCACCTCGAACTTCCCCTGGCTGAGGGCGGGGCCGATATGGACATGAAATGCTGATGGGTCGTTCTTCTCCTCAACAATCAGCTGGTGAAGCAGCTTCCGCGTCACTTCCTTCACCGTCCCCTGCCATCCGGAATGGACGGCTGCAATGACTCCGCTCGTGTCATTATACAAAAGGACGGGTACGCAATCGGCGGAAAAGGAAGTCAGTACGATGCCGCTTTCGTACGTATATAATGCGTCGGTATCCGGTATGGCATCGTCCATTGTAAGGGCGCCCCGTCCCCTGTCTTCTGCGGTCACTTTATGGAAGTTGGCGCTATGGGTCTGCACGGCGCATACAAAGTCCTCCAACCGGCATCCGATTTCCTCGGCCAGTCGTTCACGGTTTTCTATGATGGCAGCCGGATTTTCGCAAATATGCAGCGCCATATTATTCAATTCCGCCATCCCTGGCTCCTTCATCGTCATTCCTGTAATAATACCCGCAATATTCATCCTGCATTATCCCTTCCTGTACTGTTTTGTGCTATTTCGCACCTCTTGTTTCCCCAGTATGACACAGCTATGATGCCTTCCTCCACCATTTCCCCCGCCATCAGGAGGAATTATCCATATTTCGTGTGGCGAAAAGAAAATACAGGGATTTTCATATAAAAAACATGCAATTTATCCCTATTTTCCGCTGTGTTACAAAAACATTTCAACAAAAAGCCAGCCATTTTAGGGGTCATTCCTTCTTCTATTACAAATGTAATAGGTTTGCAATGTTTGTGCCAGATTTTCGACAGTGATTTAGGATATAAGCTTTATTATGATAGATTCATAGTAAAAAGAAAGGGACGATAACCATGTTTAAAAAAATAGCCGTGACAGTTTCTCTAGCATTGGCGATTGCATTACCGATTTCCGCTTCGGCGGCATCTTCGACATATACAGTAGTAAAAGGCGATACGCTTTGGAAAATCGCCGTGAAGCATCAGGTGGGGCTTTCTGAATTGATTGCCCTGAATCCAAGCCTGAAAAACCCGGACCTGATCTATCCAGGCCAAAAGATTGTGATTGCTGAAAATGAGCAGAAAAGCGTGGAAGAGGAAGTTGTCCGCCTTGTCAATGTAGAGCGTGCAAAACAGGGGCTATCCCCGCTTTCCATCGACTGGGAGCTTGCCCGCGTAGCGAAATATAAATCCCAGGACATGCACGACCGAAACTATTTCAGCCATACAAGCCCGACTTACGGGTCGCCATTTGATATGATCAAGAACTTCGGCATCTCCTATAAGGCAGCCGGTGAAAACATCGCCAAAGGCCAAAAATCAGCGGCCCAGGTGGTGCAGGCCTGGATGAACAGCCAAGGCCACCGTGCAAACATCATGAGCACAAGCTATACACACATCGGCGTGGGCTATGTAGCGGACGGCCACTACTGGACACAGATGTTCATTAAAAAATAACGGTAATCAAAAGCCCCGCATGATTTTCATGCAGGGGCTTTTTTGGGCGCACGGCAAGCCGTGTCGGCATCAATGCGTATAGTTGTCGAAGTAGCCTTGGATATAGATCATCGGCGTGCCTTTGTCGCCGGAACCGGAAGTCAGGTCCGATAAAGAGCCGATCAGGTCCGTCAGCTGGCGGGGAGTCGTTCCTTGCGCCTCCATCGCGCCGACAAGGTCTTCATGCTTGTTCTTGATGTGCTCGGAAATGGCAGCCTTCAAGTCTTCTCCACGCAGGTGCGAGAAGTTGTTGTCGGCCAGGTATTTCAATTTCACTTCGTTCGGCGTCCCGGCAAGACCGGAAGTGAAGGCAGGGGAGACGACTGGATCGGCAAGCTCCCAGATCTTCCCTACAGGGTCCTTGAATGCACCGTCTCCGTAGATCATCACTTCGATGTTTTTACCGGTAGCGGCCTTCAGCTTTGCAGCGATGCCATCGACAATCGGCTGGCACGTGTGTGGGAACAGCTTTACCGTCTCCTCTGTCGCCTTGTTTGAACCAAGCAGGCCGTATTCGGCATTGAAGCCCGAGCCGTTTACCGGTTCGGATAGAATGTTGTCCAGGCTGTAGACCGTCGTGGCGCCGGCAGCGGTCACGAGGCGTTTTGTACGGAACCGTGAATGAATGTCGCAGGCCAGGACGGATGTCGTATAGTCCACGATGACTTTCGGATTGTTGGAGAAAATGATCTCCACTTCCGTCCCTTCAGCAGCGATCAATTCCTTGTAGTACTCGATGTAGTCCACACCTGTGAAGGTATGCTTCTTAAAGTCGAAGTACGCCCGGAACTCGGCTTCCGTCAATGTATCGGTCCATGGGTTGACGCCCTTTACATCAAGCTCGTCGATATCCACCAGGTGGTTGCCGACTTCATCTGAAGGGTAGCTCAGCATAAGGACGATTTTCTTCGTCCCGCGCGCGATGCCCTGCAGGACATTCGCAAAGCGGTTGCGGGAAAGAATCGGGAAGATGACTCCCACCGTATCGTCGCCAAATTTGGCCGCCACATCGGCTGCAATGGCATCTAAGGACGCATAGTTGCCTTGTGCACGCGCCACAACCGACTCGGTAACCGTAATGATGTCTTGCTCCTGGATTTCATAGCCTTCTACCTGTGCCGACTTCAGCACCGTATCCACCACGATTTGTTCGATGTCATCCCCTTCGTTGATGATTGGTCCGCGAAGGCCGCGGACTACCGTTCCTACTACACGTTCCACAGTAATCTCTCCCTATCTATATGAAAAAGTATATTTACTTCGTTTTACAGTTGTACTATATCTTTCTTACATGATATAAGTAAAATTAATATTTTTAATAAGTGATATAAGGAGAATTTATATGACTGGAAAACTGGATCTGTATCGCATCTTCCATACCGTCTGTAGGAGCAAAAGCTTTTCGAAGGCGGCCCAGGCGCTGTATATGACGCAGCCTGCCATCAGCCAGGCGATGGCACAGCTGGAGAAGGAGCTCGGTACGCATCTTTTCTACCGCACGCCCAAAGGAGTCACGCTGACAAGCGAGGGGGAGCTGCTGCACGGCTATGTCAAGTCGGCGCTCGGCATACTCGAGGCGGGGGAGGAGAAGATGCTCGAGTTCCAGAACCTCTCGAGGGGGCAGCTGCGCATAGGGGTGGGGGATACAATCTCCCGCTACTATCTGCTGCCGGCCCTCGAAGCCTTCTATAAGAAGTACCCGCGCATCAAGCTGAAGGTGCTGAACGGCACGACGAGCGAAATCGTGTCCTATCTGAAGGCAGGAGAGGCGGATCTCGGCATCTGCAACCTGCCCGTCCGGGATGAGCAGCTGCATGTCAGCCCGTGCAAGGACATACACGATATTTTCGTCTGCGGGGAGAAGTATAAAAATATGGCGAGGAATCCGGTCGATCTGGCGTTTCTAATGAAAATGCCGCTCATTTTCCTGGAAAGAAAGGCGAATTCGAGGAGGTATGTGGAGGATTATTTGAAGGGACGGGGATTTGTTCTTTCCCCGGAATTCGAATTGGGGTCCCATGAACTGCTGCTGGAGTTCGCCAGAATAAACTTGGGCATCGCCTGTGTAACAAAGGAGTTTTCCAAGGACTATCTGGACAGGGGACTTGTCCATGAAGTCAAGCTGCAGGAGCCCATTCCCATGCGCAGCATCGGCATCTGCCACCTGAAATCCGTCCCCCTATCAAGGGCGGCTGAAAAATTCATCGACCTCATTCATGCTTGAATTTATAAGAAATACACCAAAACAACCGGCAAATCATGCGTTTTGGCTTGGATTGTTTGCTGCGAAAAAATGGGGATGGGCACTGTCTCACTGAAAAAAATCATCTGTGTTTCCCTTATACGGCGGGGCCGGAAGCAGTGGCATCTTCATTTTCCTTCACTTCATTTTTGCCCCGATTGAAGCCTTTTGGTGAAATCGATATACAACTTAATTTAGAATAAGCGCCAAACCGAATTTTTCATCTGCAATGGCGCTTATTTAGATTTAAGTCGTATGTCAAAATCGACAGATGGAGGTTTTGACAGTTATAAAGCAGTGCCCCATTTTTTTATGCCAAGTCCGTGTCCCTTGCGCCAGTAGGCTTTTTGGCAAAATGGGCGTGCTTTTGGCCGAAACGCATCCTGATAAATGGATGCTATGATTACAGTCTAAAAATGTATTTAATTTGTAAAATATTAGTTGTTTTGCTGGAATTACATAAAGATTCTGATAGTAAGGGGTGTTGAGGATGGCAAGCAGTACACATACAGAAATCGTACAGACCGACAGCGCGGCATTATGGGGCTTTCTGCAGGATAAGGGAAGATGGGCGCAGCTCGTGCCCGGTTATCTGCATCATGAGATTCCAGCCGGTCATGAGATGATCTGGGTCTTCAAGGGGGATTTCGGCATCATTGAAAAGGCGGTAAAGCTGCAGCTCCATGTAAAGGAGATGATGGAAGATAAGAAGGTTGCCTTTGACATCACGGGCCTGTCGGACAACATCAATGGGGATGGCTATTTTGCAGTGCTGGAGATGGATGATGGAAGCTGCCATCTGACCGGCAATCTCAATATGAAGGCTGGCGGCTTTCTGGCATCCATGATCAATCCGG
>JAZUQF010000308.1:0-9102 GCA_045605545.1 Lysinibacillus sp.
CGCACTTATTTTCCGAAAATAATAAATTACCTAATTATATAAAGGGACTATATGCATGATAGAGAGCGTCAGGATACGGGCTTTTCGACCCTTCGCCTGTACTGGTGGCGATGCTGTCACATCGCTGTGTCATCCGTCAGCTTCCCGTTTCATGGAGGAGACCAGGCCGATTACCTGCGCCACGGTGTAAAGTTCCGTAATCATTATCTGCTGCCTTGCATTTCATCCGTGGTACAGACCCAGCCATGGAGTTGTTCGTCCATACATGGTAAATATGGCACGTAAGGAGCACAACTATATATCTTTAAGAAAGGGCCTCCTGTTTTCCACATCCGTTTAAGGCTGCCCTTGTTCTTCCACAGGCGTCGGCATGCCTTCTATCAAAATAAATAATTATCTTTAAAACGATAAATACAGGACTTTGTATCTATTTATAAACTACCGATAAGTACGAAGAATAGTATGGAAACCCATATAAGAAAGAGGACATATGAAATGAAAAAACTAACAGCCGTTATGATAATTGTCGCTTCTCTATCATGTACCGCCCTATTCGCGGACATGGCTGCGGCGAAAACATGGAAGAGCTTTTCTAATATAGCAATTACCAAGGAATGGAAGGTGACATTCAATCGCGAAATCGACCCCCATTCAATTGAAGACAACGTCTATATGGCAAAAGGCGCTCATAAAATAGAAATCGCCGCCACCGTCAAAGGGAATGTTTTGCAGGTGAAGCCGGCAGGTAAGCTGGACTATAATTCCAGCTATACGCTCGTCGTTACATCTAAGTTGCGAGATGTGAAGGGCAAAGATATGAGGGATGCGACAGTCATTCCTTTCACGACGGAAAGCGCGCCTTTCCCCAAGCCCTATAAGACATTTGAAACGGAATACGGTATGACATGGAACATGATGAGTGCCAGCTATGAGGACTTTTATTTAATCGGCCGGATGGACGGGATGGATGCTGGCGGATACGAAACGCGAATCGGCAAATCCGCCTTCGGTATTACAGTAGGCGCCAATCGTTCGGCAGTCGAGAAGAAGTACGGGGAACCCGTCCCCTATATTACAAAGGACAGGGTGAACTATACACAGAACTATAAGGACAGCAATGGCAACAAGACGAGTGGCACATACGCAATCGACGGCCACTACGTCACATTTTTCTATGATGGCCTCAAAGGCAATGTTGTGCGCTCCATCACGTGGGTGACAAAGGACATGGAGGCGGCAAAGCCCGGCTTCTTCCGGAATTCCACTACAGATGCCTACCGCGACTCTTTGGAGGAGACGATGGTCCACCTGATGAACCAGGCCCGCGTGGCGGAAGGGCTGCACCCGTTGATTTATACGCCGCAGCATAATGGAATCGGCCGTGCGCACAGTACGGATATGGCGGTGAACAACTACTTCAGCCATACCGATTTGAACGGAGGCAGTGCCCTTTCCCGTATGCAGGCGGGCGGTTTGAGCCGGTTCACCTGGTATGGCGAGAACCTGGCCTACGGGCAGTACAGCGCCGTTCATGCCCATGAGGCACTGATGAATTCAAAGGGCCACCGCGACAACATCCTGCGTCCGAATTTCACGCACGTTCTCGTAGGGGTGGCATTTAATAGTAAGGGGGCCCCCTACTTTACAATCAATTTTTACAGGCAGTAACCAGTAAGCCCGGCGGAAGCAGCACTTCTTCTGCCGGGTTTTTTATTTTTCTAGTTATTGAGGATTTCACGTTCATTCAATGGTTGGACCGGACGATGATTTTCCGGGAAGATTTGCTGGAAAGCTTCGATTTGTTCTTTGGACATTTCAATCGGCTGTTCAAATACAACCCATTCTACGTCTTCCGTACATGGAGGTGTCGTCAAGGAGCCATCGTAATGGAAGAATGTATCTTCTTCTGGCAATAAAGTTGCCAGATTGATCTGCTCACCGATTGGAAGGTCCTGCTCCGTCTTTTCTTTCGGCAGCATGTCCCAAACGGCCTGCATATCCTCATTCTGCTTTCCTTCTTGAATCATCAAACCAAGGACAGCCAGCCGCCCCTCCTCATTTTGATGGACAAGATGGAGCTCCATTTCATAAGGCTGGCCGTTGAATTGATGCTCGCTCGGTGTATGGAAATGAAATTGGACAAGCCGATATTCCGCTCCCCCAAAAATCATTCTATTATTTTCAGATACAGTATTGGCCTGTATTGTATGGCCATTATTCATTACGGAGAAGGTCGTCGGCTCATAGTGGGTCTCCACATCTTCCGCCGCCTCGTCCGCCTTCACTTGTGAGGCATCGATATTGATGGGTGACTGCTCACTTCCGTCTACACAGGCAGCATAGGACTCATCCAGATGCCCCCAGGATTCAGGCCCTTCCTGCCCCGTATAAGACCAGTAGGCCGTCTGTTGTTCTTGCTCCTCCCGCTTCTTCGTCTCTGTCACAGTTACCTCTTCGGGTTCATTCGTTTCCTTCTCTGTCTGCGAGCATGCCGCCAATGTCGATGTAAGGAATACAGCCGCTAACGGTTTGACTAATTGTTTCATGTACTGGTTTTTATCCCCTTTCCGTTTAATTATTCACAGATTACTAAAAACTTTCTCATTTTTAAATGATAAACCACTGAAAATCAGCGCCATTATGCAATTTCGTCAATATCTACTAGCTACCATCCATATACCTCTAATTTATAAGCATTTCAACCGCCGACCCTCGGCACCCTCCTTTGGCACCATGTATTTGCTAGGTATGTATATGCATCACCTGACGCCCATTACAGTCCTCAGGCACCCCCTGACCGGTCTTTCAGCCGGCGGCACAAAAAACGGGATGTGTGCATGCCTAGGCAGCACCATCCCGTTTATTATTAGGCAAGCTCCTTATTTTCGCTTGCCTGATAGATGATTTGATAATTCTTGTCGTTCACAACTGTCATTTCGTTGGGCAGATCCTCTAAAACCTTGTTATAGGACTCGAGAGTCAGTTTCACGACGACGGAGTTCTCATAGCGCTTTATAACCGTCCCCTCCAGCGTTTCATTGAAACGGCTGAATAAAATCTGGTCATACGCCTGTGCCTTTTGTAAATTCATATCTCTTTCCCCCTGCTTGAGTTTTTTTTTTTTTACATTTCCCCTTCCTATTAATTTATAAACAAAGTAGTAGTTTTATTACTATTTTTTACTGTGTTTTTATTCCAATTAGTGATTTTCCTACGAAAAACCTAGTGAAATACCCATTTCCGTCATGTAATTTTCAGAAAATTTATCTTATAATGGTAATTGCATATATGATTTTAGAAAAACAACTGTTATAATACTGATGTAAATATTTAAATCTGTATTATTACAGATGTGTATTGTCGACCAAATTAAAGGGGATGGGAAAATGACAATTTTAAACGGGTTGAAAATTCTCGACTTTTCTTCATTGCTGCCGGGCCCGTTGGCAACGATGATGTTTGCGGACCTGGGGGCGGAGGTCATCCATATCGAATCATCCAGACGGGTGGATTTGATGCGGATCATGCCCCCCTATGATGCGGACCAGGAATCCTATATCCATCAGCATTTAAACCGTTCGAAAAAATCACTGACACTGAATTTGAAAACGGATGAGGCAGTCGAAATAGTGAAGGCGCTTATTAAAGAATATGACATTATCATCGAAGGGTTCCGGCCTGGGGTGATGGACCGCCTCGGCCTCGGCTATGAAGCGCTGAAGGAGGTCAATCCGAAGCTGATCTACTGCTCGATTACGGGCTATGGACAGACGGGCCCCTTCGCCAGCAGGCCCGGCCATGATAACAACTACCTGTCGGTTGCGGGTGTCCTCGACCACTCGCGCCTCAAAGGGAAGAAGCCGGCTGCCATGGGGATACAGATTGCAGATGTGGCAGGAGGTACTTTGCACGCGGCAGTAGGGGTGCTCGCCGCGGCATTGCACCGTGAAAAGACCGGGGAAGGCAAATACATCGATGTATCGATGACGGATGCGGTCTTCACCATGAACGCACTGTACGGTTCGCAGTTCTTCGGCAGCGGCAGATGCCCGAAGCCCGAGGAGGAAATCCTAAACGGCGGTACATTCTATGACTATTACCAGACGAAGGATGGGCGCTACTTCTCCGTCGGCAGCCTGGAGCCGCAGTTCCGTAAGCTGCTGTGTGAAGCTATGGACATCCCGGAGCTCATCGACAGTACATTCAATGATTCCTACTATACGCAGATGCGCTTTAAGGAGGCTTTATGCGACGCTTTCAAATCGAAGACCTATGATGAATGGCTGGGGGTTTTCAATGAGGACTTCCATGGATGCGTTGAACCGGTGCTGACGTTTGAGGAGGCATGCGAGCATCCGCAGCTGATTGCCCGCAACATGCTGGTGGAGGTGCCGAAGAGCGATGGGACGACACAGCGCCAGATCGGTACGGCCATCAAATTCGATGGTGTGGAGCCCGCCTATAAGTTCGTCGGTGCGAAGATGGGCGAACATACGGCTGAAATCCTGCAAGAAGTCGGCTATTCCGAGGAAATGATTGCTTCACTTAGAGCAAGAGACATCCTCACTTGACGACGGTGCCTTCCTTCCACGACGGACATAGTGGAGAAGGCGCCTGTTTCTTTTCATAAATGACTTTCATCATTTTCCCCGCAGCCCGACTCTCCCTTCCCCTCCCTGAAAAAAGAGAATGTTCAGTATTTTAATTCCATTTATTGAATCCTTTTTCCAATTAAAACGTAATAAATTTATAGAAAATAAATATTTGTATACCTTTTTTCAAATATTTTGATGATATGATAAAAGGGAGTATTGCAAGAGGTGATTGTATGAGCAGAGTAATTTACATTGTATTGACGAAAACAAGTTCCGTATTGTCCCGGGCAATCCAGCTATACACACGTGAAACGTTCAACCATATATCTATTGCATTCGACGCAGATTTGAAGGAAATGTATAGCTTTGGCCGCAAGCATGAGAACAACCCTCTGATCGGCGGTTTTGTACAAGAGGACATAAATTCAAAATTGTTGCAGCAGGCGGAGTGTGCCATCTATGAATACGTGGTATCCGATGAACAGTATGAAAGGCTTCGTAGAGAAATTGCCGGCTTTAAAAGGAATCAGGACCAGTACAGATACAATTTTATCGGTCTCCTATGTGTCGCCTGCCGGATACGGATGAAGCGGGAGCATGCATTCTTCTGCTCGCAGTTCATCGCTACGCTGTTTCTACGTGCAGGCATCCCCGCTGAAGTGTGCCCGTATTTCATGAAGCCCAGCGATTTCAAGCATGTCACCGGGCTCAAGCTCCGCTATCGAGGGCAACTGGTGAAATACATGCATATTCCCCGCACAAGGCCGATGCAAAACATCCCCGTCACGTCCATTATGAAAATCGCCTAGTCCAGCCCGTCATCATGTACGGGCTCCCTCTCCATTATCAGAAATAACAGTAAATTATACCCGATTACCATTGAATTTATACAAAATTAACTAGTATTGTGAAGGAAATATGAATTTATTTTTGCTGGCCAATAATTTGTTTTACATCCTCATAAGGACGCGTAATAATGGAGAGGATAACATCATTAGAGGTGACAACATTGGAAATAAACTGGCAGGAAATGATATTTCAATTTCTTGGAGGGTTAGGTCTTTTCCTTTTTTCCATTAAATATATGGGGGATGGACTTAAGAAGGCGGCAGGCGACCGTCTCCGCGATATCCTAGATAGATTTACGACAAACCCGTTCATGGGCATCCTGGTCGGAATCATCGTAACCGTCCTCATCCAATCAAGCTCGGGGACGACAGTCATTACGGTGGGGCTGGTAAGTGCCGGCTTCATGAAGCTGCGCCAGGCGATCGGCGTCATCATGGGGGCCAACATCGGGACGACAGTGACTGCCTTCATCATCGGAATCGACGTTGGCGAATATGCCTACCCGATCATGGCGCTCGGTGCCATCTTCCTTTTCTTCTTCAAGAAGAGCACCATCCAGAACATTGGACAGGTCCTCTTTGGATTTGCGGGCCTATTCATCGGTCTGGAGCTGATGAGCGCCGGCATGAAGCCGTTACGTGAATGGGACCTGTTTTTGGAATTGATGATCAATATGAGTGATGCACCGATTCTAGGCGTCATCGTCGGAACGCTATTCACGCTCATCGTCCAGTCCTCCTCCGCAACAATCGGGATTTTGCAGGGGCTGTACGCAGAGGGCCTCATTCCCTTGGAAGGCGCACTTCCGGTCCTGTTCGGGGATAACATCGGGACGACCATCACGGCAATCCTAGCTGCACTCGGTGCCTCCATCGCCGCGCGCCGTGCAGCTGCAACACACGTCTTATTCAACGTAGTCGGAAGTATCGTCTTCCTTATTTTCCTTACACCATTCATCAACTATATGGTGTGGATTACAGGCGCACTCGGTCTGGAGGCGAAGATGCAGATTGCCTTTGCGCATGGGACGTTCAACGTCATTAATACATTGCTGCAATTACCGTTGATCGGCGTTTGGGCTTGGCTGGTGACACGCCTGATTCCAGGGGAGGATACAGCAATCGAGTACAAGCCGAAATACCTGGATTACGGACTCATCAGCCAGTCTCCATCCATCGCACTCGGCCAGGCCAAACAGGAAATCGTCCGTATGGGGCAATACGGCATCCAGGGCGTGCAGGAGGCCCTGCAGTACTTGAATACCTCGGATAACAAGCATGCAAACATCACGGAGCAGCTGGAAGAGGCAATCAATAATCTGGACCAGAAGTCGACCGATTACTTGATTACGCTGTCAAAGCAGTCTTTGTCCGGCCAGGATTCCACCGTCCACCATGCACTGCTTGAAAACATCCGTGATATCGAAAGAATCGGCGACCACTTCGAAAACCTGATCGAGCTCATCGAATACAAGGAGAGCAACCGTGTGCAGCTGAGTGAGCAAGCGCTGCAGGAATTGAATGAAATGTTCGAATTTGTAATAGAGACGCTATCATTGGCAATCCGTTCGCTCGACAAACAGGAAGTCGGCTCGGCGATGGTTGTCATCGAAAAGGAATCCGTCATTGACGAAATGGAGCGCAAGCTACGCAAGCGCCATATCAAACGTCTGAATGAAGGTCTTTGCTCAGGTTCGGCAGGCATCGTATTTGCCGATATCATCAGTAATCTGGAGCGCATTGGGGACCATGCTGTAAACATCGCCCAGTCGGTAATGGAAACAAATTAATAGAAGAGCTGTCCAAAAGGTCGAAAACCTTTTTTTGGACAGCTCTTTTTTCTTACTTATGATCTGCCGGAAGCCATTGCCCTTCCTACCTGTTCGAGCAATCGGTCGTCAGTTATCGTATTGGCGCTTCACATATTTGAAAACCCGTGCGTCCTTCAGCACGCTCTTCGGGAATTGGGCCGTCGCCATTACAAGGCCCGGGAAGCGGCCAATCTCTATGCTGCCCGTCAGCGTAACGCGGTTCTTCACTTCATCCATCGGCACATCCACCAGCTTGGCCATCCGCTGCAGCGCATTTTCCGTTGCCGCATTGACGGTGATGCCCGTCCCGATGACCGTAATCGGGAAAGCCTCCTCCAACTGCTTCATGCCGTATTCCTCGGCCACATCCCGTGCTTGCTTCCGCTCTTCCTTTGTGAGCGGCTTCGCCAGATATGGCAGGTCCTCCGTATTCGGCAGCAGGACCGGCCCTTCCAACCCAGCCTTCTTCCATACACTCGCCTTCACCTGCACGATGCCTGAAACATTCGGTGCATGTCCGGCCGGCTGCCCTGCTCCCTGCAACGCATGGATGTCTCCAAGATACAGTCCGCCGCCCTTCACCCGTACCGGGCAGATCAGGATGGCCCCCTGCCGGACCTGCGGAAGATGCAGGTGTCCATCCGTCCTATGTATATCCAGCTCCTGCTGCGTCATTTGCAGCTCATGCTGTGCGTCCACAAGCAATAGGCCGCTGTCTCCGGCATTGTTGGATGCAGGAAGCGCCTTCGAAGGGACGGTGCCGATTTCAGCGATGAACGGACGCATGCGGGAGACCACTCCCACCAGGTCGCTCGGCGCCATGCTGACCACCGGGTTTTGCACGGCATTTTCCGGCAGACGCAAATAGCCTTCCGGATCGGCCGCGACTTTCCGCGCCCCCTCCTTCCCGACCGTGACGCCCACGCTGCCGTTCGGATGGAAGGCCATCGTATAGCCATGCGCGAATTTCATCGGTGCGGTGTCCGTGTTGCATGTCGCGCAGCGGATTGCTTCAGGCCCTATGCCGCTTATGACCGTCTGGGGGTGGAGCTTGCCGCAGCCCGGGCACTTCACCTTCAACAGCGGATCGCTGATATAGCGGTCCCCCATGTATTGCCCCACGCCGGAAGCCGTCGCCAACGATGTCACCCGAATCGACTGGATCTCCACGATGATGGCATCGCCCACCTCCGCCCCTTCTATATAGACGGGCTTCGTCACCTCATGCCTCCCTTTGATGGTCGGCGTCAGCATCGGCCCCCAGCAGCCAGGTGCCGTATTGGCGATGATGGTCCCCCCATCACGGAGAGGTCCTAAAAATTCGCTTTCTGGACCAACCACCCCATCCGTAAATTCATTCACGAACAGCATTTCCGCGGCCTTTACCTCCTGCACCTCTGCTTCCTGTCCGGAAAGCATTTCATTTTGCTCTTGATTCATGCTTACCACACTACCTTTCCTGTTTTTACCTATTTAAAGTATAGAGAATGGGAAAAGGGAGTACAAGGACTACCCCAACAATCCCTTATTTTGTCCTATTCCCCCTACCATAGCATGTATCACTTCTCCAAAGAAGGGGCCATTCAAAGCATGTTACATATGTAAAATGAATGTCATAAATTCCGCATAATAATTTCACAAATACCATTGACACAGCCGTTTCCATGATAGAAAGGGCGTATTTTTATGCGTTACATTTATGTTAAGGATATGTTAAAAACCCCAATTCATCATTTTTTTGATGTATGCTGAAGTCAGTTCCAAAGCATTTCGCATGGCGTTCACATTCCGCAAAGTAGATAGAGCTACTTTTGAACGTGTATCCGAAATTCACTCACCCACATTTGG
>JAZUQF010000309.1:0-7118 GCA_045605545.1 Lysinibacillus sp.
ACAGCAGATGCCCGGCCGTCCAGATGCCAGCCAAGTGCAATTTTTTCACTTGTCGCCTCTGCATGAAAATCGACAAATACAAGAGGAGAAGTCTTTTTCGCCTCCGCCACCAATTCGTCGGCCAATGCAAATGGATCTTCATGCGGCGGAAGGAACACGCGGCCATGCAGATTGATGACACTGAGCGTCACTCCGTTCTTCTCGATCTGAACCATTCCTTTACCCGGCGCATCCTTAGAAAAGTTCGCTGGGCGGATGAGGTAATCCGCATCATCGATGAAATCGAAAATGTCCTTGTTGTCCCATGTATGGTTGCCCATCGTGATGACATCTACGCCCATCTGCAGGAGATCATTATAAATGTTGTGGGTAATGCCACGGCCTGCCGCCGCATTCTCTCCGTTTGCAATGACTACATCCACCGCGTATTTTCTTTTCAGGCGGGGTAAATATTTTGCGACTGCATCGCGGCCGATCGAGCCTACGATATCGCCAATAAATAATACTTTCATTTTTCCGACCACACTTTCTTTCAAATACCCTTTATTTTAGCACTGTCTTGATTTAGAAGGCAAATGCCAGTTACATAAGAAGGCATCTGTATGAATGACATACTGATGAGAAGGCAGGCCAAAACATGCCCACCCACACCCTTTGTCTATTTAAACGCTTCTGCAGGAGTTGCGGATTCTGCCAGCAATCCTTTTTTCATCTCACAAAAACCCGCATAAGTCCACTTTGAAGGTGTCCTGTATGCGGGCCTGTTGCCTCATTACATATTATCTTTTATAGATTTCCTCACAGCGCAGCACGAAGGATGCCAGTTGACCACGTGTGACCGGGTCGTTCGGACTGAATGTTGAGCGGGATGTCCCTTTTGTAATGCCAAGCTCGTACAATGTAATGATGAAATCGATATACTCGGAGCTGTTCACATCGATGAATGGTGTATCGGCATTACCCGTCTGCTGGAACTGGAAGGCCTTCACGAGAATTTTCGCCATCTGGGCACGTGTCAGCGGAGCGTTCGGACGGAATGTACCGTCTCCATAGCCGTCAATGATGCCGGCCTCTACAAGCGCCGCAATACCGCGATAATGGGAGTTGTCCGATGTGACATCAAGGAAGCCTGGGTCTGAAATGTTTTCTGTATTAAGGTCCAGGACATTGGCGATGATGCTGGCGACCTGGCCACGTGTCACCTGCTGATTCGGGCGGAATGTGCCATCCTTATATCCCTTGATGACTTGGCGGTCCGCCAGCTTGTGAATGCTGGCATAGTGGCTATGCCTATCGTTTACGTCTTTAAATTTATGGCCGCCGTGCTTCTTCCCTCCCATATGGGCATCTACGCTTACTGGCACGACAATGGAAGCGGTCATGAGAGAGGCTGTAGTGGCTAAGGCGATGATTTTTTTCTGATTCATTGGTGTATCCCTCCATATTCCAAAATCTATAACTATATTACCCCCTTTTTCCGTTTATAAGATGGCAAGCACTTAACAATTATATTTCAAGGAATAAAATTTGTGATATTTTATTAATTAAAACTTCATTTTGGTTATATAACCATTTTATATCATTGTTACCTGTCATAAAAATAACTTCCCCTTCACCTTGCTCCTTCTCCACATGGAAATATCAACCACTATAAGTGTAATAGTAGAAAGAAGATGGCACCTCCTAGAGGAGGTTGCTATAGTAGCGGTACAGGCTCACAGTGCCCGTCTGGCGAATATTGTCCTTTCCCTTATCAGCTTATGGTTATTGGGTGGAATGAGGCTGTGATAGATCCTATGCGTCTCCAGGCCATGGTATATGCCTAAATCATACCGCATGTGCGGTGAAGCCCGAATGATTTGTCCGAATTTCTCCTACATCCGCTTAATCTTATTCAATACTTGCTTCCCTCCATTATGGCCGTAGCCGATCATATCAAAGAAGCCATGCCCCCCTCTGTCCGTCAGCCACATCCTTGTTCATCTTTGCATAGTTGCCGGATGCACACCGTACCTGTAGCCCCTACATCTATGCACGAGATGCAAATAGATAAGAAAGCACACGGAGCTTCTAAATAACGTTGTTAAACCACACCTGGTAACTACTCAGTTGTCTGGACTAAAATGATTTAACACAGATTAACTCTCTTTCCCAAATCACTTATAAAATAAAAAGAAACAGGAGGAATGGTTTTACACTCCCCCTCTGCCGGGAAGTAATAAATGTTCGCTGTTGTCTCTTTCAACCTGCTTTTTTGCTCAACAATCTATCCTTATCAGGTAGCAAAGCACATGGAACGAAGGGCAGCAAGTGCACCTGCCGCTACGCTTTCGATGCACAGCAAAGCTTCCAGCGGGAACAGCGACAGAGGAACGCATGCTACAATCGTCACATCGTGTGGCAATATCTTCACGACCCATATCGCGGCGGCCTGAGGAGGCTTGGCCTCGCCCGCTAATAAGCGTCCGTACATAGTGGAACATACAGTCCAACAATAGACATTAGACATTTTATATGAAGGCTGGGTATTTACCATATGTGTCGTTAAACCACGCATTATTTTGCTCATCACAACACACCCCCTGGCATTATTGGGTGTTATTTGCATTATTTTTTCAAACAGGTAAAATGGGGTAGGAAGGAAAATAATAAAAATATATGTAGGTGTAAGTATGAAGTTATCCATAGTGGTACCTTGTTATAATGAAGAGTTTATATTACCTAAATTTTATGAAGCTATCAAAGCTGCGCTGGCTCAATTGAATATTACTTATGAAGTAGTCTTCATTAACGACGGCAGCAGGGATGGGACCCAGAAGGTTTTGGAAAAGTTTGCGGAACAAGATGCGCTGATTCGCTTCGTCTCATTCAGCAAGAATTTCGGAAAAGAATCCGCCATGCTGGCGGGACTTTCCTACGCTACGGGAGACTATGTCCTGCTTATGGATGCGGATCTGCAGCATCCCCCATCACTCATCCCTGTGATGCTGGAAAAAGCGCAGGAAGGCTATGACCAGGTGATTGCCAAACGGAACCGCAAGGGTGAAAAACTCACTCGGTCCTTAGTGACAAAAACTTATTATAAATTCATCAATTCTCTTATTGATGTCCAGCTGGAAAACGGCATCGGGGATTTCCGTATGTTGAGCCGGCAGGCGGTCGATGCACTTCTCTCCTTAAAAGAGTATAACCGTTTTTCAAAGGGTCTGTTCTCCTGGATCGGCTTCAATGAAACGGTCATTGAATATGACAACATCATCCGGGAAGAGGGCGACAGCAAGTGGTCCTTTGCGAGCTTGCTGAATTACGGCATCGACGGGGTCATTTCCTTTAATAACAAACCGTTGCGCATCGCCATCTACCTCGGACTGGCAGTAACAATCCTCGATATCCTCTATGTACTGTTCATGCTTCTGCAGATTACCCTGAGAGGCATCGATGTACCAGGATATTTCACGACGATTGCAGCCATTCTGCTCGTTGGGGGTCTGCAGCTGTTCTTTATGGGCATCATCGGCGAGTATATCGGTCGGATTTATTACGAAGTGAAAAGGAGACCGCACTATATCGTCGCAAAGACGGCCAATTTTGAAAAGGAGAAACAGCGTGAAAAGATTTATTAACGGCGAGGTGCTTCGCTTCATCATTGTCGGATTCATGAATACAGGCAACTATTATATTCTTTACCTGCTGTTTTTGCATATTTTCGGTTGGAACTATATGCTCTCCCACATTGTCGCCTTTTTAATCAGCATGGTCGGCTCCTTCTTCCTGAATTCATATTTTACATATAAAACAAAGCCCACCTGGAAGAAGTTCATGCAGTTCCCGCTTACCTATGTAGTGAACATTTCCGTGACGACCGGCAGCATCTATCTATTGGTCGACATTCTAGGGATGAACGAGACGATTTCCCCGTTGCTTGCATCCGCCATCGCCATTCCGTTCACCTTCTTCATTTCAAAAAAGATATTGAAAAGCGGTACAGCCTAGTGAGAGCCAAAGCGCACTCACTGGCTCCATCCCTCTATGACAATCCCGTCATTTCCTCAACAAAAAAGCGGCATCCCGAAGGATGCCACTTTTTTTATTTCGCATACTCTACAGCACGCGTTTCACGGATGACCGTAACCTTAATATGTCCTGGATAATCGAGCTCTTCTTCAATCCGTTTGCGAATGTCCCTCGCTAGACGGTGAGAAGCAAGATCGTCGATTTTATCCGGTTGGACGATGATGCGGATTTCACGGCCTGCCTGGATTGCATATGATTTTTCTACACCATCGTAGCTCTCGGAAATTTCTTCAAGCTTTTCCAGACGACGGATATAGTTTTCAAGCGTTTCACTACGTGCACCTGGTCGGGCCGCCGACAAAGCATCTGCCGCCGCCACCAGTACGGCAATAACGGAAGTAGGTTCCGTATCCCCATGGTGGGAAGCGATACTATTGATGACAACCGGGTGCTCCTTGTATTTTGTTGCAAGCTCCACACCGATTTCGACGTGGCTACCTTCCACTTCATGATCAATCGCCTTACCAATATCATGGAGCAGGCCTGCACGTTTCGCCAACGTGACATCCTCACCCAGTTCGGCTGCCAGAAGACCGGCTAAATGTGCCACCTCTACAGAGTGCTTCAGCACATTTTGGCCATAGCTTGTACGATATTTCATACGTCCTAAAATTTTCATTAAATCTGGATGCAGATTATGGATGCCAACTTCAAATGTCGTTTGCTCACCTGTTTCACGAATCTGCTCGTCCACTTCACGGCGTGATTTCTCCACCATTTCTTCAATACGCGCCGGGTGGATTCGTCCATCCTGCACTAGTTTTTCCAATGCAAGACGAGCCGTTTCACGACGGATAGGATCGAAACCTGAAAGAATGACAGCTTCCGGTGTATCGTCGATGATCAAGTCGATGCCCGTAAGCGTTTCGAGCGTACGGATGTTACGTCCTTCACGACCAATAATCCTACCCTTCATTTCGTCGTTCGGTAGATTCACAACCGATACAGTCGTTTCAGCTACATGGTCTGCAGCAAAACGCTGTAGTGCAAGTGATAAAATTTCGCGTGCCTTTTTGTCGGATTCCTCTTTTGCACGTGTTTCCGCCTCTTTTGTCATGACAGCAATATCCGTCGAAAGTTCATTCTCTACTTCCTTTAGGATAAAGCCTTTCGCCTCTTCACGTGTTAATGCAGCAATCCGTTCAAGTTCCGACTTTTGAGCCGCAACAAGTTCTTCCACTTTGCTTTCCATCTGTTCAATATGCTGTTGTCTGTCGGCCAGCGCTTCTTCTTTGCGCTCTAGGCCTGTTTCTCTTTTGTTCAGAGCATCATCCTTGCGATCAAGATTCTCTTCTCTTTGCAATAAACGGTTCTCTTGTTTCTGAAGTTCCAATCGACGTTCACGAATGTCATTTTCAGCTTCAGTACGAAATTTGTGAGTTTCATCTTTTGCTTCAAGCAGTGCTTCTTTTTTCAGTGCATCCGCCTCACGCTTTGCCTCATCGACAATGGCAGCGGCCTGATATTTTGCACCAGTCACTTTTGATTCATTCACTTGTTTCATGTAGAAATAGATAACAGCGACACCGACAGCGAATCCAAGCAAAGCAGGGATAATCATTTCCATCATGCAACCCCTCCTACTTGCTCAATATGTCTGATGTTCCGGTCGGCGAATATTAGAAGATTCTAATAATGGCCACTTTCATTTCAAAAATGTAAGAATTTATACATGATTAATTGTAAAGCTCCATACTAGGTCTGTCAAGGATTCCCGCTATTCTTGGCGGTGTTTGTCCCACGAAAACAAAGGAAATTCTTATAATAGCAACCATCGTGGAAGGAAATCTACCTCTCCATTATATGGCAAAAAAACCATCAGGGCGAGAATTTTCCCCGATGGTTTTGATGCAAACCTATCTGTATTTGTCAGTCCTCTTACTCTTCACCTAAATCGAGTAATAGGGCTTCGTCCATTTCTTCCTCTTCATCCTGAGGTTCGATTACTGCAACGCCCTTGCCAATCCCATAGGCATCGCGAATCTTCTCCGCGATTTCATCACGTACAGCAGGATTTTCCTTCAGGAACTGCTTCGCATTTTCACGGCCCTGTCCGATTCTTTCATCCCCATAAGAGTACCAGGAACCTGATTTCTGAACGATATCCAGCTCTGCACCGATATCGACGATTTCCCCTTCTTTGGAGATTCCTTCACCATACATGATATCGACTTCCGCTGTGCGGAATGGAGGTGCCACCTTATTTTTCACAATTTTGATTTTCGTTTTGTTACCGACAATGTCAGTGCCTTGCTTTATAGCTTCCGCTCTTCGGACCTCTAGACGAACAGAAGAGTAGAATTTAAGCGCACGTCCACCTGGTGTTGTTTCAGGGTTACCAAACATAACCCCGATTTTCTCACGTACTTGGTTGATGAAGATAGCCAATGTGTTGGATTTATTAATCGCACCAGACAGCTTACGTAATGCCTGAGACATCAAACGCGCCTGAAGACCCATATGAGAGTCGCCCATCTCACCCTCGATTTCCGCTTTCGGCACCAATGCCGCTACGGAGTCGATGATAAGGATATCGACGGCGCCGCTTCGTACCAACGCTTCCGCGATTTCCAGCGCCTGCTCCCCTGTATCCGGCTGTGAAAGTAATAATTCATCGATATTAACGCCTAACTTCTGAGCATATACAGGGTCCAACGCATGCTCCGCATCGATGAAGGCCGCTTGTCCACCTTTTGCCTGTATTTCTGCAATGGCATGAAGCGCTACAGTCGTTTTACCTGAAGACTCCGGTCCATAGATTTCGATGATACGACCGCGTGGGTATCCACCTACCCCTAACGCTGCGTCAAGGGCTAGTGAACCACTTGAAGAAGTTTCGATTTTCCGGTCCGTCGTCTCTCCCAGCTTCATAATGGAGCCTTTACCGAATTGCTTTTCAATTTGTTTTAATGCCATATCTAATGCGGCTTTGCGATCACTCACGTATATTTTCCTCCTTTAAATACGAACTCTTTTCGTTATGTCTCTATTATACTTGTTGTTGAGACAAACCACAAGAAAAAAGCGAACATATTTTCGTTTTT
>JAZUQF010000310.1:0-1716 GCA_045605545.1 Lysinibacillus sp.
CTGTTTTATTGTGTAATTTTATGACAACCACTTCGGTGGCGTGTTCTTGCTCCAGTAGATTTCGCCGAGGTCATAATGCTTAGCGAACTGGTCTTCAAATGTATGATAGTGGAAGTTGTAGTAGTATCCGTCGTCCAGGCGGTTTTCTGTCCGCACATGGAAGCGGATGACGTCTTCCCTCGTCTGTGTGTTTTTGATGTGGAAGATTTTTTCCGAGTAATTGCCGCTCGGTCTTTCTGTAATCGTCAGCGAGCGCACTGTATCCTGATCGAGGCGCGCCAATGTGAAGTCAATGGCCTCCTCCATTTTCGGAAGGATGTGCGTTTCGAAGTCGTCGCCGATTACCGGTGCGATGCGTGTGCCGAACTTTATGTATGCCTGCTCTTTTGCGGCCGCCTTCATCGTTTGTACGAGCTGCGGAACTTCCTGTTCACCGGTCTCCTCCTGTAGGAGCTGGTCCAGCTGGATGGCTGATGCGATATCATTTACACCCGGATTATATGAGCGGAGTTCGTTATCGTCTTCAAGGTTGTTCCAAATTTCATGATTCGGTGCGATGATTCCCAATGTCAGGACCGCAACGGAAACCATAAGCCCTTTTTGTAACCATTTTTTCATAATTTCCCACCGTCCGTTTATATACATAGTTCCACGTTCATTTTATACTTAATTATACGAATGATAGCTGAAAAGGTTTCATCTTTTCCCCATTCATTGTACAATCATTATGGAATTATATGTTTTTTTATCCAAGGGAGGTTGTTCTAAATGAGCGGAACTTTCGCGGTCAGTTTAGGCCTATTCTTAATGTTGGCTTACCTAACTTCATTATGCTTCACGGATTAATACCAAAAATCACCCAGGCAACCCTCGGGTGATTTTTTCCTTTTATCATTATGGAGAGAAAACTTTTTTATATTGGACAAGGGGCACCCCCGTTTAACGAGAGCACCCCTTTAGTATTTAATAGATAGTCTGTTAGTATAAATGTCATGTCTCGACCCGATCGTCCGGGGAATTTCATTTATGTAGGGAGTCAGCTCTCCCTGTGTTTAACCGCGGTAAAATTCAACTAATTCTTTCTACAACTTAAGCAACGCAGTCCCAACCTTCTACTGCGTCCTTGCTGCCCTTGAGCTAGCGCCAGTGTGAATAAGCTTCAACAAAAGCAACTAGTTAGAATGCCAATTTATATAACGAGCCATCTACAATAGCACCAAAATAGTATAACACATTTCCGCACTTTTGTAAAATCAGCTTGAAGCATGCCTTGTCTAGACAGTCCCCTCCTTGTCAATATAGCCATAATGGAACTTCGAAGTCGGCCGGACATCCCGCTCAAAGCCGAATTCCTCAAACCAGCCGGATCTGAAGTGCGCCTTCAGGACAACGCGGCGCCTCGCCACACGAATCGCCTCATCCACCCACTCCTTCGTCAGCACCAGATGCTCTCCTGCATCACGGAGTGCCTCGAAGTTATTCGATTCTTCAATGACCTCCTCGAACATCGGGTCCATATAAACGATGTCGAAGGAATCCTCCGGCAAGGATTTTAAATAAGCGACCGCCTCGCTGCAAACAATCTCGATTTCCCGCATGCATGCAGTAAGGGGAAGCTCCGACGTATCGTACGTTTGCATGCCCTTGCCTGTAATAAAGGCAACATTCGAATTTGCTTCAATACCGACGACCTTCCCTTTAGCACCTGCCACAAAT
>JAZUQF010000311.1:0-3194 GCA_045605545.1 Lysinibacillus sp.
AGAACGTTCACCATTTAGTAAACAAATTATTTTAAATTTATGTAAAAGCTGTAATATTTCTACTTATAATTTAACGCAGTACATATGTTATAATTTACAAAATTATCGATTAATATCAACAAGGAGCTGGTAGAATGGCCTACAAAATCATTTTCTTTGATGTGGACGGCACATTGATCGACTACAAGAACGGTGGCATGTCCAAAGCGACAATCAACGCCATCCAGCAACTGCAGGCAAAAGGCATTCAAGTGGTCGCTGCTACAGGAAGACCACTATCCATGTGTATGGAACTGCAGGCGCTTGGGATTGAGACGTTCATCACGGCAAACGGCGCCTATGCCAAGCATCGGGATTCCGTGATTTATGAGTCAATCCTTGATAAAGACATTGTGACCGCCATTACTGCATATGCGGGACACAAGGGGCATGCCCTGTCCTACTTCACAGAAACCATCTCGATGAACGGCGTCCACACCGCACCGACCTTACTTGCCCTGCAGCAAACCCTGTCATTACAGGACTATCCGCAGGTCGCCCCCTTCATCACAGAAAAGGACATCTACCTCATGTGCCTCTATGCGGAAAAACAAGCTATAGAAGAATATAAGGCTGCGTTCCCTGTCCTCCTGTTCGAGCAGTGGCACCCGTTCATCACCAATGTGCTACAGCGAAATGCGTCAAAATCCATTGCAGCAAAAGCTATATTAGATTACTTCGGCTTCAAACCAGAGGAAGCGGTCGCCTTTGGTGACGGAGAGAATGATATGGAGCTATTGGGCCTGGCAGGCTTCGGCGTGGCAATGGGAAATGGCAGCGACAAGCTGAAAAGAATGGCGGATTTTGTTACGAAGGAATGCGACAAGGACGGCATCGAATTTGCGTTGAAGGCGCTACAGTTGATTTGAGGAATGGCTTTCGGGGACGTGCCGCGTGTAAAGTCTCGCAAACTACACAGAAGATATGTTAAAATTTGTATATAAATTCATTGTATTATTTACTAAACTACATAGCAAAAGGATGGATGTCAGTGAAACACTATGTAAAAGATATTGCCTTATTTGCTCTACTTAGTACGTCCCTGCTGCTTGCTGGCTGCACGCAAAACGAAGTGGCAGAAACCAATCAACCGAATCTCGAAAGCATCACTACATCATTTGAGCATCCTGAAACGAAACAAGCATTCAGAATCATCAATGCCTATGAACTGTATCAAAACTACGCAGATGAAATGGAAAGGAACCCGGACAATTCCCAGCTTGAAGTTTATGAACAAGAGGTAATCGATCCAATCTACAGGGATTGTTTCGAGGGGGGTGACTATATACATCTGGCTGATTTGGCTATTGATGTAACGCCCGATAACTTGGTGAAAAATCAAGCGTTAAGCGAAAAAATCGATCGGAGGGCAACGGAAATCAGCATAAAAGAGGCTCTGTTCAAAGCTTCCAACTTTCTTCCCGCAGAGAACGAGACTACAGTATGTGTTTTACCTGCTACAGATTCAAGTACAGGGGGAATCAATATAGGGGTTGGAAAAATCATACTCCTCTATCATGAACATTTTACTAATCAACTAATAAAGCCTTTAATTGCCCACGAGTATCACCATAATGTGTGGACTGAGAAGAACTTAAATAATGTTGCACCTATTACAGTACTGGATAATATGATGTTTGAAGGGAAAGCCGTGATGTTTGAAAAAGTACTTTATCCCAATATCAATTTTACTCCTGTAGATTCAACTTACAATCAGGTCCATTGGTCAAAAATTGAAGATGATCTCGGGAAGGTTGATTTGAATCGGGCATTAGAGATTATCAGGGGTGGAAATGGCTTGCCTATTAGCTACGGATATAACGAGGGCTATAAAATGGTCAAATCCTATCTTGATTTGCACCCTGGTCTTACACCAGAGGAATGGACTGCGCTCGGTTCAAAGGAGATATTCGCCGGAGGGAAATATCTCGAAAACTATCAATAGTCAATCCGTATCGGCCCGGTTCTGCCGATACGCTTGTAAAAACAATCGCTTTCCCACTTGCTCGCCTGACGCGCATCCAAACAAGCACGAATGCACTGTTTCCCTGAAAAAACAGCAACTTCTCAACCGGCAGCACGTATTATGTTAAAAAACATAGGTACGATAAAAGGAGGATAAAGCTTGAAGAAGGTTTTCAGTATGCTTTCCGTCGCTATCTTTCTCTTCAATTTCGTGGTGTACGGCTTCTTTATACAAGATATATATATCGTTCCGGACAAGGCATACTTCCCTTTACTGTGTGGCGGATCGATTATAGGGTTCATTCTGGCGAGGATTGGCAACAAAAAGGGCGAACTCAGGGACATGGGCACGTTCGGGAATGCCTTCATCCTGTTCATGGCCGTCATTCTTCCGCTTCTTTTCCACATATTCGTCTTCTGATGAATCTTGACCAGGTATAAGAGGGATGGTACTCGCCGTCCCCTACATGATCCACCTGCTCAGCACCATCCCCATATTCAATACAAAATGAAAAACAATGGCCGGGTAGATGCTACCGCTCTTGTGAACGCCCCCCATAGAACAGGCCGGCGAATGAAAACAGCACGCTGAGCGCGAGCGGGATGCCGATTGCCAGATGCAAGAGGCCAAATCCCAGGCTCGTGACAACAAGCGCATACGGAAACGACATGTGCCGAATCAGGCTCGCAAACAGCGGTCCCCTCCAGATGAATTCCTCGAACACCGCATTTACAAGTGAAAACAGCAGCGCAAAAAGGAAAAGTGACTTTACCTCCTCCGCCCCCTGCATGATGATAAAGGGAAGATATACTGCGCAATTCACCAAAAGTCCAATGAGCCAAAAGTGAAAAATCGGTATTGCATGGCCCGGCAGCCTTAGATAGGCATTCCAGTCAGGGCTCTTGTGAAAGAATGAGACCCGCTGCCTGTAGAGCAGATGCGTTATGTATAGTACGATGATGATCGCTAAAGAAAGCCTGTTTAAAATGATGTTCCAGTCTTTTGGTAAGTCCGTGTCCGCCATCCATCTATTCAATACTTTGAATAAAGAAAGGCCAATGAGAAATGAAAGGAATAATGCATTAACCAAACGCGTCTTCGGCCTACTGATATGCAAGCTGGCCAGCAATAGTACAATACCCCCTGTCCACAGCCACCATTCAAAAGCTATTGCCATCAAGCCAAATAG
>JAZUQF010000312.1:0-5379 GCA_045605545.1 Lysinibacillus sp.
AGTGAATACAAAGTCAAAAAACGGCTTTATTTTCACTTTTTATCCTTATATTATGCCTGGACCTATTTTTCACAGTAATGGTGCAAGCAAGTGCATCCGCCCGCCGGAGAAGGCGCCTGGCACTACTTTTGTAAAGCCTACCCATACAAAAAAGAACAGCCCCCTCAAGCTGTTCTTCTTTACGAGTCATTACTCTTCCCCGTTGTCCTGGCAACGGTGGCATATTCCGTGGAATGTCAATCTGTGATCTTTGATGAGGAAATTCCAACGCTTTTCTACAATCTGCTCTACATCTTCCAGTAAGTCTTCCTGGATTTCGTCTACTGCACCACACTCGATACAAACTAAATGATGATGGAAGTGTGCGGCGCCTTCCTGACGCAAGTCATAACGCGATACGCCATCACCAAAATTAATCTTATCGACAATTTTGAGCTCCGTCAGCAGCTCCAATGTCCGATACACAGTGGCCAGACCAATTTCAGGCGCCTTTTCCTTTACCAGCAGGTAAACGTCCTCTGCGCTTAAATGGTCCTCCTCGTGCTCGAGCAGGACTGCTACCGTCGCCTCTCGCTGTGGCGTCAGCTTATAGCTAGCACTATGTAATTGCTTTTTAATTCGATCAATACGGCTCTCCATGCGACGCCCTCCTAAACTTCTTTTATTATAACAAATGACCAAAACTTATTACAAGATAATGATTTATTTAAAGACGTACGAAATGACTACTGTTTCGAGAAAGAAAATGATGCCGATGAACAGCATCAGGATGCCGCTTTCCTTAAGAGAGAAGCGTTCCCTTTTCTTCGAAGCTTTGTGTGTCGCCACTAAATATTCACAAAATACGACGAGCATTACAATATATAAAAATTGGAATGGGAACCACCATACTCCATAGGCGAGCAATTCATTCTTCTGGGCCAAAAGATATACTGAACTGAACCCGAAGAAACATGTTTTGACCGCAATCCCTACCTTCGCTATACCAAAAAAATAAGGATGCGTTGCAAATAATAGCACAATCCCTATAAAAATAGCTATTGGTATGATTGACTGGATGAGTGTCGGCTCCGTTTCCGACAAGAGACGCCTGTCCAATAGTTGAATGACCTTTGTTGCCTGATCGAGTGAAAACAACTGAAAAAATGCAACGCCAGCTACAAAGCTGACCGTAATCATTGCCGTGTTCTGCCATAGAATACTTTTCCGCATACCGTCCCCCCTTGTCCTACACTGTATGCTAGGACAGGGGGGATATGACTAGTTTTTAACAGGCTTTCCAACGGAGATGTTCATAGAATAAGATGTGTGCATTTCTATAAAGGTGCACAACATCTTTCTATCAAACATCATCCCTGCATCTTCATCCAGAGAATGGCGAATGCCGTTTTGGCGTCGAAGATTTTCTGCTCCGCCACCATCTGTTCTCCTTCTTCCACCGTAATCTCCATCAGCTCAACAAACTCATCCTCATCCATCGCACCCCGGTCTTCAATTTCATATAGCCCCCGCGCCACGAACAGGTGAATAATTTCATCGGCAAATCCCGGGGAAGTGGCGAACGATTGGAGATATGTCAGCTCCTTGCAGCCGTAGCCCGTCTCTTCTTCCAATTCGCGGGCAGCCGTTATGGCCGGCTCTTCACCCGGCTCTAGCTTGCCAGCAGGGATTTCAATGATTGACCGCTCCAACGCCTTCCGGTATTGCTCCACGACGATGAGCTTGCCTTCATCGGTAATGGCAATGACGGCCACCGCACCCGGGTGGTTGACGATTTCACGCTTGCTCACCTTCCCGTTCGGCAATGTCACATCATCCACTTTTAGAGAAATAATCTTCCCGTTGTAAATGGCCTGGGAACCAATTGTCTTTTCTTCGAACTTTTTCATTTATTGGACCTCGCTTGTCGTTATGATTGATTTCATTGTAACATTAGAGAAAGGATGCACAAATAGATAAGGGGGCAATTTTTGATGAAAAAACGCACACTTGGAAAAAGCCAACTACAAATATCCGAATTGAGCCTCGGCTGCATGTCGTTGCCTGCAACATTGGACCAGGCGCGCCCTGTCATAGAAGCCGCCCTCGACGCAGGCATCAACTATTTTGACACGGCCGATTTGTATGATAAGGGGCTGAATGAAGAGCTGATTGGCAAGGTACTGGCACCTCACCGCAAAAATATCATTCTCGCAACAAAGGTAGGCAACCGGTGGACAGAAGGAACCGATGGCTGGACATGGGACCCCTCCCCTACTCATATAAAGGCGGGCCTCAAGGAAAGCTTGCGGCGCCTGCAGACAGACTATATCGATGTATACCAGCTGCATGGCGGCACGGCGGAGGATCCGTGGGAGGAAATCATCGACACGTTCGAAGGGCTGAAGAAGGAGGGCCTCATCCGTGAATACGGCATCTCCTCCATCCGGCCGAATGTATTCGTTCCTTTCCTGGAAAACAGTAGTGCCATCAGCAATATGATGCAGTTCAGCATGCTCGACCGGAGAGCCGAGGAATGGTTCGATAAAATTTCCGCTACAGGCGCGTCAGTCGTTACACGCGGTTCGATCGCCAAGGGACTACTGACGGATGAATGGCGAGAACGCATGAAACCTTACATGAGCTACAGCGAAGAGGAATTGCAACAGGTGCTCGGCCAGCTGGAGGAAGCATACGGTGACATTCATGCCTTGGCGATTGCCTTCAACCTGCAATTCGAAACGGTCGCTTCCACGGTCATCGGGGCACGTACACCGGAGCAGCTGGCAGCATCCATTACAGCCTATGAGAAAGCACAGGACGTCCCTGATTTGTCCGAAGCAATGAAGCGATTGAAGAACGATCGTTATACGGAGCACCGATGAAAAAATATGTTTTTTTCGTCGCGCTCGCCCTGCTCATCGTCTTCATCGCCTCCAGCATGCCTTATAAGCAGCAGACCATCGTACCGGAACTTGAAACACTCCTGCAAGATAGGCCCTTGGAGGCACAGCTCAGCAAGCTCGAATTTACGTATTGGGGCAGACCTATATCCGTCGAGACGAGAGGGTATTTTTACTTTGTGGAGTTTTTAATCCGAAAAGGCACCCATTTTATCGGTTTCGGCCTGGTCGGCGTGTTGTTTTTCCTGTTCTACCGGAAACTCGGCTGGCGCCTCCCCTTTCTTTTGGCAATCGGCAGCGTCTTCATCGTTGCGTCGCTCGATGAGTATCGTCAGACCCTCGTCCCTGGACGGACAGGCATGTTCGGCGACGTCGTCATCGATACGGTCGGAGCCATCTTCCTCGTTACAATCATCAAAGGCTTTCTAGCAATTAAAAAACGGGTTTCCGCTTGATGGAAATCCGTTTTTCTTTCAGTTTCACTTTTTATCAGCATTACACTGCATAATATAAAGATATAGTCCAAGAGACCGCCTGCAGATGTTTAAAATTTTCTTTCCCGACAAAGGAGGAGCCGGCAATGGAAAGAACACCGCTTAAATTCACCAATTTTTCAGACGCGTTTGGTTTGCTTGTCATGTTTGCCGTACTTTGGGGGGCACTTACTGGAAAATTGGCCTGGTTTCTCGCTACGGTTGCTACGCTCCCGATTATAGCGCTTATTATGTACCTGATTTGGCTGAAGTATGGGGAGAAATGCCTACGGGTCAACCAATGCTATGCCTTCATAGTGTTTCTGATGATGACGATCTATTGCTGCATTCCATTATTCTCAATCATCTGGAACACCTGGGTGGGAGTTGTCACATTTCTGCTTCATGCACTGCTCTTCACGGTTTTTTACCTTTACCGGGAACCATTCCGCCGCATGTCCGAAAACCGGGACGTTAATGGAAAAAAGAAAGACTACCCGTTTATGACATGGTGGTTGGCTGCCATGGGGATTCTAGGAGTAGCATCCTTCGTCTTCACCTTTGCAAACGTCTCCTTCCCGCCTCACGAACCTGAAATTATTTTGGTGACCGCCTTTAGTTATAGCTTTTCTTTTATGCCCCTTACTGCCAGTCCGATGTGTTTAATACATCCCGAACGGCTGATGGAATGGAAGATTCTTCATAGGAAAGAATATAAATGATGCCTGCCATGCAAAAAGACTGCAGAAGCCTCCGATAGAAGTCTTCTGCAGTCTCTCCATTAAAATTTTGAGCCCTTGTCGCCGTATTGTTCCAGCAATTCCTCAAAGCTCATATTTTTCTCGCGCTGTTTCCGTTCAAAAGCGGCGCGCGCCCGGCGTTCCTCTTCCTTTTTCTGCTCTTCGGCAGCCAAGGATTGCTTCGCTTCTTTCAGCTTCGCCAGAACATCTCCGCCCAATTGATCGGCCAGCGTGATGTGGTCTTTTTCCTGCTTGGGCTCGCCCGCCTGTCGCTGTCCTTTTTTCTTTGCCAATGAAATCACCTTCTTTACCGACTATCGGCTACATTATAGCATCTTTTCTGCTTTCAGGCATCATCGGCTGGAAAATCAGCGCTGGATGATCGTGGCTACCCCTTGGCCGCCTCCGATGCACAGCGTCGCCAGTCCCGTCTGTACGTCACGTTTCTGCATTTCATGAAGAAGTGTGACAAGGACACGCGCACCGCTTGCGCCGATTGGATGGCCCAATGCGATGGCTCCTCCGTTTACATTGAGCTTTTCGTGGTCGAAGTTCAATTCACGGTCGACGGCAATCGCCTGTGCCGCAAATGCCTCATTCGCTTCAATCAAATCCATCTGCTCGAGCGTCATGTTCGCCTTGGCGAGCACTTTTTTCACAGCTGTCACAGGACCGATGCCCATGATGGACGGATCCACTCCTGCGCTTGCGTTTGCCACGATGGTTGCGAGCGGCTTGAGGCCAAGCTCGTACGCACGCTCCTGGGACATGACGACAACCGCCGCAGCCCCGTCATTGATGCCGGACGCATTGCCCGCCGTCACGGAGCCGTCCTTCTTGAACGCAGGACGCAAGCCGCCAAGCTTTTCAGCTGTCGTACCGGCCTTTACATACTCGTCCTGATTGAAAATGACCGGCTCACCCTTGCGTTGCGGAATTTCCACGGGCACGATTTCATCCATGAAACGGCCTGCCGCAATGGCTTCTGCCGCACGCGCCTGGGAACGGGCCGCAAATGCATCCTGCTCTTCACGTGTAATGGAATAGGCGTCGCACAGATTTTCTGCCGTCACGCCCATATGATAGTTATTTGTTGCACACCATAATCCATCATGGATCATCGTGTCGATTATTTTTTGGTCGCCCATGCGGAAGCCGTCACGGGCATTTTGTAGAATATATGGTGCCTGACTCATATTTTCAAACCCACCTGCCACGACGATGTCCGCATCGCCAGCTACAATGGCCTGTGCCGCCAGATGGATGGCTTTCAGTCCCGAGCCG
>JAZUQF010000313.1:0-2865 GCA_045605545.1 Lysinibacillus sp.
TTACATCTCCAGTCAGTGTGAATGAAAGTACAGCCGAGTCCTTCACACCATCTCCGTTGAATGATAGATCAGTTTCTGTAATCTTATAGTCTTTAATTTCAGTTGCTTCCGCGCCGCCGAAGTCAGCCGCGAATGGTAGAGAGACTTCTGCATCTTCATCGGTAATATAGATATATCCTAGTATTTCTGAGCCAGCAGGAGCCGTGGCTTGTGAAGCAGTCAGTGTAATATTCAGCACCTGCTCGCCAGCTAGAGTAAATGTCGGCTGATCTACTGTGACAGTTGCATCCCCGAATGTTTTCGTCACATCGACGGATACGCTGTAGTTGCCGCCGCTGCCTTTCATATCCTTGACCAGCACTTGTTTTGTTACAGAAATATCGCCGTCTTTCAGAGACTGCGGACCGAAAGTGACTGTACCTTTCAAGTTCTCTGCCACTGCACCGGTACCATCTAAAATGGCAGTATCAAGTGCGTAGGCAAGGATTTCCGGGTGTGCCGCTGCATAAGCGTCTACACGCCCTGCTCCTTGGGAGAATACATCATATTTTTCTTTATCCAACACTTTCGCTGTATTGGAAAGCGCTACTTTTACATCGAACGCGTTCCAATCAGGATTTGCCTGTTTGACTAATGCGGCAACTCCTGCAATATGCGGTGTTGCCATGGAAGTGCCTGTTTTACGGGCATATGCTTCCGTGTAATCAGCATCCGGGAAATCTTGTTTATACATTGGGATCGTTGACATGATGTTTGTTCCTGGTGCTGTTACATCTGGTTTAATATCGAAGTTTGGTGTAGATGGCCCTCGTGAACTTGAATTGTTCACATCATCGCCGGTTGTCGTTGTGGAAGCGAAGTCGCCAAAGCTTACTTTTCCAGTTCCGTCTGCTAATGCAGCGCGGATTGCCTCGCCATCCGTTTGGGACATATCAAATGTCGGGATGAATTCAAAGGAATCTCCAAGGAATGTGCCGGAAATATCCGGTGCATTCGATCCGCCGGCAAAGTTATGGATGATTGTTGCAACGGCGCCATTTGCTTTTGCATTGGCAATTTTATCGACGAATGCGATGTCGCCGCGGGAAATCAATGCAACTTTGCCTTCTACATCAATTCCTTCAAAGTCTTTCGCTTCTCCTTTTCCAGGAATCGCAACCAGGTCAAATTCTCCTTCAAGCTGTGATGCCAAGCTTTTTCCGAATGTCGTGCCCATTAACGGGAGCGATTTCGTCAGGTTGTAGTCGCCGACTGTCACATTCACTTCTCCGTTGTACATTGTTTCCGGATTGGTTGTGTTGCCGACAGCGATGCCTAGACGAGCAGTTGCAGGCGTACCCATTGTTCCGCGGTTTGGACCGGAGTTGCCAGTTGCGATGACGCCGATTGTTCCGGCCATCATGGCATTATTGATGGCGAATGAGCCGGCATCCGTCTCGGAGTTGGCACCACCGCCAAGGGACAGGTTGATCACATCCATTTCCTCGATGACAGCCGTTTCAATGGCTTTTACAATACCGGATGTAGCGCCGCTTCCGTATGCCCCGAGAACACGGTAGGCATATAAATCTACTTTTGGCGCAATTCCTTTAATGCCGAATTCGTTGGCGCCGATTGCTGCGATTGTCCCGGCAACATGTGTACCGTGAGACGTGTAGAACGAGCTTCCGTTGGCATTGAATTCAGGAACCCCGTCTGCACGCTCTGAGGGCAATGTTTCCGATGCATCGTCATCTGCACGAGGCTTCGAGTATGTGGAAGAGTGGGGGATGAAGTTTTTTCCGCCTTTATAGATGCCGGCGAATTCAGGGTGGTCTGCATCGATGCCGGTATCGAGTACCGCCACTTTTACTCCTTGTCCTTCAATCCCTTCATTCCAAAGCTGTTCGATGCCAAGGAACGAAATACTTGTATTCATTTGAGCTTCCAGCTGGTCTTCCTTGATGAGTTCCGAGGATTTCAGCGTAGGCTCCTCTGATGCATAGACAGTTGCATCAGGTTCGATTAATGTAATGCCTTCTATTGTAAGAAGTTTTGGAAGGTCATCCGCTTTGACAGTTGCCGCAAAGCCGTTTAAAACTGTATCGAATGTATATCCTTGCGTCATCTGTACTTGTTTGGAGGATAGCTCCTTTTTCACTTTTTCCTGTTGGGCCTTTACATTCGAACGAACTTCATTTGCCCGGGCATTGGAGAATTTGTTGCCTCTGACTTGGCTCATCCCTTGCTCCAGTGCAACGGGCTTTTCGGATAGATGAACGATTACTGCAACATCCTGATTGCCTGATATATTCTGCAGGCTTTCATGAAGAAATGGCCCATTTTTAGACAGGCTCAGCTGTTCGGCAATAGCCGCCTTCAGTTCGATCATGCTTTCGCTTTGTCGATCTTGCTTGAATGGCTTCCATTCTTCAGCGCTTGCACTTGAGAATGGAACCAATAGAGAAAGCATCATGACTAAAGCTAGCATACTACTAAAGAACTTCGTAAACGTAAACTTTTTCAAATCTCATTCCCCCTTATAGTAATTTTCATACTTTTCAGTTTAGTATGACATCTAAAATTTATCACAAGGAAACCAATCCGAATATCGAAATATTTGCTTATTCCAAAATATTGATAATTAGTATTAGTTTATGGAATAGAGGTTATATCTATCGTCCTGGAGGAAAAACGAGAAATAAAACTTTTGGAATAGGTCTTGGAGAGGAGGTATTATTACCGAGAAATATTAAGATGAAACTTAAGTGTTTTACTAGAGTTGATGAAAAAACCACTAAAACACGCTGACTAATAACGTTTTTTAGTGGTTTTAAAATATAGAGGTTAAACAACTCGTATTTATATAATGAGGCTGACGATGAT
>JAZUQF010000314.1:0-12685 GCA_045605545.1 Lysinibacillus sp.
AAATTATAATAAAAATTATCGGATAGACGATAATAGTGACTAAAGCTTTTGCTTTGGTTTTACTAATTGCACTTTCAGTTATTTCAGGTTCTTCTTTGTATAACCCTCGTCTTCCCCATAATAAACTTTCTTTCGGTTTGAAATAAGTCCAAATTATAAGCCCATACGGTATAAGCAATAACAATATTAAAGCTACCATATCCAACTTCCAACACCACCCTAAAGTATTTAGTAACTAATATACGAATTGAATTTTTCATCCATCTCAATTTACCTAACAATTACCATGTTACCGATTGTGGAATAACGAAAATGCCCACAAAGCGTCGTTTGGGGACATCCTGAACATAAGCCGCTAAAATTTAACGCCCTATTCGATTGAATAAGGCGCTTAATTCCCTAGGTGTCATTTGGGAACGTTACTTGAGTAACATATACTTGAAGCATAGCTTACCAATTTAAAATGATTAAGCTTCTCCAATTCCCATGGCTAATAACAATAGAAATGCAAGAACTAGAACCACTAAATTTGCGATTAACCCGACCGATCCGATTAATAATTTGCTTATGCGTCCTTTAGATATCCATAAAGATATGACAGCAAGTATAATACCTATAATGGATAGAACGCTGGAAATATCAATTATTAAGTAAGCATCAGCATTCGGACCTCTTTCTGTATAGAAAAAAATAGCACTTGCTATCACGGGTAATATAGATAACACCCCTAAAGTTGTCCCTACTTTGCTTTTATTCAAAATCCATCCCCCTTATATAAAGGCCATTTCTTAAGTAATTCTATAGGGTGGTTCATGTACCCTTCTTTATTACCATGATATTCCTAAAGCGTCGTTTGGGCACATCCTGAACATAAGCAGCTAAAATCAAACGCCTTATTCAATAGAATATGGCGTTTGATTCCCTAGGTGTCATTTGGGGACGTTACTTCATATTACGATGAATAGGTTATGCTTTTCATACTTCACCTATTTTGGGTTTAAATTTTTACGCATAGTTATGGTTGGAATATTATCGCCATTTTTGTTTACAATGATTTCTTCTTTCACTATTTCATATCCTAATTTTGAGTAAAGAGCTATATTATCTTTTTCATTTTTTCGAACTTTGCATTTTGAAACAAATATATTATTTTGTATAGCGTATTCTTCTAAATATTTGACCAAGCTTGTGGCTATGCCTTTCCCTTGGTTTTGAGGCAAGACAGATAATCTTGAAAAATAAATATATTCATTGTTTAAAACGCATTTCACAATTCCTATTAATTTATCATGATCATATACCCCGAAAAGTTCTGTACCTTGATTTAACTCATTATGAATTGAGTCCTCTGTTTCATTTAAAGCGCTTGAAGGTTGCGCTTCTGTTTCATAACGCTTAAATGCTTGATGGATTACGTTAATCGCTTCAGCAGGTTTAATATTCGTTTCAATCTTCAAAAAAACACTCCTTATCCGTAATGAATAATTATAAACTAAATATAATTATTATACATTTCACACAAAATAAGTAAATATCAGAGGCCTTTCACTTAGCTTTGTATATGGAAAGAAAGAAGCTGCAGAGGACACTCGCAAATATTGAAACCACTATTTTGATCAGGTAGTTATTTGTGAACCCTTCCACCACATACCCCTTCACCTTCTGCGAAAAGGTTGCTTCCGGAATCCAATCAATCATAACTCCGATTCCGAACATTGCGGGAAGACTGAGCAAAAGATAGGCAATGATAAAACCGGTGACAAGCGTCTTGATTTTGACCACTCCCCCTCCATTTATCCGATTATACCTGAATGCCAACTATGGTTCTTCAAAATCCCACGATGGCCGGCCATTTTTCAACCCACCAATCAGGATATATATGGTAAACTATTTGTAACATCATAGAAATGACTGGAGGTAGTAATCCTTTGTTATATGAATACATCAAATCCCATGAAGAATCCCTGCCCTATATGTTTCTTGGCGCTGTTGTCGTTTTTGTCGGTATCCACTGGCTGTTGGAACGGAAAGTGGATAAATCCATCCCATATAAGCGCCCGAAGCCCATCATTTATTCGCAGATGGGGCTTGTCACCCTCGTCATCATCCTAAGCTTCTTTTTTATCGAAACGAACTTCGCTCTAGCTAGTTTAATCATGACCTCAGGCGGCGCCATCATTACCGGATTAGCCAGTTTCGTCGAAGGTTTGTATGTCACGGTGAATGCACCGGAAACGAAAAGACAGCAATCTCTGTATTTTGATGCCGCCTTCTCCCTGATGTTCGGCTTTGCTGTTCTCTGGATGACCGGAAGCTGGCTGGAAATGTAGGACGGCCGCCTCTTTAAAAAACAGAAAGATGGTGAGATGCATGAGGATGAAAATTACCGCCTTACTATTACTCCTCTTAATTATAACTCTTGTAACCGTCAAACTAGCTTATTACCCAAGTTTAAGCAATGTTTCATTAGATGAAACAGAAAAAGTCAGTCAAATGGCATCTCCAGACCACAACTATAAACTGAATGTCTATTTATACGGTGGAGTATTACTAAAATGGGATTACAGCTACATAGGTGAATTAGAAAATGTAAAGACCAAAGAGAAAAGGAATATTTTATGGCTGCCGCCGGAAACTCCTGATATTCAATGGATTGACAATAATACGTTATTAGTAGGAAAAGAGAAAGTCAGCGTCGACAAAGATACCTTTGACGCCAGATGAATGTCCATTGAAAAAAAGCAGTGTGATTTTTAAAATCCACTGCTTTTGATTTGAACAAATCCCAGCATTTTTAGATGCCGATTGCTTTTTTTTTTGAATTTATACTACCTTTATATCCACTTTAATTAGTTATAAATTTGTCCGCCGGCACAGTTAATTGTAGCGCCAGTTAATAATTGGCCGTTTTTCATAGCGAAAATCATGGCTTCTGCTACTTCTTCTGCAGTTGCGGCAATGTTTGGCGCTGTAGTTTCGTAAATGGCTTTTCCAATTTCCTCGTTCATTGTAACAGCAGCATTCGCCGAAATATTTGTTTTCATGTTATTCGGTGCGACGCCTACAGCGAAGATTTGTTTGTTTTGATAATCTTGGCCTATGGATTTCGTGAGTCCAATCACTGCATGCTTCGTTGCTGCGTAGATGCCGTTATAGGCAGTTGGTTTGAATGAGTTGGACGAAACCGTATTGACGATTGTTCCTCCGCCGTTTTCCAGCATGACAGGAATGACGTACTTCAATCCTAAAAATGCGCCTTTCACATTGATGTTCATGATACGGTCATATTCGTTCACGTCGTACTCATGAATCAGTCGGAACGGTATCATGATACCTGCATTGTTGAAGAAGAAGTCAATCGTGCCGAATGCTTCTACAGCTTTCGCTACATAGTTTTTCACATCATCTTCATTGGACACGTCAGCTTTCACGAAGATAGCCTCCGCTCCTGATTCCTTCGCCATTTCCGTTGTTTTTACGCCTTCTTCTTCGTTGAAATCGACAATGACCAGACGATATTGTTCCTTCGCCAATTTCAATGCAGTGGCACGGCCCAGACCTGTTGCCGCCCCAGTGATCACTACTACTTTGCCCATATTCATTCTCCGCCTTTCAAGCAATCTATCTGTTAACCAACAGTTATATGATAAAATTATAAAAAGAGAAGACAGAAAATTGAACGACAATCTAACAAGACTCGTTGGTTATCCAACACTTAATTGAAATTTGTTGTGAAAAAGGAGTAAGACCATTGAAAGAACAGGATCTGCGTGTCATCAAAACGAAAAAAGCATTGTTTCAAGCATTAGTCGAACTACTGAAATCAGAGCATTTCCATGAAATTACGGTCACAAAAATCTGCAACAGCGCGCAAGTGAACCGCTCCACCTTCTATGCCCACTATGACAATATAGATGAGCTTTTCGAACAATATTTTAATGATGTCATGAAAGAGTTAGAAAAAGATTATGAAGGGATTTTAGAGCAGCTCAAAAGACGGGAAAAAGAAAGCATGGTCCCTTTATATGAACATATTTTGGCGAACCGCCCATTCTACGATATGCTGCTGTCTGAAAACGCCCCATTGAAATACGTGTCTGCTTTCAATCAATCATTAATTCGTTTCCCTAAAGAAATCATCGATCAAAATGTAAGTGAGGAAACAGACTTGGAATTGTACTATGCCTTCTGTGCGAGTGCAACGATGGGGATGATCTACTACTGGAAAAACTCAGGCTATGCAAAATCCCCACGAGAAATGGGTATTCAAACGATGAATTTTTTCACTCGTGATTTGTGATGAAGGACTGTACCATCAACCTCATAAAGTAGATTTCTCATGCACCCACTCTATGGGAGGTCAATGTTGCTTCGCTATTTCTCCAGCTGCACCTCAATCGGATCCATCGGAAGTTCCTCATGTCCTCTTCCATACATCAAACTCAAGATGGCGGTCGGCTGGATGATCAGCTTCGTGGCGTCCTCATGGATGGTGCCGGTCGCTATCGTCCATTTATACGTGCGGCCTGCATCGTGGGAAACACCGCCGCCTGCCCCGCTGCGTGGGTACACGTTCCCTAAATCGTCCGTTATATCAAATACCGGAGATACATCCGGCCATTCTTTCGCGACGGCATCGTCGATTGTCTGCTCGAACTGCAGGACGGTGGATATATCGGTTCTTTCAACCGATTGCAGTCGTAACGTCACACCGTCCTTTGAAACGTATTCATTCACCAGCTGTACCTCCCCATCAATACGGCTCAAGGTGAACTCAAACGACCAATCCCCTTCAATGACGGTTTCACCCGCTTCATTTTCAAACCCTATCGGCTTCCACGTCACATGAACCGTTTCCGGGCTGGCTTCCCCTTTTTTAAAATACGGACTGAACGTTGTCATTCCTACGTAGCGTGTATCGCTGATTTGTTTGAGACCTACGCTGCTACTACCATAACCATTGCCTTCCTTCACTTCGAACCCATACGGCACTTTTCCTTTTAGTCCCGAGCCGACATCCCGCTCCGTCTCGACTGCATAGGAAACCGTAATCGATGTCCCGTCATATACCGCATGATCGATCATCATCGTCGTCCCGTTGCTCGTCTTGGCAAGCCCGATGCCGGTCGAAAACTCATCAAAATGTGCATAGAGATTGTCCTCGTCCTGGAAATAGCTAATGACATCCGACATGAACGGAATTTGGGAGGCGACTGACGGGAATGCGACACCCATCGTAGCCGTTCCACCCAGTAGTAGCATGACAGCAGCGGCTGCATTGCGCCAGATTGGCGACTTTCCACGCTTGCTATGCTTCATTACATGGTGCTTCACTTTCTTTTTTTCAACGGATGTAATCTCCACCGGTTCAATGCTGTCGATATCCAGCTCCACCCATTCCTTATATTTCGTCATACAAATCGCTCCTTTAGTTGCATCGTTGCCGCCAGCTTCTTCTTCCCGCGGTACAGCCGATTATCGACCGCCGCCTTTGTGAGGCCGAGCGCATCGGCAATCTCAATATTGGATAGCTCCATGAAGTATTTCATCATGAAGATGTCCCGGTCGAGCACGTCCAACTTGCTGATGGCAAAGAGCAGCTCGTTCTTCTCCTCAGCGCCGAGTACCTGCTGCTGCAGGTCTTCTCCCGTTCTCATCGTTTCCAGCGCAACTGGCCCCTCCTCCCGTGCCTGTTGCTTTTCGAGCTGTCGGTACAGGTCGATTGCCTTGTATTTTGCAATCATGCCAATCCATTTCTTGAAGTCCGCTGCATCCCCCTCAAACTGATGGGCATTCTGCCAGACGGATAAAAATACATCATTGACACATTCATCGACGGCATTACTATTTTGGTAGGATAATATTTTGATGGCGATTGCCTTCACAAAAGGCATGTATTCATCGATGACATACTCAAGTGCATCTTCCTTATGCTTTTTGAGCCGGCTGATAAATTGATTCGGTTTCCTCATATGTGTAGCTCCTTTTGATATTGAAAAAGCTTTTTCACCTACTACAACGAATGTTTTCGAGGGGGATTCTCATATTTTTTCAAAAGCTTGTCTTTACTAGATTGTACAGGATGCGCCCGGCATTTTTATACACACTCCAAAAATGGAACATTAGGGAATTACCTGCGTCTATTGTTTACAAAACGAAAGTGGTTTCATGAAGGGGATGATGGTGTGAAACAGATCCGGTGGGCAACGGGCTTATTTATTGGGATTTTATTATACGGGGCTTTCAGCTACTGGCTGCTCATCACGACATTGTGGGATGTTTCAGCGGTGCTCGTGATGTTCATTGCCTCTGTTGCAGCCTTCTGGATGACAATCAAAGGGTACCACAGCCTGACCAGCCGGCGTGGAAAAATAAGCGGCTGGCTATTAGGGATTGGCTCATTTTTGCTATCGGGGGCCTTGCTGCTTTTCTTGTTGATGGACCTTTTGATTTTGGTATTCGGCGCAGCTGAGCATATAGCGACAAGCGAGTCGCCGGATGGGCGTTATACAGTGGAGTTTGTGTTTTATAATGGCGGGGCGGTGGGGCCATTCGGTATTCGAGGTGAGCTGGACGGCCCGCTCTGGTTTACGAAATCCATCTATCATGAACCCCGCGGATTCGAAGCAGACGTTACATGGCAGAATGACCATACTGTTTTGATTAACGGCCACACGCTTGACCTGCAGGAGGGCGAGACTTTCGGGTATGCAGGGGACAATTAAAAGAAGGGAAATGTAGGAAAAAGTTGAAATGTCATTTAGTATACATCTACATACTAAGGAGAACAAAATGGATCAATTAGCCCGCGTAATAAAAGAAATGAACCTGCATGTCCTATCAATTGATGATGTGCCTGAATCATACAGTTCTACTGTCTATAAATTAGGACTGGCCAATCGAGAGACCGTCTTTTTGAAAATCCCCTACTCCAAGGAAAAGCTGATACGTGAAGCCGAGTCGTTGGAAGCATTGAAAGGGGCAATACCGGTGCCGGATCTACGCGACTATTGGGAAGGAAATGAGGAAATCACCGGCGCCCTGCTGCTGTCGTGTGTAGAAGGCGAGTCCGCTACTAAAAAAGTAGATAGAAGGCTGGCCTATGACATCGGGGTTCACCATGCGAAGATGCATGATGTTGCCCCTAACGTCAATAAAGAATACCGTGAGCTTTCTAACATTTACGAGGAATGGTCAACTTTTCTAGACACGTATTTTTATAATTTCGCCAAGGATGTGGACGGGTCGATACCAGTCGATTTATACGACCAAACGCTCGCGTTGTATGAATCCTGGAAAAAACGATTGCCGCCTCCTGATGGGCCGTGCTTCATCCATATGGATTTCCGGCCGGCCAATATATTGACGGTCGACAATCAGGTGTCAGGCATTATCGATTTTGAAAGCGCCCGCTTCGGCTCGACGGAAATCGACTTCACGAAAATCAACCGCGATATTTTCCTGCACAACCCGGGTACGAGGGAAGCCTATGAGGAGGGCTACCGCTCCATCCGCCCACTCATCGACCTGGACATGATTCTGCCCTTCTACCGCTTTACCGATGCCTTCGCTGCATTGGGCTGGTCCAGACGACGGGGGCTTGATAAGCATCAGGTGTTTTTTGATAAGAGCCTGGTTATTTTAAAGGAGCTGTTATTGACCCTTCGATGAATGGCAGAACAAAAAGCGGATAGAGAGAGCGTTTTTTCAGCTCTTCTATCCTTTTCATTTCTTCACATTGTCTCCGAGCTTCTTTTCTTCTTTCACCGATAAAATGCGTGGTCCCTGTCCATATGTGAGACGGATTGTTTTTCTCGCTTCCACCGGCGTTCTTGCTACAACTGATTTCGATTGAATCTCGCCATCTATTTCGTATTCAACAAAAAAGCATTTTGCTCCACACCTCAACGTACTTCCAAGCCTCCTTTCCATCACATACAACCCTTTCACTTGTTGAAAGGGCTGTAGAAATAACATATTATATATTTTTTATCGCTTCTATAATCGGCGTCTCGCCTGACACGAGGTCGAACGATTTATTAAAGGTGCTTTCTTCATTTATCACCGTGAGAATCGTCTTTGCCACGTCTTCTCTTGGAATGCTTCCCGTTTCAAGGTTTTCCGCTATAGTGACCTTGCCGGTACCTAGTTCATTTAGAAGTCCTCCAGGGCGGATGATGGTGTAGGTTAAATTACTTTGAACGAGCATTCGGTCAGCATAATGTTTAGCAACATAGTAGGGCTTGATTTGTTCACTCCAATTTTGACGGTTGTTTGCCTGCAGCGCACTGACCATGATGAATCGTTGGATGCCTGCATGTTCGGCTGCTTCCATTACCTTCACAGCCCCATCAAGGTCAATGAGCAATGTTTGATCATACCCTGTGCTCCCACCTGAGCCAGCTGTAAAAACGACTGCATTACTGTCCTTTAACGCTTGCCTTAGCTCTTCAACCGTTCCTTCCAGATTCCCCAGGACTGCTTCCACACCAAGGTCTTCAAACTCCCTTGCTTGCTGTTCTGTGCGAACGAATGCCGCTGCGCTGTACTCATCACTGTCCTTCAACAGCTTCACCAGCTGCTTGCCAATCTGTCCATTTGCTCCGACTACTGCTACTTTCATTGGTACATCCCCTTCCCCTGCTGTTTGTTCTATTATCTCCTAGACTTTCTATATTTCAAAAAGAATTGCTTCATCCTTCATTGATATGAATGGTTACTAAATGATGAGAGATTCGACTTTATCGGTAGTCATCATGATTCGGCTCAAAGAGGGGTTCTTCAGAATTTCTCACTACGGAGAAGTGGTCCACGTTGTAATGGCCGTGCAGGATTCGATTATGGTGTGCAATGATCTGCTTGGCTGATAATACGTCGGAATCGGCCGTCGAGTGCCCATCCTCAACAAGCGTCACATCAAATCCATTCACTGTTGCCGTCCTGACTGCCGTATCGATACAATACTCCGTCTGGCAGCCCATCATTACGATATGGTCCACTTCGTTATCCTGTAGATGGTGAAGCAAGCCCGTGCCGTAGAAGGCATTCGTCGCCTGCTTGTTGAACATCGGTGCATCGTCAGGGATATGTATCTCCCGATGGACCTGGAAGCCGCTCCCTTCACCACCGGCAACATCCTCATCCCGTACGAAAATGACTGGTATGTTCAGCTTTACAGCTTCCCCTATTATCTTGTTGATCGTCTGAATGAGCTTTTCTTTTTCATAGACCGGCGTCTGCTCCTCGCTGCCATCAATCAATTCCTGTTGTGCATCAATGATGAGTAGTGCTTGCTTCATTTCGCATCCCCCTTGTTTTTGATAGTGATTCTGTCAATTAACAGAAGCCATCCAAGCTTACTTTTATTAATGGCATATTAATCGATATCACTTGTATACTTCTCCGGCAGTAGCTCCATTACATTGCACTTCACCAATTCATTTTGATAAGAAATGATGACATCCATATCTTTTCCGTAATCGCTGATCAGCTCCCGGCACATACCGCAAGGCGCAACAACCCAGCATTTTTCAATATTCTCGTGCGGATGGGGATGAGCCACGGCTACGATCGTTTCAAATTCGTGCTCGCCTTCCGATATAGACTTGCCGATTGCCATCGCTTCACCACATACAGTTATTCTCCCGACATTCGCCTCCACATGTACTGCCGAAAAAACAGTCCCGGATGCTGTCCTTACTGCTGCGCCAATGTGATGCCGCCCATATCTATAATTCTTTTCAATCACCTTTTCCGCTTCTTTAATCAATTCATAATCTTTCTCTTCTAATGGTCTTACTTTCAACATGGTTATTTCCACCTTTTCTTAAGTTGTGAATGGCTCAGCACAGCGTTTCACCCATTGATATTTTCTCTGTTCACTATAGCAACGCCTCTTTCAACCTCACCTCATAATTAGATTTATGCCCTTTTGATCGTAAAAGCCTTACTGTAGACAAGGGTTGATAAAGTGATTTGAATCGAAGTAGTTGAATACTAGAATAAAATCTAGTGTCGGATAATATACATATGTATATATGAGCTCTATTCTGAGTTCTCTACTCAAAAAATCCTCATAACAATCTTCTCTTTTATGAAAGATATTTCCTGCCCATTACATCTCTTAAAACTGCTCCCACTAAAAAACACCTGGAACAAGACAAATCAGTCTTGTTCCAGGTGCATTTTTATACCCTATTATTCTCAATAAACTCCATCAGCAGCTCCTTTGGCTGATAACCGCCGGATCTCGCCTTCATTTCCCCGTCGATGAACAGCAGCAGTGTCGGCACCGACATGACACCGTACGCCTGCGCTGTCACTGGGTTTTCTTCCACTTCAATTTTGACGATTTTTACATCGTCCCCGATTTCTGCATCCAACTCATCCAGCACGGGCGCAAGCATTTTGCACGGTCCGCACCATGTCGCCCAGAAATCGACCAGTACTGTCCCCTTCATGACCTCTTGTTCAAATGTCTGATCCGTTGCTTCTATAATCGCCATTTCTTCTTCCTCCTTCTGTTGATGGTCGTTCGGCCGCCGGGAGCAAAGCAACTCACCTGCCAAACACACTTTCATCTATTTATATTCCCTTTTTAGTTCGGAAAAAGATACTGTCCTGATAAATCCTAGATTGAAGGTTGTTGAAATTCCCCTACTTCATTTCATACCCTACTCTTCTTTCTATATAAACGCCGGCAACACCGGGCGGTAAAAGCACGTCTAACAGCTTCTAATGAAACCTGTTAGGGAAAAGTGGATAGGAAAACAATAAAGATGATATGTTTACCTTTAACACTCCTCATTAAAGGTATGGTACAGGATGGCGATGAGCGAGGCGGATTCATCATCCTTCGCCTCAATCCGAAAGCGTCTTGCCGAATTTGCTTGAATAATATCCACATTTTCAATTTTGGCAATTTTCTCGTCATCCCTCGTCAGCATGCCGGCTCCGGTATAATCCTTCCCGAAATAAAAGTCGCCTCCGTCCAAACGAAACGTCTGGGCCTTTTCGACGAGTTGGACGTGGTACTGGTCGATTTTACTTTTCCTTTGGGAATGCATCGATTGGATTGTGTAGCCCACCCCCGACAAGGGATGGTCAATCTTGAAAATTGGATAGTCGTCCGGCGATACGGCCATATAACAATATGGCAGGCCGGTACTCGACATATGGTGGAAGACATTGGTCAATAGTCGATGGGGATTCCTCCTCAGCACAAATGCCGTCTGGCGGCCCTCATCATAGACCGGTATGCTCAAATGAGGAAGACCATCATCCGGAATCGTATACAAATAGATGCGCACTTTTCTTTCACCTCGTTGCCTTACAAATTATCCCATGGACATTCATTCTCACGTATAGCCCATTGGACGGTGGTGGGATATCGACGGCTCTTCGCTTCACTTCACGCTGGTGCAGCAAAGCAAACAGCAAGATGGACATGATTATCATGGCTCTGTTACCTATAACCGTTTTCCCTTATCCACTACCTCTTTTTGATAAAATCTTCTGAAAATAGTATGTATTTCGTTTCCTAATCTTTGAATAATTCAATTATATCTTCCTCACACCCATTTGTACGGATGAATCGGAAAAGCGTTTCACTTTTCCAGAAAAATAATAGAAGGCAATAAAAAATGGCGGATGCCAACAAAGAGGATTAATTTATCTCCAAAGACCTACATTTCATTTTACCATTTTTCCCGCTTAAAGTTCATTTCACATGGGTAAAAAACGTTAGCAGAGACAGCCGACTGTCCGCAGTAATCGGCATCGGCCATGTCAAAAGAAATCTATGGAAAGGAGATAAACGCTATGGTAAACAAACGTTTTATCACAAGAGATGATTGGTCGAGGGTCTTGGAGCGAGATTTCAATATGGTGTATATCAATGACGGGCAATATGCCGGCCATGCTGGCCTGTTGAAAATCAAGGAAATCCGGGAACCTTTATGGACGACACATGTCGGCAAGACGTTCTGCATTGCAGATGTGGGCTACTCGTGGTTGCAGCACCTGCCGGATGACGAACACTTCGGCATTACGACAATGTTCAACGAAAAAGACGAAATCGTCCAGTGGTACATCGACATCACGACCCACAACGGCGTAGAAGACGGCATCCCTTACATGGAGGATTTATACTTGGATTTGATTGTACTCCCTTCCGGCGAAATCATTAAAAAGGATCTGGATGACATGAAGAAGGCACTTCAAAGCGGCGACATTACGGAAGAGATGTACGAATTCGGCTTTACGCAGTTCTATAAGGTATATGAAGAGCTGAAGAACGGTACATTCAAGTACCTTGATTTCAGCATTCCCCATAAAAACTTGTTAGAGAATAACATGTAGAATGCCCCTTCCGGCAGATTCGCCGGAAGGGATTTTGGTGTTCATTCCACAGCCCTCTTGACCTTTTCGTTACATCTGCCTGTAGAGTAAAGATGAAAAATGAGGGCATAAAATATGCCCTCACCCGCTCCACCTATTAAAATAGCCAATCGACGACGATGCCCAGCCCTTTGAACGCAAAATAAATGAACAGGACGAACAGGAGAATCATGACGAAGCATGAGAAGAAGCCGGAAAACATGACCGCCTTCACGTTCGGCCCCTTTCGTTTTCCCCATTCTTTTTTGTCAGCACTTATCACTGAATTAATTTGCCCACAGTTGGG
>JAZUQF010000315.1:0-4904 GCA_045605545.1 Lysinibacillus sp.
TTGCTGACATTCTTCTTCCGCTTCATGCGGCCATTGATCGAGGCCGGCTATGTCTATGCAGCGAAGCCGCCGCTTTATCAAGTAAAGCAAGGGAAGCATGTGGAATACTGCTATTCGGATGAAGAGCTTGAGCAAATCCTGCGAAGCTTGCCAAGCGTCCCGAAACCGGTTGTGCAGCGCTACAAAGGGCTGGGGGAAATGAATGCAGCACAGCTCTGGGACACAACGATGGATCCGGAACACCGCACACTGATCCGTGTAAATCTTGATGATGCGATTGAAGCAGATAGAATCTTTGACCATCTGATGGGGGATGAAGTAGGCCCTCGCCGCGATTTCATCGAAGAAAATGCGGTTTATGTACAAGATTTAGATATTTAGCTGATGCAAATGGAAGGAGGTCCTTAGTGTGTCTGACATTCAACATGGAAACATTGAGTCAAGAAACATTACAACTGAAATAAAAACATCATTCCTGAGCTATGCCATGAGTGTTATCGTCTCCCGTGCGCTACCGGATGTACGAGATGGCCTGAAGCCTGTACATCGCCGTATCTTGTACGGGATGCAGGAACTTGGGAACACTTCGGATAAACCATATAAAAAGAGTGCCCGTATCGTCGGGGACGTAATGGGTAAATACCATCCCCACGGCGACTCGTCCATTTATGATGCGATGGTCCGCATGGCGCAGGATTTCAGCTACCGCTACATGCTGGTGGACGGCCATGGGAACTTCGGTTCTGTCGATGGCGACGGTGCAGCGGCGATGCGTTATACGGAATCCCGCATGTCCAAGATTGCGATGGAAATGCTGCGTGACATCAACAAGGATACGATCGACTATGGTCCGAACTATGACGGCAGTGAACAGGAGCCGCTCGTATTGCCATCACGCTACCCCAATCTGCTTGTGAACGGTGCGGCAGGGATTGCAGTCGGCATGGCTACGAACATCCCGCCGCATCAATTGGGGGAAACGATCGATGCAGTATTGGCTGTTTCAGAAAATCCGGCCATCACGACAGAAGAGTTGATGGACATCATGCCAGGCCCGGATTTCCCGACAGGCGGGCTGATCCTGGGCCGCTCGGGCATCCGACGTGCCTATGAAACGGGGCGCGGCTCCATTACGATTCGCGCGAAGGTGGAAATTGAGCAGAAGTCGAATGGCAAAGAAACGATTCTCGTACACGAGCTGCCTTACCAGGTGAACAAGGCAAAGCTGATTGAAAAAATCGCGGAGCTTGTGCGCGACAAGAAAATTGACGGCATCACACACCTAAGGGACGAGTCGGACCGCAACGGCATGCGCATCGTGATCGAAGTTCGACGTGATGCCAATGCGAATGTCATCCTGAATAACTTATATAAACAGACGCCGATGCAATCAACATTCGGTATCAATATGCTGGCGCTCGTAGATGGCCAGCCGAAAGTGTTGAGCTTGAAAGAAATGCTCCATTACTATCTGGAGCACCAAAAAGTGGTCATCAAGCGCCGTACAGCATTCGAACTGCGCAAGGCGGAAGACCGGGCGCATATTCTGGAAGGCTTGCGGATAGCACTGGACCACATTGATGAAATCATTGCAATCATCCGCAGCTCCCGCAGTGGGGATGAAGCGAAGCCTGTGTTGATGGAACGCTTCAGCCTGACGGAGCGGCAGGCGCAGGCAATCCTGGACATGCGTCTTGTTCGTCTGAGCGGATTAGAGCGTGAGAAGATTGAAGCCGAGTACCAGGAGCTGCAAAGGCTGATTGCCGAATTAAAGGCGATTCTTGCTGATGAAGCGAAAGTTGTTGAAATCATTCGGAATGAATTGACGGAAATCAAAGAGCGCTACAATGACGCCCGCCGTACAGACATCACTGCCGGCGGTCTGGAATCGATTGAAGACGAAGATTTGATTCCACGTGAAAACTCGGTGGTTACACTGACGCATAACGGGTATATTAAACGGTTGGCCGCCAACACGTACCGTAGCCAGAAACGCGGCGGCCGAGGCGTACAGGGCATGGGGACGAACGAGGATGACTTTGTCGAGCATCTGCTCTTCACCTCCACCCATGATACAATCCTGTTCTTTACTTCCAAAGGGCGTGTATTCAAGGCGAAGGGCTATGAAATCCCTGAATTCGGCCGAACGGCAAAGGGCCTGCCGATTGTCAACTTGTTGAACATCGAAAAAGGTGAGCATGTAACCGCGATGATTCGCATAGATTCTTATGATGAAGATGCGTATTTCATCTTTACGACGAAAACGGGGATCACAAAGCGTACATCTGTTTCCCAATTCGCCAATATCCGTACAAACGGGCTGATTGCCATCAGCCTTCGCGAGGATGACGACTTGATATCCGTCCGGTTAACGGACGGCCAAAAGCATGTCGTCATCGGGACGCACGATGGCATGCTGGTGCGCTTCAAGGAAGATGACATCCGTGCGATGGGACGGGCTGCATCCGGCGTGCGGGGCATCAAGCTTCGTGAAGGTGATTATGTAGTCGGCATGGAGATCTTAGAAGAAGGCCAGGAGATTCTCGTCGTAACGGAAAAAGGCTATGGAAAACGTACGCCTGAATCCGAATACCGACTGCAGAGCCGCGGTGGTATGGGCATTAAAACGATCCAGGTGACGGAAAAGAACGGTCCAATGTGTGCCGTGAAAACAGTCAATGGCTCCGAGGATATCATGCTTATTACAATCAATGGCATGCTAATCCGCATGGATGTCGACGATATTTCTGTCATTGGACGCAATACGCAGGGGGTCCGCCTGATTCGTCTATCCGATGAGGAACTGGTGGCTACTGTTGCAAAGGTGAATAAAGAGAATGATGCAGAGGAAGAGGCTGAAGAAGCAGAAGCATCAGTGGAATAACGAAAGAGGGAACAGCCGGATGCGGGGAGCATCCAGTTGTTCCCCTTTTTTTCATTATGTGGTTCATAAAAACCAAATCAACACTTCCATTTGTTTACATATTCGGCTACAATGAAAGAAAATTATCATGAAAAGGTGGTTCTTCAGCAATGGAAGCTACATATGTATATATATCGGAATTGACTCCTGGGAAAGTCGTGGCTGAAGACATTTTTGCTAATACGAAATACTCTATCCTCCAGAAGAATACGAAGCTCAATCAGGAACATCTCCATGTATTGAAGGCATTCAACATTCCACGGATTCTCATATTTAAGGATGATGAAGTCCCGGTTTATTCAGAAGAGAGCGGAAAAGAGGTCATCATTGATGTGCCGGTGCCCACAGCCACTCCTTTTGACCGGCATTACGAAGAGGCCGTATCCTATTTGAAGAAGGAGTTCCAAAACTGGCAGGCAGGCGCCAAGATTGATATCACAAAAATCCGGGCAGTGATGATTCCATTAATAGAGATGGTATTGAAGGACCGCTCCCATATATTCGATTTAAGCAGCTATTCCAACCCGAAGGACTATTTATACCATCATTGTGTGGCGACAGGGTTGATTTCAAGCATCATCGTACAAAAGCTCGGATATGACCGCGGGACGACGATCCAGATGGCCCTGGCGGGGATGCTGGCGGATTGTGGGATGTCGAAGATTCCTGCTAGGATCAGGGAGAAGAACACAGCCCTGTCGGAACAGGAGTTTATGGAAATCCGAAAACATCCATCCTACAGCTATCAAATGGTGAAGGATCTTCCGGCAGTGAAGTCGGATATGAAGAAGGCAATCTATCACCACCATGAAAGGTTGGACGGCAGTGGGTACCCGGAAGGAAAGCGGGATGCTAAAATTCTATTCTATTCCCAAGTAATCGCGGTTTCGGATGTCTTCAACGCAATGACGAGTGAACGTCTATACAGAGCCAAGCAGTCACCGTTTCGGGTGATTGAAATGATAAAGGAGGAAGAGTTCGGCAAGTTCGACATTCAAGTGGTGCAAGCCCTGATTGATATTGTCGCCAATCTGCCGATAGGTACCAAGGTGGAATTATCGAACATGGAGCATGCGGAGGTCATGTTCATCAATAGATATGCCCTGACAAGGCCGTTAGTGAAGCTGTATAGCACAGGAGAAATTATCGATTTGGCAGCAATCCGCCACTTATATATTTCGCGTATCTTGCCGGAAATATAAAATAATCAGCAGACCCTGCTGTTAAGCGTAGGTTGTACTGTATCCCCAGCTATGGATGGGGCCAAGCCACATCATATTAATATGATGTGGGGCATAAAGGCGCTGCCACAAAAGCATTTTGCGATGAGTAATCGCAGGAGCAGGAAGTGGCGGCGCTTTTCACTTTTCATTCATCGCTTTTCTTCTATCAAGTATGGATTGCATCGTTGGATTGAAAAAAAGCAGTTTGAAGGACATGACAACAAGCCTTTGTTACTTCCTAGTAGATGGGAGATGTAAAACGGATCTTCCCGGCTTCATTTCTTTTTATAGGCTGTTTGAGAAGAAGTGAACTAATCATCGCTAGATGAGTGTAGCCCAGGTAGCTAATTAGTTACTAGGCTTGATGTAAAAGGTCTCTATTTTAGGATAGGATAATTTATTAAAATAGCTTGACGAAGGGTGAGAAGCTTGATAATATTAGTGAGTCGCTAATTTAGGAAGCGATAGCTTGTAAAAAGTTATTGACTTCATAATAAAAAAGCAGTAAGATATAAAAGTTGCTGTGAAAAACGGCTTTATAAAACTTTTAAAAAAGTTGTTGACACAAACTTCGATAAGTGTTAAAATATAAGAGTTGCTGCGAAAGAGCGGTAACGAAATGAACTTTGAAAACTGAACAAGCAAGACGTTAACAATAATTTTCTTTCTTAATTGAAAGAGACAATTTGACTATAAATTAGTCAGCAAAATTTTGAGCTTAACTCAAACTACTTTTATGGAGAGTTTGATCCTGGCTC
>JAZUQF010000316.1:0-6155 GCA_045605545.1 Lysinibacillus sp.
CTTTTGCAGCTCCAACCCTACGTATCTCATCGCATCACCCGACAGTGCTTTCCTGGGCGTACTCTACGAGGAAGACATCTTCAAGCGTCGGTTGCACCGGCTGCCAGTGCGGCTGTTGCTCCTCTGCCATGAAGCGGATGAGCATGCGGCCGGCCTCCTGTTTTTCTGCGAGGATGATGTATTTTTTAGTGAAAGCCGATACCTCCGCAAAATCGACAACGGTTTCGAAAATACGTCCCACCATCGCGGCACAGATAGAGGCGCCGTCCTTTTTATAGAGCAACTGTTTGTTTTTAATCATGATGATTTCATTGGCAATCGACTCCACATCCGAAACGATATGCGTCGATAAAAGGATGATTCTTGTCCGCGCCAAATCCGATAAGATATGGCGGAAGCGTGCACGCTCCTTCGGGTCCAGCCCCCCTGTCGGCTCGTCCAAAATAAGAATCTGCGGATCGGCGAGCAGTGCCTGGGCAATGCCGACACGCTGGATCATACCGCCGGAGAATTTGCGCATTTTCTTCTTTTTCACATCAGATAATGCGACGAGCTCGAGAACTTCATCAATGCGTCGTGCCACCTGATTCTTCGGCATTCCTTTCAACGCTGCTAGATACTGCAGGTACTGCACCGGCGTATAGTGCTTGTAATAGCCGAAATGCTGGGGCAAATAGCCGAGCTTTTCCCGTTAACCCTCACCTAGAGTGAGTATATCCTCGCCATTGTAGGTGATTGTGCCGGCTGTCGGGGCAATCAATGTCGCCAGCATTTTGATGAGCGTAGACTTTCCCGCACCATTCGGCGCAAGCAGACCGTACACCCCATTTTCAAGTGTTAATGAAATATTTCTTAGAGCAACAAAATCCCCGTATTGTTTCGTTACATTTTCGATGACAAGCACTCAAATGCACCTCCCTGTTGTTTCTTGAAAAATTGCTGCAGCCCAAATAGAAAGAAGCTGATGGCCCCGAATACAATCCCGATGTATAAAGCGTTCGGCAGCTGCAGTATGACCTGCATATAGACCGCCTTCGCCTCACCGAATAGCACAAAATTCCCGATAAACCACACGATGCAGTAGATGGGAACGTTCATATATGGTCGTTTTCCGCGCAGTATAAACAGTAGCCCTGCTGCAAATATAAATAATCCAGTGAGCGCCACACTGACCACCTTCAACACATCCATTTGTATGAACTGTGCAGCAATCGCAATACAGCACATATGCAAGACGCTCGATACTACACTGTAGAACAGCATGCGAATCGCTAGAATTTGATACACCGTATACTTCACCGTCATTTCCAATTCCAGAGTCCCTTCAAGATGTTTTCGCATCGTTGAAAAACCCGTCAGCGACAAGAACATAAATGGCGAAATGAGAAACAACATGGCCGTCCAGCCGTCCGTGAGGTTCCTCGGTGCTTCAATTGTGTACCACAGTTGGCCTGCAATCACGACTAACATAAGACCTGTAAACAGTAGTTCGCCTTTTTCAAACAGCAGCTGCCTTTTCGGAAATTCCCGCCAGATTTCCGCCAGCACCTCCCACATTGATGGCCTGCGCGGAAGTCCCTTTCCGACAATAATGGCAATCTGCCGGTCAATTTCAGCCTCCGTCGGCAATTTCGGTTCAAATTTCGTCTTCATAATACGCCTCCATTCCTTTTCGCAGCATCCTGATGGCCTTGTAATAATTCGTTTTGACTGTGGCTTCGGGCATTTGCAATATCTTTGCAATTTCCATGAAAGTCAGCTCCGAAAAAATTTTATAGCGCACGATTTGCTGAATGATTCCACTTTGCTTTTGCAACAGTTCATTAACTGCCTCATACTGCTCCTTATATTCAAGCTGCAGCGTTCTATCATCCGGCTCCGCCTGCTCCTCATCAACAGTAAACACTGTCAGTTGCTTCATCTGGTACTGCTTCGAGCGAAGATAATCGATGCAATGGTTCGTTGCAATACGATACAGCCATGTACGAAAACCAGACTTTTTCTCATCATAGGAAGCAATAGAGCGCAGCATGCGGATGAAGATTTCCTGCGTCAAATCGAGTGCCAGCTGTTCATCAAGCGTTTGCTTATAGACGAATATGTATATTTCCTTATAGTATTTCCGCATCAGCTTGTCCGCGCTTTTTTCATCGTGCTTCTGCTGAATTTTCCGAATCCAATACCGCTCATTCATCTTCCTGTCCTCACATCACTTTCTATGCTTCACTTATATATTCGTAAATAAGAGATAAATAGTTTTATATTTTTTGAAAAATATACCCAAATCATACAGGGAATAAATTTTGATATAGAATTTATGGAATTCAGCAGGACGTTTCCATCAACAATCCCCCCGTCTATGTAGCAATGGAGTTCCAGCTACACGATTATTTGCCGCTATTTATGAGCATAATTGGAGGAAAGAACGCGAGCGCACAGCAACGCTCATGCAAATTGGGAAGACTGTTACACAGCGTTTGAATACCGTATGGAGAAGGTGTATGTCCGTTGATTCATTTTATCGGGGTTACAAACGACAATCATGTAAATACAGAAACATCTCTAAAAGATATCGATTTCTCTAGTTATCAATGGTTTTGGGCGGATTTTAATCAGCCTACCGAGGAGGAGGAAAGACAGTTGGCGGATACCTTCCGTTTCCATCCCCTCGCCATCGAGGACTGTGTACAAAGGTTTCAGCGTCCTAAGCTGGACCATTACGATGATTATACCTTCTTTGTGACGCACATTGTCAGGGAGGACGGGAACGAAATGTGGAAAGAGGAGCTGAATTATTTTGTTGGGGGTAAGTTCATCGTGACCTTTCATTTTTCACAATGTGATGAAGTGGACGAGGTTTGGAATACGATGTTATCTCAAGAGAATAAAGAACAGTGGGATCCCTTTTATGTATTCCATCAAATTTTGGATAAGACGGTCGATAACTACTTTCCCATCATCTATAAAATCGAAGACCAGCTGGAGCAAATCGAGGGCAATACCCACCATAAATCAATGACCCTGCTGATGAATGAACTGTTCGAGACGAGATACATGCTACTGAAGCTGATACATACAATCAACCCGATGCGTGATTTGCTTTATCGCATGCTCCACTCCCAACATCTTGGCGGAGTAGCCGGCAGGATTGAATATTTCTCCGACATCCATGACCACCTCTTAAAGCTGTCGGTCATGCTCATGTCCGCCAGGGAGCTCACTGCGGATATACGGGACAACTACCTCTCGCTGAACTCGCATCAGACAAACAATGTAATGAAGGTACTCACCATCATCACCTCCATTTTTGCGCCCTTGACATTCATCGCCGGAATTTATGGAATGAACTTCGAGGAGATGCCTGAATTGACGTGGGAATATGGCTACTTTCTGATACTTGGAGTGATGGCCGTGATGGGACTGTCGATGTTCATCTGGTTCACCAAAAAAGGCTGGTTTAAATAAGGCCATGCTAGTTGCCTATTCCTATAAAACGAAAAAAGGAGATGGGTCCGTTCCATCTCCTTTTCTTCCTCCCTATTCAATCCAATCAGACAGCTTTAATGCCGCTTCACTTCTAAGAATGGAATTCAAGTGGTACACAAGTGTCTTGACCACCCGATTCCGGTCGAGCCGTTCCCTTTCGAACAGGGCATGTACCGCCAGTCCATCCACGACTGCATACAGCCTTTCCACTTCCATCTCCAGGTCCAGCCCTTCCCGCAACAGTTCATACACGGCCAGCCCATTGATGATTTTCTCCATACCGGCAGACAGGGTGTTAAACGGTATATTCGCCTCTTCTTTCTTGTGCTTGACCGAGGCGACGTATGTAAACCATACCTCCATCTCCTGCATGCTCTGACGCTCGATTGGCAGTACCTGCAGCAGGACCTTCAGTACCTGCTCCTGCAGCGGCAGATCCTCCTGCAATACTTGTTCAATCCGCCGGTTAACATTTTCCATCACTAGATTCATGGCGTAGACGAGCAGCTCATCCTGGTTAGAAAAGTAGTGTCGCAGGGCGCCTAACGACAGCCCCGCCTCCTTCGCGATATTTCTGACCGATGCTCCTTCCATCCCTTTCTCCAGGATGACCTGCCACGTCGCCTCCGCTATGACCCTTTTTCGTTCCTCTACATCTACAATCTTTGGCATACGTTTAGTATAGCAAAAAAGGTTTTTAAAATACACTTGTATTATTTAAACGCGCGTGTTATATTTTAAAAAATACACTTGTATTAAAAAAGGGGGATTTTTTAGTATGGGAGGAATCGGATGGCTGATTGTCGGAGCGGAAATCGCCTTTTGGGTGGTCATTCTGCTCGGACTGGTCACTAGATATATATTGAAAAAGAAGGGGCTTGGACTGTTCTTCCTTGCTCTTACACCGGTAATCGACCTTGTGCTGCTTATAGCAACGGCCGTCGATCTATACAACGGTGCGACCGCCACGACGGTCCATGGGATTGCCGCCATCTACCTTGGCGTCTCCATCGCATTCGGAAAAAGCATGATTGCCTGGGCTGACAGACAATTCACGTACCATATCCTAAGGCAGGGGCAAATGCCTGCCAAAAAGTATGGCTTCGAGCATGCCCGCCATGAAATAAAGGGTTCATTCCAGCACCTGCTCGCCTTCCTCATCGGCGCCGCCTTCATCCTGGGCATCCATTTCTTCATCGGAGATCATGACCGTACTGCAGAACTGCTGAACCCACTACGCATTTGGGCAATTGTCGTGGGCATCGACCTGCTTTATTCAGCTTCGTACTTTGTCTGGCCGAAAAGAGTGAAAGAATAACATTTCAAAGAGACGCCTCCGATGCTCCAGGAAGCCCCCGGTCATCTGGGGCGTTTTCTATTATGGAAGGGCCTCCTTCTTCACTGATTTGTCACCAAATTCGATTTCTGACTTTTGCGAATACTGACTTTCGTTTTATCAATATAGATTTTGGGGTAGTAACAAGGATAGATAGAAGATTTACTACGCAGCATAGAAAGGGGTTCATTATGAAGAAATCAGGCAAAAAAAAATGGATAATTATTAGTTTACTAGCTCTCCTAGTAATTATAATTGGGGTTGCCTACTATACAATCGTGAGCGCCGGCTACGATGCCCTTGATGACATGGACGGCTTCCCTGTACCGAAAACCGCCGAACTGATAAGCGAAGAGGAAAATGCCAAGCACTATGAATGGGATGGTGCAAGCGTTGCGAACGGCATCGCTAAAGGCTACCAGCTTGTGATCAAAAACAGAGGCTGGGAAGAAACCGACCGACAAGGTGAAACACTCACCTATCAAAAAGGAGATTACGTCCTCGAGCTTCAATATGAAGACGACCGCTTCAGCGTTTTTGAAGTGGAAGAATAGAAAAAGCAGCCCGCAGTTATCTTAGGATAACAACATTCAAACATATGTAAATAAATAGACCAAACATATTTCATATATAAAATATGTTTGGTCTTTTTTATGATTCTGTTTGTAAGGATTGATGTTATATCTTATTTTATTCAACTAATGGTTCTGTTTAGTTCAACAAGGAAAAGTAGGTTTCATGAAGAATTTACAACGTTAAGGAAAGAATATTTACCAAACGACGCTTTGGGCACTTTCTTTTTGTTTATCTCTATCTATTTTTTACGATTTACATATTCGTTTGACCATACTTCTAAAGCATCCAAAACAATTTGAAACTTTTGACCAATTTCGGTAAGAGAATATTCGACTTTCGGAGGAACTACAGCATAAACTTCCCTATGAACTAGTTCATATTCTTCTAAAGTCCTTAAAACCTTCGTCAGATTTGCTTGTGTGACTTGAGGGATTTTTCGAGATAACTCACCAAAACGTAATGTTTCATCTTGTAAATAATACATCACTAAAATTGCCCATTTACTTTGTATGATTTTTTGTACATCCACCATAGGGCAAGTTTCTATATTCGTTTCATCATATTTCTTTTTCATCGTATCACCTTTCCATACTATCTTTTTCGATAGTATATATCAAAAATTAGTGTACTTGTTATTATGCATTCTACCTGTAAAATTAGAGATGTCAAGAATCATAAATAATTTTTGATATAAAAACAAAAAAGAAGGTGCATTTATAGTGAAAGCAATTTTATATAATCAGTACGGTTCAGAAGA
>JAZUQF010000317.1:0-2345 GCA_045605545.1 Lysinibacillus sp.
CAGTATTATGTTGATTATTCACGTCGAACTCTCCTCACACACTATTTTCTATAAAACTACTGGTTTCTTTCTAAAAATAAAGCGCTTACATATTTAGGGACATCCGGTCTCCAGCAACGGTTGGAGACTGTGGTTCATCACTGGGAGCAGGGGAGAACGGACGCCCCGCTTCGAATCAAAATGATTCAAGCCAGCCCTGCGGTGATGAACCCTCATTAGATGTCTCTACCTTTTGATGACGACCTTTTCACCATTCAAGTCCAACCCTTGAACATCGTCCTTGCTTGCAATTTGGAAATCACCGATAATCGTATGCTTCAAGGCGAATGACGATAGGGCGAAGTCCAGTGTTTCCGGCAGGCTGTAGGAGTTGGCCAGACCATATAATGCTCCGGCAACAAATGAGTCGCCTGTACCGATGCGCTCGAGCACATTCACCTTCACTGGTCCAAGCTTGTGGTGTTCCGTAGCCGTAATCACTGCACAGCTCAGCTTCTGCTCGTTGTCATCAAGGATTTCACGCTCTGTCGTAAAGATTTGGTCGAAATTATATTCTTTTTGAAGCTCCTTGAGCAATTCAATCTTCTCATCGAAGGAATCGACCTTTCTCTTCTCCTTGCGAAGTGTCAGCACATCCATATAGCTGCCGAAGCAGACATTTACATACGGCAGGATTTCGATGAAGGCTTCTCTTGCCTCCTCGATGCTCCATAACTTTGTCCGATAATTGAAGTCGAAACTTACCTTGATTCCTTTTTTCTGTGCCAGCTTCACAAGTGCCATCGTTGTTTCACGTGCCTTCTCGCTCACGCCGAGGCTGATGCCGCTGACGTGCAGCCATTTCGCCTGGTCGAGCATTTCCTTCAACTGATAATCACTTGGTCCGGCATTGACAAAGGCGGAACTCTTACGGTCATAGGTAACCTCTGTCGAACGGATGGAATGACCTTCTTCGACAAAATAAAGCCCCATTTTATGTCCTTTTTGAATCGTAAAGTCGGTATTTACCCCGAATTTGCGCAGTTGCATGATAGCGGCCAATCCGATGTTATTGGCTGGAACGCATGTGGCATAGGAAGCTTTTTCACCCCAATGGCTTAAAGCAACCGCGATATTTGCCTCAGATCCTCCATATACCATATTCAATTGACTGGCTTGGATGAATAGCTGATGATCTGAAGGCGTCAGGCGTAGCAGCATTTCCCCAAATAACAATATTGACTTCATCTTTGCACCACCTTTTAAAATTAGTCTCAGGAATGGGTGGATTTACAACCCAGCCGATTCGATGCAGCGTATCCATAGCTGCTGTTGGTTTTCGAGTGCTAAGTAGTGCCTGTTGATTTACTGCGAATGTAATCGAAAAATTATTTTTTATACCCTAGGTGAGGGATGCTGTTCCAACGCTCACTTAAGTAGCGTACGACCATTTTCGGCTCTCTTGCTCTAGTGAACACACCTTTTTTGTTACCTTGAACACGCATGATGCCGAACTTTGTTTGGAAATCAGCGAAGTTCCATAATTGTTCACCGACGAAGTTAGGGATTTCATCAAAAACTTTGCTGTTCATGCGGTAGTAGTCTTCCTGGAACTCTTCACTGAATGGCTCGCCGTACATGCTATGGAATCCTGCCACTGTATCAGCGCCATATTCCGTATACATGATCGGTTTCTCTGGATATTTCTCCTGCCATGCCAACAGTTCTTGGCGCGTCGCCGCTTCGGCCGTCTCCAGGTCACCTAGCTGAATGTACCAGCCATAGTAACGGTTCAATGCAATCACATCATATAAATCTGCGCATTTGTCAGTATGCGGCAGGGACATCATGATGCTGACGTTTGTTAACGGACGCTTTTGCGGATCCAATTCACGAGCAAGAGTAAATAGAGGCTCAAAATACTCATAGGAGCCATCTGAATAAGTAGCCGCCTCATTGGCAATCGACCACATGACGACACATGCATGGTTCTTATCACGGTCGATCAATTCACGAATCACCTGCTCATGCGCTTCGGATGTGTTCATCGTTGTCCAAGTCTCGTCATTCGTAGCTCCGCCTTTTTCTAAAGCGGATACATCGAAATTGAACATTAAAAACAGTCCAACTGCCGGTGTTTCGTCAATCACAACAATTCCTTCCCGGTCGCATAAACGCATCATTTCTTCTGAGTAAGGATAGTGTGATGTGCGGAATGAGTTCGCACCCATTTCCTTCATCAGATTGATATCGAGCACATTGTATGCCTCGTTCAGACCACGGCCATTCACATATGTGTCCTCATGCTTACCGAAGCCCTTGAAGTAGAAAGGTTCACCATTGATGAGGAATTTGCCGTTCTTCAC
>JAZUQF010000318.1:0-1609 GCA_045605545.1 Lysinibacillus sp.
GATATCGATATGACCGTGTATGAAAGCGATGTCGTCTGTTTGATCGGAGCGAGCGGCTCGGGGAAAAGCACCCTCCTCCGCTGCCTGAACTTTTTGGAAAGAAAGGATGACGGCCAGATCATCATCGAAGGAAAGGAAGTCAATCCACGTACCGATAACCTCAATAAAATCAGGGAAAAGGTGGGGATGGTGTTCCAGAACTTCAACCTCTTCCCCCACAAGACGGTGGTGGAAAACATCATCGAAGCCCCTGTCCATGTAAAGGGTATGGACAAGGCGGGGGCCATCTCCAAGGCGAAACAATTGCTGAGCAAAGTGGGCCTGGAGGATAAGCAAGACGTCTACCCTAGTAAATTATCAGGCGGACAGAAGCAGCGGGTGGCCATTGCCAGAGCGCTCGCGATGGAGCCGGACATCATGCTGTTCGATGAGCCGACATCGGCCCTCGACCCGGAGCTTGTGGGCGAGGTGTTGACAACGATGAAGGACTTGGCCGAAGAAGGCATGACGATGGTGGTCGTGACCCATGAAATGGGCTTTGGGAAGGAAGTCGCCGACCGCATTGTGTACATGCACGACGGCAGAATCGTCGAACACGGTACACCCGATGAGTTTTTCAATAACCCAAAAGAAGAGCGGACGCGGGAATTTTTAAAATCGACATCACTGAAGTAACGCTGCAAGGCCCTGTCTATCTGTGTAGACAGGGCCTTGTTTTGTTGTGTGCCGGCTTTTTAATACTGACTTATGGCGTTGGTACACATTTGCGTGAAATTAATGGCATCGGTATCTTCCACCATATTTTTACGTATATCAATAGATAAGGATGGAATGGAGTATTTATTTTGACCAGACACCACACAAACCCTGGCGCAGAAACACAAAAAGCATGGAAGGGCTCGTAAATGAGTTCCTCCATGCTTTTTTCGTGTATTCCTTCTCTTTTTCTCCACAGTAGAATGCTGGGCTGGCAGAGAAGGAAGATGCGCTTATTGATGGCGTGCCTTGAACGCCCGCTCCATCTCACGCTTCGCTTCTTTTTTACGCATGTCATCGCGTTTGTCGTAGTCCTTTTTCCCTTTGCCGATGCCGATCAGAAGCTTTGCATAGCCGTCCTTGATGTACATTTTCAGCGGTACAATCGTATAGCCGTCACGTTTCACGGCACCGACAAGCTCGCTGATTTGTTTTTTATGTAGCAAAAGCTTCCGCTCGCGCAGCGGGTCATGGTTGAAGCGGTTCCCCTGGTCGAATGGGGAGATATGCATGTTGATGATCCATGCCTCGCCATGACGGACACGTACGAATGAATCCTTGAGCTGTACCTTGCCTGCACGGATCGACTTGATTTCCGTTCCGGTGAGGACCATGCCCGCTTCAATCGTTTCCTCGATAAAATAATCGTGGCCGGCCTTCTTATTTTGGGCCAGTACCTTCCCTTGTCCTTTAGCCATATTTCACAACTCCTCAGTGCAAGACTTTTTCTTGCAGGTTATTCCCATTATAACGCAAGAAGGGCCCATTCCGCTCCTGTTTCGCCGCACCTGCTTCTAGTAGGGGCACCTATATCCACCAGCACTGTCCGAAAAAGCCTCAGCAGCCCTTCTTC
>JAZUQF010000319.1:0-6183 GCA_045605545.1 Lysinibacillus sp.
GTAACGGGCTCGGTGACGGCCATCCTGCTGAACATCGTCTTCAACATGGTCGGTAAACCGCATGTGGAGACACGCTTGCAGCCAATCGGCCAATCGGAACCTGTAAAGGAATAATCAAATCAGACTGTAGACAAGCCCGGAAAACCCTGGGCCGGTCTGCAGTCTTTCCTTTATCCTGGAGGCATTTTCCGTCATCCTGGCGCCGAGGTGAAGTCAAAAAAATATCATAGGTCTATTTGATTTGTGCATTGAAAAAATAGGTGGAAGCCCTTCTCCATAGAAGAAATATGAATTCGGCGAGCCTTGAAAGAGATAGAATGTAAACTGTTTTGATTTTTCAGAAAAATTTTGTATTCGTTTCGGGTAAATTTATGTGAATTCTCTTTAAGAAATTTGATATAATAATAAGGAATACAACAGAAAAGGAGAGTTGCCTATGGTGACCGGTCAGTTAGAGCAGGCTTTCAAATTAGCTGAAAAGCACATGCTCGAAGTTCAGACGATTTTAGATTTGAAACGTATTATCGCGAAGGAAGTCAATTCATCACCCAGAACGGAGGAAAAGATTCTTCTGTCGATGATTCAGCTTCTTGAGAACAATAAAACGATCTTACAGGAGGCACAATAGTTGGAAAAAACAATTGAAATGTACGACGATCAAGACACATTTGATTAAAGGCGCTGCTCAAGCATTGGTAATACGAGCAGCGCCTTGATGTGTTTCTAGGGGTATTTTCCCCCTGAAAGCCTCTTATATTGTTCGAATTTCTATACATAACGAGAAGGATGTCCGGCACCTAGAAGACGCTTTTTCGGCTTCGGAACGGAAGATATTTAGCTCCTTCTTCGCAAAACCTCCTGTATACAGCCATTCCCAATTCTCCGCCTATCCGCCCGATGTGCATCCCCGGAACCCGTCCATTTCCCCGCCTACATGGGGACTGAAGCAGGCAGAAAAAAAGAAGGAACCCGCTTCAGAAACGCCAAAAACGCTCTCCGTCAGATTTGATATACAACTTAACCGAAAATAAGCGTCATTTTGGGTGAAAGGTCCCTGTTTGGCGCTTAATTATTTTTAAGTTGTATATGGATTTCTCCATTCGGCACGTGAGGCGGTCAAAAACGGAAGGAAGAAAAAATGGGAGGCCCGCCCAGCCCTACGGATGAATGACTTTCCCTTTCAACATATGCAGCCTTCTGCCTCCCTTTTTCCCACAGCGGAAGAATGAAAGCAGGTCATTTTCATATGTGAAAATGCAAAAAGCGGATAAAAAAGTGCAGATATCGAGATATTTACCTTAATTTGACAAGGTGGGGCAGGCGTGATATATTTATCTCGAATTCGAGATAAATTAATTGGAACGAATACAAAGGGGTGCTTGTAATGGATTTTGTCAAACTGATAGAAAAGCGGCGTTCAGCCAATAATTTCATGAAGGGTGTAGTCATGACAGAGCAGGAGCTGAAGCCGATATTCAATGACGTAAAGCTTGCACCATCGGCATTCAATCTGCAGCATACGGAGTATATTACGGTGTTGGATTCTGAGGTGAAAGAGCAGCTGCACGTGGCGGCTGGGCAGTACAAGGTCCATTCTGCAGCTGCCGTCATCATCGTGACAGCGGACCGCTATGCCTATAAGCAGACAAAGAGGCTGAATGAGGGCCTGAAAAGCCTTGGGGTCATCGATGATTGCCAGCTGGAGCAGATGGTGAAGGATAATGCAGCGTTCTATGAGGGGCGCGGTGAGGCATTCATGAAGGAGGAGGCCATCCGCAATGCGTCACTGTCGGCCATGCTGTTCATGCTGGCGGCGAAAAACCGTGGGTGGGATACGTGCCCCATGATAGGGTTCGACCAGCAGCGGGTGCGCGAGGCCCTCCGGATTCCGTCGACACATGAAGTAGTCCTGATGATTGCCATAGGGAAGGAAAAAGAGGAAAGCCGCCCTCTGCGTGGCTACCGGAAGCCGGTCAATGAGTTTGTAACATTTGTATAGAAGGAGGAGAGCCCATGAAGACGACAGGTATCCACCATATTTCAGCCATTGTGGGAAATCCACAGGAAAACGTGGATTTTTACGCCGGTATATTAGGAATGCGGCTTGTGAAGAAAACCGTAAATTTTGATGATCCGGGCACCTATCACCTCTATTTCGGCGACGAAAAGGGGACACCCGGGACGATTATGACATTCTTTCCGTGGCCGACCGCTTTCCGTGGCCGCATCGGGGACGGTCAGGCAGGTGTCACTTCCTATGCGGTGCCTGAAGGGGCGCTGCCTTTTTGGAAGGAGCGGCTCACGCAGTTCGGCCTCTCTTTTCTGGAAGGTGAGCGTTTCGGCGAATCATACATCCGGCTGGATGATCCGCATGGCCTCCGCATCGAGCTTGTAGAGCGTGCCGCGGGAAGGAGAAGCGGTTGGACATTTGGAGGTGTTTCTCCAGAAGTGGCAATCAAGGGGTTCGGAGGTGTGACCTTGTATTCAGACAATCCCCGGCAGACGGCGGATGTGCTGACACAGGTAATGGGGTTGGAGCCCGTAGCGCACGAGGGGGACTACAGCCGCTTCATGTCATCTGCGGACATAGGGAACGTCATTGACCTGAAAACAGTGGCAGGACGCCGTGGCTCCATGGGTCCGGGCACGGTCCATCATGTCGCCTGGCGCGCAAAGGACCAGCAGGAGCAGCTTCAATGGCGGGAGCATGTGCTACAGCATGGCCTCCGCGCAACGGATGTAAAGGAACGTCATTATTTTGATGCCATCTACTTTCCGGAGCCGGGTGGGATTCTATTCGAAATAGCGACGGATCCACCTGGGTTTACGATTGATGAAACTGCCGGAACGCTTGGAGAGAGGCTGATGCTGCCGCCGCAATATGAGGAGCTGCGAGATGAGCTCGAAGGCCGGCTGCCGGTCATCCATGTCCGTCCACTCGAAAAATAGAGCATGCAGGAAGATGTCCGGAAAGTCGAAACTTTCCGGGCATTTCTATTTTTTGATGCATGTCCAATAGCATGGACGCAAAAAGAAAATAGAATATTTGAGAAAGTTTTGCCTTCTGTTTGCGTATGTTGGAGAAAGGGTTTTTTTAACTGCGAAAATAGGAGGATAAGAAATGGTTGTAATGAAGAAGGCAAGTGTATTATTATCGGCGACAGCATTGTCCCTCGGTTTAATGGCGCCAGCTGCCGGTGCAATGACAGTGGACGAGCGTATGGACCGGCTGCCCATCCAGGTGGCGCAGGTGAATACGAAGGTCACGAAGAAGGATTTGATCAACCGGATGAAGGAACTGTTTCCGACAGAGTTTTCAGATGTGGCAGAAAAGGATTTTTATATGAACACGGGGTACTCCTATCCGGGAGATTCGACGGTCCGTTATGAATTGAGCTTTTCCAAGCAGGTCAAGAACAATTATATATACGGCAGCCTGATTTTTGCAGGGGAGGATCTACAGCTCGAACATTTCTATTACCAGCCGCCGGAGTCCAAGGATGCATTCTTCCCGCCAAAGGTTTCGGAACAGGAGGCACAGGCTATTGCGGACAACTTCATCAAGCGCTTTGATCAGGCATCCGGCTATACGCTCGTACCAAACGACCACATATATGCCCAGCAGAATCTGACGCAGCCGATCTACTACACATTCACTTACCGAAAGGCGCAGAACGATATACCGATTGCGGACAAGTTTATGGAGGTGACCGTGCAGGGGGATGGACAGCTTACGTCATTCTACAACTCGGGCACACAGCAGGGCAAATCCACCTATGATGATGTGTCCAAGAAGAAGGAGGAGAAAGCCGTCCAGACAGAGGTCCAGAAGGCTATCGAGGCGCAGCTTTTCTATATGATCACGCCGAATTATCGTACAGGAGGGGCGGAGGTGCAGCTCGCCTATCGTCCGGACAATCAGCGGGTTTCGGGAGTCCATGCGCTATCGGGGGACTGGGTGACGATGGACGGGCGTGTGGCGTCCCTGCCGAAGGGCAACAAGATTACACCGATTTCCGCTAAGGTGCTGCCGCCAAAACAGCCGGACATTACCGAGGCCCAGGCGGAGCAGCTGGCACTCGAGTTCCTGCAGACAGGCATGCCTGGCGTGACACTGACTATAGAGTCCATTCAAGAAATGACCAACTATACAGGCAAGCAGGTCTATATGATCCAATACATGTATGAATATGAAGGGGAGCGGATGGGTACGTCCCTATCCATAGATAAGGAAACCGGTGAAATCATCGAATACTACGACCTCCATTCACACATGGCGGCACAGCAGGAAAAGGAGCAGGAGAAGGGGGCGCTATCTAGGCAGGAAGCGATGCACCGGGCCGTCGACTATGTAAAGCAATGGGCACCGTCCTATGCAAATGAGTATGCCCTGCCGGTGGCGGATGCCTACTATAACGAATATGATGGCAGCTACCACTTCACCTTCCCTCGCCTCATCAACGGCCTGCTGGTGGAGGGGGATCAGATTAATGCAAGTATAGGTGCTGGCGGTGAACTGATGAGCCTGTCGATTGCCTCCTATGACGACCTCAAATGGCCGGCCGTCTCGGAAGTGATATCGAAGGAAGAGGCGACGAAGCAGCTGAAGGATAATGTATCGCTGCAGCTGCAATACGAAAATATCAAGAATATAGGGGACGCGGGGCATTACAGCCTTATCTACAGACCGATGTTCAAGGAGAGCGGCTATGCAGTGATCGATGCGAAGACGGGCAATTGGCTTACAGGCATGGAGAAGGTGGAATATCCGACGATCGAGCATCCCACAGCGGCAGAGGAGCTGAATCATCTGATCCAAACAGGTGTCCTGGAGGTGGACGGGAACTTCAATCCGGATGCGGCCATCACGAAGGGGGAGGCCTTGACGGTATTGATGAAGGCCTTGACGTACGCCTATGATTACTATCCAGAAGAGACGGAATCGAACTTCTTCGAAAATATCTCAACGGATGATAAAGTGTATCCATTATTGAGAGCCGCCGTCGCGATAGGCATTTTGGATGAGTCGGACAAGGCGCTCAAAGCAGATGCCAGTCTTTCCCGCGAGGAAGCGGCGAAATGGGCCGTGAGAATGCTGAAACTTGAGGCTGCCGCCAAGCATGGCGACATTTATCAGCTGGGCTATACGGATGCTACGAAGGTTGCTCCGGACAAGAGGGGCTACGTGGCGTTGGTGTATGCGATGGGATTATTAAAGGCTGAGGATAACCAGGCACAGCCGCAGAAGGAGCTGACATATGCGGAACTGGCGAAAATGACGGTGCTATTGGCGAATGAAATGAAGCAGCATGACATCTACCATTAATAAAGGGCATATAAAAATACGAAGACCGGTGGAGAGTCTCCACCGGTCTTTTCATGTAGGTGTTATTCAGCGTTAGGATAGATCATTGTTGCCGGGTCCACGTATTCGTCAAACTGCTCCTCCGTCAGCAGGCCGCTTGCAATGGCAGCCTCCTTCAGCGTCGTACCTTCCTTATGCGCCTTTTTCGCAATGGCTGCCGCATTCTCGTAGCCGATGTACGGGTTCAGCGCCGTGACGAGCATCAAGGAATTGTGAAGGTTTGCATCCAGTACTTCCTGGTTCGGCTCGATGCCTACAGCACAGTTGTCGTTGAATGATTGCATCGCATCGGCAAGCAGGCGCACCGATTGCAGGAAGTTGTAGATGATGACCGGCTTGAACACGTTCAGTTCAAAGTTCCCCTGGGATGCTGCAAAGCCGATTGCCGCGTCGTTGCCGAACACCTGGCAGGCAACCATCGTCATCGCCTCGGACTGCGTCGGATTCACTTTCCCCGGCATGATGGAAGAGCCGGGCTCGTTTTCCGGAATCGTAATTTCTCCAATCCCTGAACGAGGGCCGGATGCCAGCCAGCGTACATCGTTGGCGATTTTCATCAGGTCTGCCGCCAAAGCCTTCAAAGCCCCGTGCGCCGTCGTGATTTCGTCATGGGATGTCAATGCATGGAATTTGTTCTCCGCCGTTACGAACTGCTTGCCTGTCATGTCGGCGATTTCCGCCGCCACCATTTCCCCGAATTTCGGGTGGGCGTTGATGCCCGTACCTACAGCTGTACCGCCGATTGCAAGTTCCTTCATGAATTCCGTCGTCACCTGGATCATCTTTTCGGACTTCACGAGCATGTGGTGCCAGCCTGA
>JAZUQF010000320.1:0-2547 GCA_045605545.1 Lysinibacillus sp.
CAGCGAAAAGGCGATCCGGTCGTTGTCGCCCATGATGAAGCAGTCCGACCAGGCACAACTGTGGAAACGCTTGCAAGCCTACGCCCGGCCTTCGGGAAGGATGGCTCGATTACCGCAGGAAATGCACCGGGTGTTAATGACGGGGCATGTGCTGTCGTCCTGATGAGTGAACAGCGGGCGAAAATGGGCGGGCTAACGCCGCTTGCGAGAATCTTGGCACATGCAGAAGTTGCAGTGGAGCCGAAAGATTTCCCGCAGACGCCAGGACTCGTCATCAAGGCGCTGCTGGATAAGGCAGGCAAGACGATCGAGGAAGTCGACTTGTTCGAAATCAATGAAGCTTTCGCAGCGGTTGCCCTTGTCAGCAACCAGATTGCCGGGCTTTCTGAAGATAAGGTGAATGTAAACGGCGGTGCGGTGGCACTTGGACACCCAATCGGAGCAAGCGGGGCACGCATCGTTCTGACGCTTGCCTATGAGCTGAAGCGACGCGGCGGCGGCATCGGCATCGCAGCGATCTGCTCGGGCGGCGGGCAAGGGGACGCCGTCATGATTGAAGTAGCAAAATAGGGGGATGGACAATGACAATTCAAAAAGTAATGGTAATCGGTGCAGGCCAGATGGGTTCCGGCATTGCGCAGGTGTGTGCACAGGCAGGATTCGACGTGAAGCTGAATGATATCAAGCAGGAATTCTTCGAGCGCGGAATTGGCGTCATTACGAAGAACCTTTCCCGTGATGTGGAGAAGGGGCGCAAGACGGAGGAGGAGAAGCAGGGGGTCCTCGGCCGCATTGCGATGTCGCTTGATTTGAAGGACGCAGCGGATGTGGATATCGTCATCGAAGCGGCTGTTGAAAATATGGACATCAAGCAATCGATTTTCAGGCAGCTTGATGCCATTGCACCAAAGCATGCCATCCTGGCGACGAATACATCGAGCCTGCCGATTACGGAGATTGCTGCTGTGACGGAACGCCCGGAACAGGTCATCGGGATGCACTTCATGAATCCGGTGCCGGTCATGAAGCTGGTGGAAATCATCAGAGGATTGGCTACGACGGATGAAGTGTACCAGGCTGTAGAGGAAATGACGCGCAAGCTTGAGAAAACGCCGGTGGAGGTGAATGACTTCCCCGGATTCGTATCAAACCGCATCCTCCTTCCAATGATCAATGAGGCAATCTATGCCCTATATGAAGGGGTGGCGTCAAAGGAAGCAATCGATGATGTCATGAAGCTCGGGATGAACCATCCGATGGGGCCGCTGACGCTGGCTGATTTCATCGGACTTGATACGTGCCTTTCCATCATGGAGATTCTGCATGAGGGGCTTGGGGATTCAAAATACCGTCCTTGTCCGTTGCTGCGCAAATACGTGGCGGCAGGCTGGCTGGGAAAAAAATCCGGACGCGGCTTCTACATTTATGAATAGGAGGGACCCATATGGAACTTCGGTTCACTGAAGAGCAGGATATGATGCGGCAGATGGTGCGCGATTTCGCCAAAGCGGAAATCGAGCCATTCGTCGAGCGGATGGAGCAGGGGGAGTTCCCCCGCCACATCTTGCAGAAGATGGGGGAGCTCGGCCTGATGGGCACGACCGCTCCTGAAAGCCTGGGTGGGTCGGAGATGGACTTCACTTCCTATATCATTGCAATCAACGAGCTTTCAAAAGTAAGCGCAGTCGTAGGAGTCATCCTATCTGTACATACATCTGTAGGAACGAATCCAATCATCTATTTCGGCAATGATGCCCAAAAGCAAAAGTATGTACCGAAATTGGCGAGCGGCGAATACCTCGGCGCATTCTGTCTGACGGAGCCAAGTGCGGGAAGCGATGCCGGCTCGTTGAAGTCGCGTGCCGTCAAAGATGGCGACAGTTATATCATCAACGGTTCAAAGGTGTTCATTACAAACGGCGGCGAGGCGGATGTATATATCGTCTTCGCTTCGACAAGTCCGGAGCTCGGGACCCGCGGCATTTCAGCATTCATCGTTGAAAAGGGCACACCGGGGCTGGTCATAGGAAAAGATGAGCATAAGATGGGGCTCCACGGCTCCCGGACAGTGCAGCTGACATTTGAAAATATGGTTGTACCTGCCGGCAATCTACTGGGTGCCGAAGGGGAAGGCTTCAAGATTGCGATGAGCAATCTGGATGCAGGGCGCATCGGCATAGCGGCACAGGCGCTCGGCATAGCGGAAGCGGCACTCGAGGCGGCTACGGACTATGCAAAAGAGCGCGTACAGTTCGGCAAGCCGATTGCAGCGAACCAGGGAGTGGGCTTCAAGCTCGCAGACATGGTGACTGCGGTGGAGGCGGCAAGGCTGCTCGTCTACCGCGCGGCGAATCTACGTACGCAGGGCCTGCCATGCGGCAAGGAAGCCTCGATGGCAAAGCTGTTCGCATCCAAAGCGGCGGCCGATGTGGCCATCGATGCCGTCCAGATTTGGGGCGGCTGCGGCTAGACGGAGGACTATCCGGTCGAGCGCTATTTCCGTGATGCGAAAGTAACCGAGATCTATGAAGGCACATCCGAAATCCA
>JAZUQF010000321.1:0-4179 GCA_045605545.1 Lysinibacillus sp.
TTTCAGGAGGAGAATGCATGAACCTACAATCAGGTACGTACTATTGGCCGACTACATTAACGGATGCTCCGACCTATCCCACGCTTGAGGAAGATATCGTCTGTGATGTTCTCATCATCGGTGGTGGAAGTTCGGGTGCCCAATGCGCCTATTATTTGGCCGAGCAGGATGTGGATGTGGTCGTTATTGAAAAAGGAACAATTGGTAGCGGCAGTACGAGCACCAATACTGCCCTGATCCAATATTCCGGAGAGAAGATGTTCACAAAGCTGACCAATGCATTCGGCTCCGAAATCATCAGCCGCCATTTGAAGCTATTAAAGCAGGCCATCGATGACATTGAAACAGCGGCGAAGCATTCCCCCATCGACCCTGAGTTCTTCCGGAGGGACACGTTGTACTTCGCTTCCATCAAGGATGACGTGAAAAGTCTGGAGGATGAATATCATCTGCTGAAGCAGCACGGCTTTCATCTGGATTTCCTGACAAAAGAGGAAATAGCCGCAAAATACCCGTTCAGCAAGGAAGCGGCCATCTACTCCTATAATGACGGGGAAATCAATCCGTTTAAATTTTCACATGGTCTGATGCAATATGCACAAAGCAAGGGTGTACGCATTTACGAGCACACGGAGATGAACGGTCATCATTTTGACCAGCAAGAAAACCGGATGGTCGTGTCCACTAAAACAGGCCATGTCATCCGTGCCCGCCACATCATCTTTGCAGCAGGCTATGAAGGCATTGATTTGAAGCAGGAAAAAACGGTTTCCTTCAGCAGTACATATACCGTCACGACAACGCCGGTGGACTTGTCGACGTGGTATAACCGTACACTCATCTGGGAAACGGCAAGGCCCTACATCTACATGCGGACGACCGCCGACAACCGTATCATCATCGGCGGGCTGGATGACTCCACGACCTATCCCGAGGACAGGGACAGCAAGCTGAAGCATAAGACGGATCTGCTAATCCAGGAGTGCACCCAGCGCTTCCCAGGCATTCATGCAGAAGCGGCCTATGCAAATGCCGCGTTCTACGGTGGTACGGTCGACGGCCTCCCAATTGTCGGTGTGTATGACGAATATCCCAACTGCTATTTTTTATTTGCCTTTGGCGACAACGGTACCGTCTATAGCCAGATGCTATCCAAAATCATTGCCGAGGAGATTATTAACGGCAACAACAAGGACCTGCCCCTCTACCGGCAGGACCGTCCATTGGTTAAATAAAAAAAGTCCACCGCCTGCCAAATAATTGGGCAGGCAGTGGCACTATGGAATAGATGCATATTTGCATCTCTACCTTAATTGAGTGTGGGAAAACTTCCTGTTAGCTCTGAATCTCAAACTAAAACAGGTGGGTGGATTGGAAACGACATCACTATTACCGTAACACTCAATAGTAACATGGATAATCTAGCATTTCTCTTCATATTCATACGCTCCTTTAGACTTGATAAATTGCATCGCTTTTTCAAACTCTTTTTCCTGTCGATAGTACTCTCCTAATAAATAAGAAAAATGTTGGCGCATTTCTTTAAAATCCTCTTTATCTGCTATAAAGGGAAGCAGCTTCCACTCCAAATAATCCATCGCCTTCTTTTTTTCTCCCCCTAGCAACTGCAAATAAAACGTAGCAAATAAATTAAAGCTTAATTTCTTCTTATTTTTTGCTTCTTCCTGTAGCATCGAAAAGGTCTTTATACTCTTCTCCCATTGTTCCAATCGAAACTGTGTGATACCTAAGTTATATAAACAAAGTAGATAATGATCGCTACTCCTGGCCATTAACAAGGCACTTTTTTCAAAGTAGATCAATGCCTTTTCATATTCCCTTTTCGCCTGATGCAAATCCCCTAAATTGTGATAGATATCAGGTAATAAATGCTGCTCCTGCAATAGTTCCATATTCCTTAGAAGATGTTCATAGATTTCGATTGCTTCATGAAACATTTTTTCCCGAGAGTAATTGAGGGCCAAAGACATCAATGTATAAAGAATCCTTTTAAAATTAAATTCATCCTTATAGAATTCAAGCGCTTTCCTTCCATAAATAATTGCTTGGCTCGGCTCCTCCAACCTTCCTTTGATTAAGGCAAAATGGTAATAAAACTCTCCTTCTAGTGATCCAAGCTCTGGATGCATCCGATGTACTTGAATAAGCTCTTTAGCCGCCTCCTCATATTTCCCTTTTGTTATTAAAACTAACGCATAATAATATAAATATAAAGACATTTCACGTTGGGAAAAATTTTGGCGGTGGGCATTTAGCCATCGTAATTGATTTTCCGCTAATTTATAATCCTTCACAAATATGTAATAACGTAATTTATAAAGTTCATATAAATAGATAGATTCCGTAAATCCTATTATTTCTTCGTATTTTTGCAACCTCTCCATTGCCTCTTTCGCTTTTTCATTCTCCATATAATTGATATGTTTCTGTAAATCATTCAATAGCCCGACAATATTTTGCTCGCTTTTTTCTACATCGTGGAGGCTGATATTCAATCGTTCCAGCAAGAGGCGTATGGTCTCGCTGTTTCCCTCTTTATTATTATTTTCGATTTTACTCAGATGGGGAATCGAGCAAATGCCCACCGCTACCTCATTCTGTGTCATTCCTAACTTTGTACGATAGTACTTAATTAATGAGCCTATTTTCATTCTACTAACCTCCCCATCCAATTACTTTAATTTACAATGATTATAATTAAAAGTTTCCCAATAATCAAAAAATTAACAGTGTGATAGATTTAAATTGTAGTACTACAAATGAATAGGAAAAGGGGTCATGGAAAATGAAAAAAGTGAAAAATGCATTGCTGAGTCTTGTAATTGCCGGTGCGGTGATTACCCCAGTACAAGCAACAACTATGGCTAGCGGAGATGTTGATGCGAACAGCAACGGTCAGGAGAAATTCCGCGTTTATGTAGAAGCAAACAACAAATCGGCAAAATCATCATTAAAGGGTCAATATTCTGCTCGTTGGGAATTGACGGAGAACGGATTTTCAACAGAAATGAATGAAAAACAATTCGAGGCGTTACAGAAAAACAAAAATTTGACCGTCACAAAGGTACCGATCGTTACGTTGGATTCGATAGGTTTGGAAAACGATAGTATGGTAGAAAATAAAACCCCGGAATTCTCAATTGCTGCAAGAGCCTCTCAACAAACACCTTGGGGAATCAAAGCAATCTATAATGATACTAATTTAACATCTACAACTGGAGGAAGTAATATTAATATTGCCGTACTCGATACGGGTGTAAATACTTCCCACCCTGACCTTGTCAATAATGTAGAACAATGTAAGGACTTTACGGGTTCTACATCAATCATCAACAATAGCTGTACGGACAGAAACGGACATGGTACACACGTTGCCGGTTCGGCATTGGCTGATGGTGGAAGCGATGAATCAGGTGTTTACGGCGTTGCTCCAGATGCAGATCTTTGGGCTTACAAAGTGTTGACGGATAGCGGCTCTGGATACTCGGATGATATTGCTGCAGCCATCCGACATGCAGCAGATCAAGCATCCGCTACTGGTACGAAAACAGTCATCAACATGTCCCTGGGCTCTTCGGCCAATAACAGCCTCATCTCAAATGCTGTCAATTATGCATACGGCAAAGGCGTCCTCGTAGTTGCCGCGGCCGGTAATTCAGGCTATGCGCAAGGAACAATCGGTTATCCTGGTGCGCTGCCAAATGCAATCGCCGTTGCTGCTTTAGAAAATGTACAACAAAACGGGACGTATCGTGTAGCGAACTTCTCTTCACGTGGGTATGCATCTACAGACGGAGATTATGTGATCCAGCAAGGGGATATTGAAATCTCGGCTCCCGGCGCATCGATTTATTCTACATGGTATAACGGCGGCTATAATACAATTAGCGGTACGTCAATGGCTACTCCTCACGTTGCAGGTTTAGCAGCAAAAATCTGGGCTCAAAATCCTTCCTGGTCTCATACGCAACTACGTTCCAACCTACAAGCAAGAGCAAAAGCAGTAGACATTAAAGGCGGCTATGGTGCTGCTACAGGTGATGACTACGCTTCCGGATTCGGATTTGCCCGCGTTCGATAGTTTTTTAAAGGCGGAACATACTTATATGAGTAATACAAACCCGGTACGTGGTTTGTATTACTTTTTTATGCTTTTAT
>JAZUQF010000322.1:0-4450 GCA_045605545.1 Lysinibacillus sp.
GAACGCGGCAGCTGAAAAGGAGGTACGAAAAATGGAGTATCGGATTGAGCATTTGGATTTTGATTTAAAGATTCCAGCGAAAGGCAAGGTAGTCAAAACGTGCAGGGCCTTTAAAACAATTCCCACGCTTTGTAGTAGTGCCAAAAAGGATGGGTTCATGCAACAGTTGGTGGATATGTCCTGGGAAGAACCCAAATGCACACTCGAAAGCCTTCTAGGGGTTTGTGGAGAAGAGGCCGCCATTGCGGATAAGGAATTTACATACTTTATGGGTGTCCGATATGACGGAGGAGTACCAGATGAGATGGAGACACTATTCATCACTCACCGGACTTGGGCTGTTTTTCCGGGCATAGCGAATGCGTGGAAACGATTATACACTGAATGGGCTCCTACTTCTGGATATGAACTGGCTGATGCACCGTGCATTGAATGTTATTATCCACCGAAGCATAAACCGAGAAACGAACTTTGGGTACCTGTAATTCCTAAATAGTTATCCCCGCCCCATCACAAAGGGCGTCTCGAAAATGCCTTCCAGACGTCCTTTACGCAATTATTCACTTCATATATCCTTCAACCAATTCAAAGCATCTTTCTTCAGTCAATTTGTTCGCAACCGCTACATATTCCAACTGCTCCATTGTACCGCCTTCATATTTCAGCGATGCCTCTTTTGCGGAAGCGTCCCGATGCGCTATCCATTCACGCTGTTCTTCCCGTAGCTGGTCCATTTCCTCTGCAGGCAGCTGCTCTTCCAGGATGGCATAGATTTCGTTCAGCAATCCATCCCAAATGTCGTAGCGATCGCCTTCCACTTTCTTCAGTGCAACGGTTGTATCATCAATCGGCTCCATGGCATCCGTTTCTTCTTTTGTGTCATGCAGCTTTTGGAGGTATTCTTCCTTCAGGCCCGATGCGTTGTTTGCTGTGGTACCTTCACTAATCGATTCATCATTTGTCCCTTGAGTTGGTTCGTTAGTTTGTGCCGGGGTATCCGCTGCCGTATCAGGCTCGTCAGGTGTATTCCCGCAGGCGGCCAATACAATGACTACTACAGTCAATATCGTTAGTAGAAATGTGCGATGATTCTTCATTTGAACACTCCCTTTCTTATAAAGCTGTATTTCCGCAATGTTAGCATAAACATCCTGCTTTGTTTAATCCTTTGCTTGAATGCTCACCTGATTATGGAATAGAAAGCCATGACAACGGACCTTCCATTGCCCACAGAAAAATAAAAATAGCCGATACACGGCGATGTCATGCTCTCCTGTAAAAATGAATCCCGAGGGGCGGCTATTTGACTAGAGGCATCTCCTCACTTACAGCCTTCCGCTTCGTCATTCCTTATTCTCGATTAATTTCAGCCGAATAGCGGGGGATGTAAGAAAATGATACATTTCTCCCGTTTATGCCTTACTCATGTCAATTAATGTTCCGTAATTTTCCTGGAAATGGGCAATTTGTGTTTGACCTGGATTTCAGAATTTTGCTACTATAATGAACAAATGATTTGCCGGCTCTTTCACCAAAAAGGACAAGGAGCTTTATTTTGAGGAGGTAGAACCATGTCCAACGTATATGAATTCAAAGAGCTTTTCCACCATGCACAATCCGCCTGGCAGAAGAATGAGCAGACAGTTCTTGTCATTTTAACTGACGTGAAGGGTTCCGCCTACCGTTTGCCGGGCTCGAAAATGCTCATGACTTCCGCAGGACAGATGTACGGAACATTAAGCGGCGGCTGCCTGGAAGCGGATTTATATGAATGGGCGGAGAAGGTCTTCGAGACGAATCAGCCGTTGCTCCATCGATATGATTTAAGTGATACGGAAATTTGGAGTCTTGGCATCGGTTGTAAAGGGAATCTGCAATTTTTATTTCTGCCGAGTTCTTCTGTCGATCCACTATGGGTATGCATCCATCACCAGCTCCAAAAAGAGAAGCCTTTCACATTGATTGTGGATACGGTGACGGGCAGTGGTGCCGTGCTCGGTGAAGATGGCTCAATTCTTGTTGCTGATGACGCCATCCCTGCTTCCATCATCAGCAGGGCAGGTAACCTGCATTCTTCCCAAACCCGTGCCCAGCTTCTTTCTGAAAATGGCTGCTGCTGCTATATTGATGCAATAAAACGAAGCGAGCACCTCGTCATAGCTGGTGCCGGGCAGGACGCGATGCCGCTTGCAGAATTAGCTCATAAAGCAGGATTTTCCGTCACGGTGCTGGACGATCGGGCGCACTTCAACAATCCAAATCGATTTCCGCATGCTACACATGTGACGACACCAATCGAACAGCTTCGAAACGGACGATTGGACGGTAGCTGGTGGGTCGTGATGAACCATCATCAGGAAAGGGACGAAGAGGCATTACGTCTTGCGATTGAAAGCCACCCTAAATATATAGGCGTACTTGGGCCCACGTACCGCACGGATGAAATGCTGTGCAACATCGGCTATAGCTTAACGAGCGCTCCCATCCACTCGCCTGTAGGCCTGGACATCGGGGCTGAAACGATTGATGAAGTAGCCGTCAGCATCATTTCGGAAATAATGAGTCTGCGTGCGAACAGCACACCACGACACCTGCACGGCAAGGAGAAAATCCATGGTTAAAATCGGGGCCGTCATCCTGGCGGCGGGCGAGTCCAGGCGGATGGGGAAGCCGAAGCTGCTTTTACCGCTTGACGGTGCCTCCTTAATCACTTATCCGGTATCGCTTGCAATCAAGAGCGGCCTTGCACCGATTATCGTCATCGGTGGCAGGCATATAGCCAAATTGGAAGATGAACTGGCCCCCTTCAGCCCCTATATTCAGGTCAAGGCAAATCCGCGTTATGAAGAAGGGATGAGCTCTTCGTTACAGGAGGGAATCCGTGCACTGGACGGTAAAGTGGATGCCGTGCTCATCTTTTTAGGAGATCAGCCATTCGTGCCTGAAACGGTTGTCGACACAATCATCAAGGAATTTACAGCAAATAAGGAACAAGGCATCCGAATCGTTAGACCGCTCTATCAACAGTCGCTCGGACATCCCATCCTCTTCGATGGCAGTTTATTTACACTGTTTGATGCATTACAGGGCGACGAAGGCGGAAAAAGCATCATCCAGGCTCAGAAGGAACATGTACAATTCATTGATTTTCCGAACAGCCGCTGGGGACTCGATATCGATACTCCGTTAGACTATGCCAGACTGCAAAGAAAGGATTGAGGTACATGAAGGTATTGGATGCTTTGAAGAGACCGCTCCGGGATTTACGGATTTCCGTCATTGATCAATGCAATCTCCGCTGCACCTATTGCATGCCGGCAGAAGTGTTCGGGCGTGATTATGCATTTTTACCGCCTGATAAGCTTTTATCTTTCGAAGAGATTGAAAGATTGGTAAAAATCTTCGCCTCACTGGGGGTTGAGAAAATCCGGCTGACGGGAGGCGAGCCCTTGATGCGAAGAGGCCTGCCGCAACTAATTGAAAGATTGCTGAAGGTGTCAGGGATTAATGATGTCTCTCTGACGACAAACGGACTGCTTTTAGGCACGTATGCCGAGCAATTGAAAGCTGCCGGCCTGCACCGGATCAATGTCAGCCTCGACAGCCTGGATGCACAAACATACGGGAAGATGAACGGGCGGAATTTCCCGGTAGCAAAGGTATTGCGGTCGCTTGAAAAAGCGGCGGCGGCAGGACTGCATATTAAAATCAACATGGTCGTCCAAAAAGGCGTCAACGACCAGGATATCCTGCCGATGGCGAAATATTGCTTTGCCAAGGGCTATACGCTGCGCTTCATCGAATTCATGGATGTAGGCAATACAAATGGCTGGGATCTTTCACAGGTGTATCCGAGCCGTACCATCCTGGAGACGATTCATCAGGAAATGCCGTTGCAGCCCATCGACCCCGATTACCCGGGCGAAGTGGCCAAACGCTACCGATATGTCGGAACCGATAAGGAAATCGGCTTCATCTCCTCGGTGACGGAGGCCTTTTGCTCTGACTGCAACCGTGCCAGAATATCTGCAGACGGCAAGCTTTATACATGCCTGTTTGCCGTTGAAGGGACGGATTTGCGCGATATCATCCGGCATCCATCCAATGAACAGGTGGCGTCCATGCTGCAGAACATATGGCATAGCAGGCACGACCGCTATTCCGAGGAGAGAAGGGAATTACCGGGCGGACAGGCCAAAAAGAAAGTGGAAATGTCTTATATCGGCGGGTAGTCCCGTCCGCTAAAAGGAGCAACAACAATGAAGAAACATATATTCGCTACAGCAGGGCTTCTTCTCAGCATCCTTGCAGGGGGGTGCTCGGAAGCCGGTACTAAGAAAGCAGCCGAGGAAACGGTGCTGACGGTTTCGGCCGCCTCCAGTCTCCGGGATGTAATGGAGGATATTGCCCATGCATTCCAGGAGGACCACCCGACAATCGATATCCGATT
>JAZUQF010000323.1:0-3244 GCA_045605545.1 Lysinibacillus sp.
CCCGCAGGCAGCGAGCAGTGTGAGCGTCATCATCAGCAAAATTAGTTGCATCCATCTTTTCATCATTTGGTACCCTCCAGGACTTATGTGTGACTTTAGAATAAAGGATGTTTATTAACGCCCAATGGAGGTTTTGTAAACGCAATGTAAAGTCTTTATGTCTATTTGAAAATTCATCTATAAAATTCAGTCTTTTATAACAATCATCAAATGGTTGTAATAAATCGATTGTTCCCCCTATAGGCCGGAACAAAGGGGGATTTTCAGCTATGAAGCATGCGAATTTCGGCAAAGAAAAAATGACCTTGGATACCCAAAGTCATTTCACTCTATTCAGGAGTTTTATCCTTTTTCTATCGTCCTCAACCATTAATTTTGGGAAGGGAGCTGACCCTGGCATTCATACGCCTTCTCTATCTTTTCTTCCAGGAAGCTTGTTCTTTCATAGAGAACGGACCGGAGATGGTCCATCTGGAGCATCAATTTATCCATTCCCCCACCCTCCGATTCCACTCGATGGGCCAATTCCCGCTGTGCCTCTTCCAGTGCGGAAACCTGGTCGGCCACCGCCTGCTGGAGCGCACCGTGTTCATCCATCCTTTCCTTCACTTCCGAGGATGCCCCTGACAATCTCTCCATCATCTCGTCCTTTATCAGGGTGAACTGCTCCAGCTGCTGAGAGACTTCCTGATTCAACCCCTGCTGCTGGTCAAGCCGTTTAACCATCCCGCTGTTCATTACAGCTTGCCGATTCAGCTGATCTACCACTCTCTTCTGGAAACCTGCTATCTGGTGCAGCAGCCGATCAAGCTCGGTATAGGACGTATTGATTCGTTCCACATGGTCGAGCAGCTTTTGAACATCCTGACGTTCCTCGACAGCCGTGGACTGGAGCTCCTTATTTTGGACCTCCAGCCTCTCCATTTGCTCCATTATGCGCTGCTCAACCTGTTCATGACGGCCATTCAGCTCGCCCAGCCGCTTGTCGACCATCCGCCATTTGTTCAGCTGCCTTACCGCACCGTCCGTCTGCGCCCGCTTCAAGAAACGGATGGTACGGTGAAGCAGTGCATTCGCCGCCTGCTGCTCCCGCACGAACTCCGCAAGATAGTCGCTCTTGAATTCGGCCTGATTATTGTCCAGCAGCTGCCCTTTATTTTTAAACACGCGCGCGTGTGTTCCGTCGTTCATAAACAACCCCATGTCCTTCCCTCCTCAGTATTTCCCTTCTATTATATGTACGGGGTAGAGGGGCGTGTATTGACGTAAAAGGAGGAAGAGGTTGGATTTAAGGGGAAAGGAACGGTATTCCCAACCGGCTCCTATATATTTTTTCCTGAAATGAAAACGCAGGAGCAGTCACAATCATCTAATGGAAAACAGCGGAAAGGAAATCATTTGATGACGCACTCCGAAGAAGTGACGTTTCACAGGGCAATAGAGAAGCATATTGAATATTTGCTGCAAATCGCCTTCCTCTATGTAAAGGAATGGTTCACTGCAGAGGATTGAACTGCTTCCTGTTAAATAGACAGTGTAAATAACATAAATACGTTAGGCGGCTTAAGTCCTGTATTCTAGAGGGCTTAAGCCGTTTAAAGTGGTAGTGTCAATATTTTTGTGTAAATGACTTTTCACCCCTTCCGCGTAGATCATCACTCTGGTATTTAATTTAAACTTGTTCAGATTTTTGATTTGGCGCGTCCTTCTTACTTTGCCGGTTCATCCAGCTTTTCAAACATTTCTTCAAGCTCTGCACGGGCCTTGCCAAAGCCGAAATGACAGCGTGTGGCGAAGCGTTGATTGTAGTCCTCAAACTGCGTCACCAAAAAACGTTCCAGTGATTCTTCATTTGGAAACTGTTCCTTACGTCTTGTATATTTTTTAATTTGTCTACCCAACGGGGAGCATATCAATGGACGAGGGCATGAAAATATGTGTAGTTTGAATTTAGGCTTCCCCTATACATGCCGGGCGCAAGCAAAAAGCCTGCCAAAGATTCCCCTCTGACAGACTTTCCCTTCTCAGCTCCATGAACATTTATATCTCATTTCACTAATTCACAGTGCCTTCAACATAAAGGGGACGTGTTCTTATCCCCCATAGATGTCGAGCTTCAATTTCACTACTTATTTACTTGATTGTTATACTCAGCAAATACAAACTTTGTTACGTCTGTATCCAATTCATAGATATAGTTGCCATCATCTCCAGGCTGAGTTTGATTGAATGTGCTGTTCTTAATTGTGACTTTCGTCGTTGCCTCTAAATCACCAATCGCCACGCCCGGCTTCTCAGTCAGGTTGTCAAATGTACTTCCGTCCACAATCACTTCTTTCACATCTGACCCGTATGCTTCATGAATTTTGATGCCACGATAGCCTGTGAAGGTAGTGTTCGAGAAAGAAGCGGTACCATTGCTGACCCACACGGCATATTCTCTTGACACCTTTGAATTGAAGGTACAATCCGTGAAGGAGACCTGATTGCCTTTGAACATAATGGCGCTATCAATCGTAGCGTTGTTGAATTCTACATCACCAGAAACCTCCAAATAACCGTGTTCCCAGCTACCTTCCGCATAAGACTTGGATTCATCTACGATGGTCATGCCATCGAACACTAGCTTCCCGCCTTCATTGGCTGCACGGATTTCACCTATGCCGGCACCGATTGCCTTAAAGGTACCGTCGCCGCTGAATGTAACCGTCTTAACTGTAGCGTCTGCTGGAATTAAAGGGGTAGAACCATGTGTTGCACCCGTTGTCCAAGTGACCGTAGCACCTGTCGGAACATGAATATGAAGAGCATCGCTTGCCACGTTCTTCAGGTTGTCCCCCAGGATTGTTTCCAATGCCAGGGTTGTCCCGGCTTCCACTTCATAGTTCATTTTGTTGTCCTGCAACTGGAAGTCAAATGCATCTTCTTTCGTATCCGATTCGTAGATAGGCGTGTTGTTGAAAATGCTGTTCTTGATTGCAACGGTAGTATCTGCCTTCACATCACCAATTGCCACACCTGGCTTCTCAGTCAGGTTGTCAAATGTACTTCCATCAACAGTCACTGCTTTCACATCTGACCCGTATGCTTCATGAATTTTGATGCCACGATAGCCTGTGAAGGTACTGTTTGAGAAAGAAGCGGTACCGTTGCTGATCCACACGGCATATTCTCTTGACACCTTTGAATTGAAGGTACAATCCGTGAAGGAGACCTGATTGCCTTTGAACATAATGGCGCTATC
>JAZUQF010000324.1:0-1879 GCA_045605545.1 Lysinibacillus sp.
GGAACACCTTCCGTCACGAAAGAGATGACGGGTGAAAAGGACCCGAACGTTGCTGACCTGCCAAAAGAGGATGATCCAGATCAACCAGGCGGTATCAACGAGCGACGTTAATAAATATAGAAAGCTGATTGTCTCCGGACAATCAGCTTTTTTCATCATTATATGGTATTATTTTTTACAGAAAGGTCTCATCATGAAAGGTGTTAAAGAACAGGAATACCGGATGGATGAGGTATGTATATACAGTTGGATTCAAATGGACGGGGTGGTGCTCATGGACGATGATTTTAGTGCTTGATGCGGGCAATTCGAATATTGTTCTTGGCGTATATGATGACGAGCGTGTTGTATTTCATTGGCGGATGGAGACGGACCGTCATAAAACAGAGGACGAGTATGCCATGCAGGTGAAGGCATTCTTTATGCATGCAGGCATCTCGTTTGAACAAGTGACGGGCATCATTATTTCCTCCGTCGTGCCGCCCATCATGTTTGCATTGGAAGAGATGTGCAATAAATATTTCCATGTCAAACCGCTCATCGTAGGACCAGGCGTGAGAACGGGCCTTAATATTAAATATGAAAATCCGCGTGAAGTAGGGGCCGACCGCATCGTAAATGCTATTGCTGCACTTCACGAGTACGGTGGACAGCCCCTGATCATCGTCGATTTTGGAACGGCAAACACATATTGCTACATCAATGAAAAAGGTGATTATATGGGAGGCGCCATCGCACCCGGCATCTCTATTTCCACTGAAGCCTTGTATACGAAGGCATCCAAACTGCCCCGCATCGAGATTGCGAGACCTGCCAATGTTGTAGGGAAAAATACGGTAGCGGCGATGCAGGCGGGCATTTTTTACGGATTCATCGGACAGGTAGAGGGCATCGTCAGCCGCATGAAGGCCAAAAGCAAGGAGGAGCCACTCGTCATTGCGACAGGAGGTTTGGCAAGCCTGATTGCAGATGAGACGGAGATGATTGATGTCGTTGAGCCTTTTTTAACACTGAAGGGCTTGTATATTATCTACAAACGAAACCAATAAGAAATGAGGAGTGATATCGATGGAAGACTACTTGGTAAGAGCGCTCGGATACAACGGGCAGGTACGTGCGTTTGCAGCACGTACGACGGAAGCTGTAAGTGAGGCACAGCGCCGCCATAATACGTGGCCGATTGTTTCGGCGGCACTCGGGCGCGCGATGACGGCTAGCGTCATGATGGGTGCCATGCTGAAGGGTGATGACAAGCTGACCGTAAAAATTGAAGGGAATGGTCCAATCGGTCCCATCATCATCGACGCAGACGCTAAGGGAGACGTGCGCGGATTTGTCACGAATGGTCAGGTGCATTTCGACCTGAATGAGCATGGCAAGCTGGATGTCCGAGCGGCAGTAGGGACAGAAGGGTTTCTAACAGTTGTAAAGGACCTTGGCATGCGAGATATGTTCTCGGGCCAGACACCGATTGTATCGGGGGAAATTGCAGAGGATTTCACCTACTATTTTGCGACTTCAGAGCAGGTGCCTGCATCGGTAGGGCTGGGTGTCCTTGTCAATCCGGATAATACCATCCAGGCGGCAGGCGGCTTCATCCTGCAACTGATGCCAGGCTGTGAGGAAGAGACGATTCAGGCGATTGAAAAGCATCTGGGCACAATCGAGCCTGTCTCCAAAATGATTGAAAAAGGCATGACGCCGGAAGAGATTCTGGATGCTGTTCTCGGGAAAGAAGGAGACGTCCAGATTTTAAGTAGCTTGCCGGTGAAATTCCAGTGTCAGTGTTCCAAAGAGCGCTTCAGTGCAGCGATTCTTGGTCTGGGGGTAGAAGAGATACAAGCGATGATTGACGAGGTCGGCCACATAGAAACGCAAT
>JAZUQF010000325.1:0-1874 GCA_045605545.1 Lysinibacillus sp.
GCCCTCTTCGGGGAGGAGGTTACCGGTGCGAAGGCCATCCAGCACGCCGATACGGCACTGTTCACTGCCTCCAAGCTGCCTGGGACGGCGATATGCCTCTATGACAAATCCGAGGTGGAATCGATTGAAAAAGAGCTGGAAGTATTGACGCTCTTCACAAGTGCGCTGAAAAACAGGGAGTTCTTCCCGATGCTTCAGCCGAAAGTGGATATGCAGACAGGCGACATCGTCGGGTTTGAAGCACTGGCACGTTGGGAGTCGGCGGAAATCGGCTTCATATCACCGGCCGTTTTCATTCCCGTCGGTGAAAAGACGGGGAACATCCATAAGGTGGACAGGGCCATCCTGAAGTCCGTGCTCGCATGGCAGCGCGAACGTAAAAAGAAGGGCAAGCGCTTGTTTCCGGTATCAGTGAATATTTCAGCGAATCACTTCTATTATCCGGGCTTTGTACGGAACATTGCGGAGCTTGTGAGTGAATATGGGGTGGAGCCGCAGTACTTGACGCTGGAAATCACAGAGAGCATCGAGCTTGAGAACGTAATCTATGCCAAGCGCAACATCGAGGAGCTCAGGAAGATCGGCATCGCGACATCGATGGATGATTTCGGTGTCGGCTACTCCTCGCTCGGCTATCTGCAGGAGCTGCCGTTCGAGGAAATCAAAATCGACAAAAGCTTTACCGACTACATTGCGGAGCCGCGGATGCATGCCGTCGTGAAAATGATCATCCAGCTGGCATCGGATTTGGAGATGAAGTCGGTGGCAGAAGGCGTCGAGACGGAGGCCCAGCATGAGGAGCTGAAAAAAATCGGCTGCAATATCGGACAGGGCTACTACTACTACAAGCCGATGAAGCTGGAAGATGCAGACTCCCTGCTGGAGCAATGTGAGTAAAGAGGGGCGCCCGGAGAGTCATTCCGAAGCGCCCCTTTTGTAATGTGTACAGTGGCAGACTGATAAGCAAACCGCATGTAAAAAGTTTTCGACGGAAATCCAAAGCTTATATAGAAGGATTATGCAGCCGCCCGGTCATCCTCTTTTTCTGTTCACACTTTAGGCGCTTATCGCATAAGATAGGGCGAGAAACAGGAAGGGAGAGGCGTCGGTGAAAAGGCTACGTCAAATTGTGACTAAGGCGGTCATTGCCAAGGGTAAGAAAAGAACGGAACAGGAGGAGCTTCTGAAGCCTCCTAATACACCGACAAATATACTCGGCTGCTGGGTAATCAACCATCAGTACCAAGCGAAAAAAGTAGGGAACTTTGTCGATGTATCCGGGAAGTTCGATGTGAATGTCTGGTACGCATACAACAATCATTCAAAAACGGCGGTATACACGGAAACGATTCCGTACCGCGATCGCATCAAACTGCACTACCGTGATGATGAGGTGGGCGATTCCAATGATGTGCATGCACGCGTCCTGCAACAGCCAAACTGCATCGAAGCGGTCATTGCACCATGCGGCGAAAAGATCAAGGTGCTGGTGGAACGCGAATTTTTAGTAGAGGTTGTCGGTGAGACGAAGGTTTGCATCCATGTTCATCCGCTTGATTTCGAGGAAGAATGGACATTTGCTGATGAGAGTACATCTTCAAGCTCAAGCAGCTCAAGTAGCTCAAGCAGCTCGAGCGCAGGTCCAATCATCGAATCGTCTTCGTTCGATTAACAAAAAGGGACTTCTCAAACTTTTGAGAAGTCCCTTTTCTTGTTATAATGAAGGGTACTATTAAAAGTAAAGAGGTTAGAGTATGTATACCCCAATGATGCAGCAATATTTATTGATTAAAGAAGATTACAAGGATGCCTTTCTGTTTTTCCGGCTAGGTGACTTTTATGAAATGTTTTTCGATGATGCGACGAGGAAGTCG
>JAZUQF010000326.1:0-3936 GCA_045605545.1 Lysinibacillus sp.
CAATGCATCACGCGAAAAAATGCACATCACACTAGGGAACAGTTTGAAGCGCCTCCGGACGCATTATGTAGACATGTATCTGCTGCATTGGCGCGGCGATATTCCACTCGAAGAGACGATTGAAGCATTTGAGCAATTGAAGATGGAAGGGAAGCTGCGTGCATGGGGCGTCTCCAATTTCGATGTGAGGGACATGGAGGAGCTGGAGGCAATTACAACGGATTGCGCAACCAATCAGGTTCTCTATAATATGGACAGCCGTGGCACGGAATTTGATCTGCAGCCATGGATGCGTGCGCGGAATATGCCGATGATGGCCTATACACCGCTTGGCCATGAGCATGCGGTGCACTCGAAATTCACCACAAATCCGGTTCTGCAGGAGATTGCGGTAGGCCATAGCTGTTCTGTATTCCAAATACTATTGGCCTGGTGCATCCGGACCGGGGATGTCATCGCCATTCCGAAATCAGGCAACCCCGAGCATGTGAAGGCAAATATGAAGGCACTTGATGTCGTTCTGTCGGAGGAGGAACTGAGTCTGATTGATGCATTCTTTCCACATCCCAAAATCAAAGTGCCGTTAGAAGTGTTGTAGCAACGAAATGAAGAACGAGTATTTCCGGCTGTCGGATTTGCTATACAGCTTTATGAAAAGCAGACGCCCTTTTGGCCTGCTGCGTTCCTTACAAAAGGACAAGGGACTCGGCAGGCCCATTTGTAATGCCGCCCTTCCCGGAGAACAAGCTAGTTTGAGGAAGGAAGCGGCCACGGTGCCATACATAAAATCGGAATTTTCCGAAACATAATCCCCTTATCATCCGTATATTGTAAAAAGGGAAGGAGTGTGGGAAATGAATCGATATTCGATTAATGAATTCATCAGAAAGACAGAGCAGGTGGACAAGGGGGAAGGGTTTTTTGAATTGGAGACGCCCCGCATGCTCGAAGTGAACCTGGACGGGCTCGTCTGGGCGAAGGCAGGCTCGATGGTCGCCTACCATGGACGTATCAAATTCGAGCGGGAAGGCGTTTTGGAACACGGCATAGGGGCCATGTTCAAAAAGGCATTGACCGGTGAAGGAGCGGCATTGATGAAGGCGAATGGGCAGGGCAAGCTGTACCTCGCCGATAGCGGAAAGAAAATCATCATTCTCCACCTGCAGGATGAAGCGATTTATGTGAACGGCAACGATCTACTGGCATTCGAGCCGGCCATTCGCCACGAAATCAAGCTGATGCGGAAAGTCGCCGGCATGCTGTCGGGCGGCCTGTTCAATGTGCGATGCGAAGGGACAGGACTCGTTGCCATTACGGCCCATTACGAGCCGTTGACATTGCGCGTGACACCCGGCAAGCCAATCATCACCGATCCAAATGCAACGGTCGCGTGGTCGGGCAATCTGCAGCCCGAATTTCAGACGGACATTTCACTGAAGACGTTCATCGGACGGGGCAGCGGCGAATCAATCCAAATGCGATTTGAAGGGGACGGATTCGTGATTGTGCAGCCGTATGAGGAATCGTATATGCAGGCGCAGAGTTGATGTGCCTGGCAATAGAGGTAGCGTCTTGACATAGAACGGACACCCCTGTTTTGGGCATCACAAAAAAGAACATGGAGGATGAAGATATGAAGAAGAAATTGTATACAACAGCCTTGGCAACGGCGCTGATTGTTCCGGCAATGGTCGTACCAGCACATGCAGAAGCACCGTTCAAGGACGTTGCTACGACAAGCCCCTATGCGGAGGCTGTGCAATTTTTGAAGGCGAAAAACATCATTACGGGCTACGGCGATGGCACATTCAGGCCAATGGAGAACATTTCGAGACAGCACGTCATTTCAATCATTGATAAGCTGGTCGATATCGAGCCTGTACGGGAAGGAAGGGCATTCACCGACGTTCCTTCCTCGCATCCATACTATGAGGCAATCCAGAACGCCTACCGTGCGGGTATCATCAATGGGTATCAGGATGGCACATTCAAGCCCGATGCCCCTATTACACGTGCCCAGATGGCGAAAATCCTGACTCTTGCCTTCGCATTGGAGGCGGACGGGGAGACGGTTTTCAAGGATGTATCACCGGCGCATTGGAGCAATGAATACGTACAGGCACTTGTCAGCAAAGGAATTACGACAACGGGCAAGTCGGGCTATTACCGACCGAATGAGCTGCTGACAAGAGGGCAGTATGCGCTCTTCCTGCACCGACTGCTACATATGGAAGAGGACGCCCAGCCTTCCTTGCCGGTCGGACATTGGAGCGGGGCAATCGAGATTCCGCAAAGCCCCCTACATGTCCAGTTGAAAATAGAAGCTGATGGTACGGGGACATTTTCTGTCCCTGCCCAGGGTGTGAAGGATTATCCGGTCAAGTCAATCAAGGCGACTGGGGATTCGATTCTTGCAGAAATCGAGCTGGCCGGCTCCAGTATTGTGATTGAAGGTAAGGTGGAGGAAGGCAAGATTACAGCAGCCTTCACACAAAACGGAATGGCGTTCCCGCTCACGCTGACACCGTACGTGGAACCGGAAGTGACGTATGAAAAATGGAATGTACCTGTTGACGGCGGCGAACTTGAGGTAGCGTTACAATGGCCGACGAAAGAAGCAGCTGAACCGGTGCCTGTCGCCATCATCATCGCAGGCTCAGGACCGACAAATAAGGATGGCAATACAATCATCGGCGATAACAACAGCCTGAAAATGCTTGCTGAAGGACTAGCCTCACAAGGGATTGCATCCATTCGCTATGATAAACGAGGTGTCGGTGACAATGCCGCTCTCGTCGAAAAGGAAGAAGATTTGCTGTTTACTAGCTACACACAGGATGTAGAAAACATCGTGAAGGCTGTCCAGAAAGATCCGCGCTTCTCTGAGGTGCATGTCATCGGACATAGCGAAGGCTCCTTGGTCGGCATGGTCGCCGCTTCTTCTACAGAGGTGAGTTCCATCATTTCGATTGCAGGAGCAGGACGACCGATTGATGAAGTGCTGACCGAGCAGCTGTCTGCGCAACTGCCGCCGGACCTTCTCCAGACGAGCAAGGATATTTTGGCTTCACTGAAAAAAGGCGAGCTTGTGGAGGATGTACCTGAAAGTCTGTATTCCATATTCAGGCCATCCAGTCAGCCATAATTGATTTCCTGGATGCAGTACAATCCAGCGGCGCTCATCAAATCGCTTGATGAACCTGTCCTCATCGTTCAAGGGAAAAACGATCTACAGGTGAAGGTGATGGATGCCGAACAGCTCGCTACAGCCGATCCGGATGCCGAAGTCGTATATTTCGATACAATGAACCATGTACTGAAGGAGGCACCGGCAGACCAGGAAGGCAATCTGGCAACATATACAGACCCGACCCTGCCGCTTGCTGAAGGCCTGATTGACAGCATCACTTCATTCATCTCCAAACAATAATCGAACTGAAGGCATATCAGTCAAAAACGGTTATATTTTCTTGGAGCGACCTTATCCATGTAGAGGTCGCTTCTTTTTTTATGAAGAAATTAGAAAAAGTAAATTATTGAGCTAACGAGGTATCCTGGTAGAAGAAGGAAACGTCCTTTTACAAGTAGAATCATATTAAGGGAATAGGAATCATCAAAAGAACGCGGCAGCTGAAAAGGAGGTACGAAAAATGGAGTATCGGATTGAGCATTTGGATTTTGATTTAAAGGTTGCAGGAAAAGGCAAGGTAGTCAAAACGAGCAGGGCCTTTAAAACAATTCCCACGCTTTGGAGTAGTGCCAAAAAGGATGGATTCACGCAACAATTGATTGATATGACCTGGGAACAACCAAAATGCACACTCGAAAGCCTTCTGGGCGTTTGTGGAGAAGAGACCGCCATTGCGAATGAGGAATTTACATACTTTATGGGGGTCCGATATGACGGAGGAGTACCAGATGAGATGGAGACACTAC
>JAZUQF010000327.1:0-5192 GCA_045605545.1 Lysinibacillus sp.
GTATTGTTCGTCATGGCCGGCGAAATGCTCCTGCTCGGCGTCGCCATCCCTTCTTCCATTGCACTGGCGGGTGTAGGGGTGATCATCGCAGGCATGCTGCTACACAGCCATCATACGATGAGGATATTTAAGAGGGTGCACTTGGAGGATCGCTGAAGGCAGACCGCAAACGGTATATGTGCAAATGTATCCCCCCTTTTCCAAAGGGCTTGATTTTCGTCTCCGCCAAAAAAAAGCGCCAAAACCTTGTCGAAGGGTTTTGGCGTAAACTTTCTTCTCCTATATAGAGTAAGAGAAGCTTTGAAAATAAAGGGTGAAAACAAATCTTCATGGCAGCTGCCATATAAGGTGTGTATGTTCTAAAATGAGGGGGGTTTTAGAACACGTTTATGAATCATTAGCACACTCCTGGAGAAAAGTAGCTAAATTTCAGGTACACTCGCACTGTTTTGCAAGTGGTACCTTTCATACGATAATGATAATCGTTCTCACTTAATTCGTCAAGACATTTCCCCAGAATTTTTTCACTTTCCTTTTGACAGTCTTTTCCCCTCTATATACGCACCGGCTCCAGCGCTTCCTCTTTGGCGATCGGAGCTGCCTGGCGGAAAATATATCGACCATGGGAATCTGCTTCCACGATTCTTCCCGCTTCTGCAATCACCTCACCCCTCCGGATCGTCATGACCGGCCATCCCTTCACTTCGCGCCCTTCATAAATCGTGTAATCGGAGTTGATCGGAATCGTTGCCGCATCAATCGATACCTGCTTGTCCAGATCCACCAAGACAAGATCGGCATCCGAACCAAGCTCAATGGTTCCCTTCTGCGGGTACATGCCATATGTCTTCGCCGTGTTGGCGGCCGTCAGCTCGGCAATTTTTTCAAGCGGCAGACCATGCTTGAAGTGCCCCTCGCTCAGCATGAGTGGAAACATGAACTCCGCTCCCCCGAAGCCCAGCACCGTCTTATCTATATCGTAGCCGTTTTTGAATTTGTCTTTCCATGCAATCGACACATGATCCGTACCGACAAATTTTATGATTCCCTTTTTAATGCCTTCCCATAGGAGCTCATTATCCTTCTCATAGCGCAATGGCGGCTTTACGATGGCCCCAAGACCTTTTGGATTGTCCACCGTCTCCAGTAGATAATGAGGGCATGTCTCCACATTGACGATATCCGGATTGAAGTGCGGCATGTTCGCCAATGCCTCCATGCTTGTACCGGCGCTCATATGGACGACGGTGATCTTCGCATCATAATGGAGCGCAAGTGTTGCACAGCGGACCACCGATTCCGTTTCTACTATATCAGGATTGTACTTTTCGAAAAATACGAGCTCATTCCTGTTTTCAACATCCTGATATTTCTTTGTATAATGCTTGCCCATATCGACGTTCTCGCAATGAATCGCCAGGACGAGGTCTTTTGAAATGCTGTTCATCTCCTCGAAAATATCCAACAACAGCTCATCATCCAGCGAACGGTCCGTACCGAAGCGACTTTTTTCAAGGCCCCGGTAGCCGAGGTATAGCTTGAAGGATGTGGAGCCGAATTCCTCCACGTAGGAACGCATCTCCTCCAGATGCTTATTGGTCATGACACCCAAGTGGAAGCAGAAGTCGATGATGCTTTCCTTTTCTGCAATGGCGATTTCCTGCGGCAGCTGGTCTTTATACGACTGGGAGCTGCGCATGAAGTTGATGACGGATGTGACGCCGCCTATGGCAGAGGATCTGGAGGTTTTATAATAGTCCTCCGCCAGATTTCCATATACCCCGTAATGGCTGTGGCCATCGATTGCACCGGGGAATACGTATTTGCCTGACGCATCGATTACGCGGGCACCCGCTGCCTCGAGGTCTTCCCCCATGGCGGTGATCTTCCCGTTTTCGATTCCTATATCCGCCTTCTTCACCCCATAGTATGGGATGACCAAATATCCGCCTTTTACAATTGTGTCCATCATAATTCCTCCTTTGAATTAGGCTGCATCTCTCTTTTCCTCCACGTGGATGGCCTCTTGCCTCGTTCCACTGAAACCGGTAAGAAAGGCTGTAGATGCCGCTATGAATGTGATTGCCATCATGATAAGGAATGCCAATTGGAATCCCTGTGTAAGGTAGTTCAGATCATCTGCCGAGACGCTTGCATTGGCCCCAGCATAGATTTCCTGCTTCAAATAGAGCGGCACTGCGGATGCCACAATCATCAATGACAAGGCCGTGCTCAGGACCCCGCCCATATTCTGAAGCATGGAACGCAGGCCGTTTGCGATGCCCGTACTGTGCCGTGGCACGCTCAACATGATGAGCTGCGTATTCGGCGTCATGAATACGCCGGAGCCGAACCCAATGAGAAATTGTCCGGCCATCAGCGAGGGAAACGAGCTCTGCATCGTCATGTTCAGTGCAAGCAGGCCCATTCCCGCCGTCGAAACCAGCAGGCCGGCAGTCGTCAGTGTCCTCGTATGAAAATGGCTGCTCAGCCTGCCAATCAGCAGGGAGGCTACAATGGTGCCCGCCGTCATCGGCAATACCCACAGTCCAGCCTGGAAAGCATTGGCCTCATATACCAGCTGGAAAAAGAGCGCCATCAGTAGGACAACGGAGGAACGCGCAAGTGAATTCAAAAATGTCGTCATATTCGCCAGCGCAAACATCCTCTCCCGGAACAGCCGGAAGTTCACGACGGGCGTCTCCGTTCTTCGCTCCACCCAATAAAACAGCAGGGATAAAACAAGGGAAATGACAAGCGCCATTGTGACCGTCACATGGCCCCAGCCGAGCTCGCTGCTGGCAGAGATGCCATAGATCAATCCCCCAAGCCCCGCCAGGATGAGGAAGCTGCCATTATAATCAAAGCTTCCCTCCTGCTGCTTCCTCACCTCTTTCGGCAGCAGGGCAACCGCAAGGATGGTCCCAATGATTCCAATCGGGATGTTGAACCAGAAAACCCATTGCCAGCTGAAGAGGTGGATGAAGTACCCTCCCGCCACCGGGCCTATCAGTTGGGCAGCGGATGAAACGAGCACATTGATGCCCAAAGCAGAACTCAGCTTCTCCCCTCGAAAAGCCTCCGTGATCATCGGTGTCGTATTGGTGATGATCAGCGCCCCGCTGATTCCCTGCAGAGCCCTTAAAACAATCAGCACCGCTACGTTCGTGGCGTATCCACACAATAGACTCAACACGGTAAAGCTTGATATCCCGATGACATACAGGGTTTTGCGCCCGCATAAATCAGCCAACTTCCCGAAAATCAGAATGAAGACGGTATTAAACAGCATATATGCGAGCAACACCCAGCTTGCTTCGAGTGAAGAGGCTTGAAAATAAGTGGAGATGGATGGCAGCGCCACATTCAATGTACTCATATTCATCATGACCAGCAGAACGCCTAAACTCGTGATTACGAGCAGCTTCCAAGGATTATTCATTGCCTCCATACGCATCTACTCCATTTCTATTGATGAAAATGATCATCCGGAGGCAGGGATGACATTGTACATCCCATTTCTCTTGAAATCGCTGCAGTGGCTGCCTTCAATAGACAGATCATCTGCTGCCGTTTTGAGTGGGTTCTGGCAATCGGTCCGGATAGCGACAGTCCGGCGATGACCTGATGGCTGCCATCGAAAATGGGCGCCGAAATGGACAGCAGCCCTTCAATCCGTTCGCTGTCGCTTACCGCATAGCCGTCTTTGACAATCTGTCGGATATGGGAGGACAGCTTCTGTTGCTGCAGTTGATCAAGCCCTTCCTGCTGCATGACCATCTCCTGTTCTTCTTTTGTCAGATGGCTCAATAATACTTTTCCGGAAGCCCCATAGCAGAGGGGGCTTCGTGCACCGACCTTCACAAAGTTGCGGATTTGCTGATTGCTTTCCACCTTCTCAATACAGATGCGATTATATCGATCTACGACATTCAAACTGACTGTCTCCAATGTTTCTTCATTCAGGGCTTTCATGATGGGCAGCGCCACCTGCCGCAAGTCCAGATTCGACGCATAGGCATTGCCCAGTTCCAGCACCTTGAACCCCAGCCTATAGCGTTGTGTACCTGCATCCTGCTCGATGAACCGGTGTGACTTGAGGGTATGCAACAAGCGGACGACCGTGCTTTTCGGGAGAACCAGTTTGGCGGAAATCTCCCCGACGGACAACAGCTTCTCTTCTACCGTGAAGCAAGATAAAATATGCAGTGCCCTTTCGACGGACTGCACACCGGATGTCTGGCGCTTCCTACTGCCCAGCCCTGCCTGGATGTTCATCAAGCAGTGGTCCTCAGACTTACTAAATAGTCCTTGATATCCTCCGTCGACAGCACATCACAATATTTCATCCACAAATCCAGCAATGCAGCCTTATGCGACAGTTCAATGCGGTCATACACTGCATCTTCAATGATGGCGACGTTGAAATTATGCGTCACCGCGTCTACAATCGTCGCGCGGACACAGCCGCTCGTCGATCCACCTACCACGATGAGGGAATCCACCCCAAGCTTTACCAGATAACTGATGAGGGGTGTGCCGAAAAATGCGCTTGCATAGCACTTATCCACCACGATGTCCTTTTCAGTCGGCAGAAGCTCCTCGATAATCATCGTGCCGGGCATCCCGTCCACGTAATTGGAATTATCGCGATTGGCCTTCAATGCAAACGAGTCGAACTGGATTGATTTTTTCTGGACGTTCCTCGTATAGATCGTCGGGATGTCCAGCTCATCCGCCAGCGCCTTCAGCTCCTTTACATTGTCCACCGTCGCCCAGGCCGCTTGCCCTCCACCGCTCGGGTATTTGTGCAGCTGCTCTTCAATCGGCACATTTTCGCCCATGTAGTTGTACTGTGGATCAATGATCAGCAGAAGGGGTTTCTTGCCCAGACCCCTCGATTTCCCATAGCCTCCACGCTCAATTACCAGCTTATCCGCTTCCGTCAATAGTTCTTCCCAAATACGACCCATAGTCATCCTCCACCTTCATATAGAAATTGTATTGTTTTCAATCAATGGCAGCACCTGTGATGATACCGGCCTCTCTACACGCCATTCGCCGCCCCTCTCCAGCGCAGGAAGTACTGCTCCACTTTCAGGAACACGAAGTTGATCAAGTAGCCGACGATTCCTAATGTGAAAATGCCGGCAAACATTTCAGCCACTCGGAAAATGCGCTGCATGTCCAGA